>JACDHR010000384.1 GCA_013820915.1 Gemmatimonadota bacterium
TCGTGAACAGACTGGCAGCTGGCACCTGGTAACTGAAGACTTGCATGCATCTGATCCTCCTGGGCGCTCCCGGCGCCGGCAAAGGTACGCAGGGCGCGCTACTCGCGGAGCACCTGGAAGTGCCGAAGATCGCGACGGGAGACATCCTCCGCGATGCGGTGCGCGAAGGGACGGAGCTGGGGCAGAGCGCAAAGCGGTTCATGGACGCGGGTGAGCTGGTTCCGGACGAGGTCATCCTCGGGCTCGTCCGGGATGCGCTCGCGGCACCCGCGGCGGCGAACGGCGCGATCTTCGACGGTTTCCCGCGCACGATTCCCCAGGCCGAAGCACTGAGCGAGATCCTGATGGAGCTGGGCCGGGATCTCGACGTGGTCGTGGTGATTGACGTCGCCGACGATGTGATCGTACAGCGGATGAGTGGGCGACGAACCGATCCGGAGACCGGCAAAGTCTACCACCTCTCCTTCAACCCGCCCCCCGCGGCGGTGGTCGATCGCCTCGTCCAGCGGGATGACGATCGGGAGAACACGGTCCGCCGCCGGCTGGCGGTATATCGGGAAACGACTGCTCCGCTGGTGGACTTCTACGTTGAGCGAGGGCTGCCGATCGAGCACGTTCGTGGAGATCGTCCGATTGAAGAGGTTCAGGCAGAGCTTGTTCAGCGGATCGGTCGGTGATCTACCTCAAGACGGAGGAGGAGATCGGGATGATCGCCGAGGCGGGGGCAATCATCGCCGAACTCTACCGGCTCCTCCCCGCGGAGGTTCGGCCAGGCCGCACGACCGGCGAGATCGACCGGTTCTCGGAACGCTTCATTCGGGATTACGAAGGTGCCACCCCCGCCTTTAAAGGGCTGTACGGATTTCCGGCGACGCTCTGCACCAGCGTGAACCACGAGGTCGTGCACGGGATCCCGTCGGATCGCCGCCGGCTCGTGGAAGGCGACGTTCTCAGCGTGGACTGCGGTGTCAAGCGTAACGGCTTCTTCGCCGATGCGGCCGTCACTCTCCCCGTGGGTGAAGTCACCCCTGAAATCGAGCGGCTACTCGAGATGACGGTACAGGCGCTGGAGAGCGGGATCGCAGAGGCGAAGCCGGCGAACCGCCTCGGCGACATCGGTGCGGCGATCCAGGAGGTCGCCGAGCAGGCAGGATTCGGGATCGTGCGGGATCTCGTTGGCCACGGCATCGGCCGAGAGCCGCACGAGGAGCCGCAGGTGCCGAACTTCGGCCGCCGCGGGCGCGGCATGAAACTTCAGCCCGGGCTCGTCCTCGCCATCGAGCCGATGCTGAACGCGGGCACCGCGAACGTGCGCACCCTGGCGGACCGGTGGACGGTGGTGACGGCGGACCGTGGGGTCTCCGCGCACTTCGAGCACACGGTGGCGGTCACCGGGGCCGGCCCGCGCGTGCTCACCCGGTAGGGGGTAGGGGGCTTGCGCTGGTGAGATGCCGGCTGTATCTTTGAAAGCTATTTTCCGAATCAAGACGGCGAGGCGATAATGAAGGTACGCTCGAGTGTAAAGCCCATCTGTGAGCACTGCAAGGTGGTTCTGCGGCGCGGGGTTGTTCGCATCATCTGCAAGAAAAACCCGCGCCATAAGCAGCGGCAAGGTTAATCACGCCTTCGGGATCAGGAGAGAGGGACCATGGCTCGTATTGCTGGCGTTGATATCCCGCGTGAGAAGCGGGTTGAGATCGGGCTGACGTATATCTTCGGGATCGGGCGTACATCGGCGAGGAAAATCGTCGCGGAGACCGGGGTGGACCCGAGTCGCCGGGTGCACCAGCTCTCGGATGAAGAAGTCAACAGCATCCGCCGTACCATCGATGCGCAGTACCGCGTCGAGGGGGCGCTCCGGTCCGAGGTCGCCCGGAACATCAAGCGGTTGATGGACATCGGCGCGTACCGCGGGCTACGTCACCGCCGCGGGCTTCCGGTGCGCGGCCAGCGTACGCACACGAATGCACGCACTAAAAAAGGTCCGCGCCGCGCGATCGCCGGCAAGAAGAAGGCGGGCAAGAAGTAGGGTGTCGCACAGCTGTGGTGTGGAGCTGTGGGCGTCCTCGTTCACGGCTCCGCTGCACAGGTGTGGCGGCTCACGAATCAAAGATAAGGGAATACAATGGCAAGACCGAAGCAGGCGGCGCGGCCGAAGTCCAAGCGCAACGTGGATGCGGAGGGGATCGCCTTCATCCAGGCTACCTTCAACAATACGATCGTGACCATTACGGACATGGCGGGCAACGCCGTGGTGTGGGGTAGCGCCGGGAAGGCCGGCTTCAAGGGCTCGAAGAAGTCGACGCCGTTTGCTGCAACGTTGGCCGCCGAACAGGCGGCCAAGGAAGCCGTCGGGATGGGGATGAAGCGGGTTCACGTCCGGGTGCAGGGCCCGGGCTCCGGCCGCGAGTCCGCAATCCAGGCGCTCGCTGCTGCCGGCCTCGGTATCCGTTCGATCCGCGATATCACCCCGATCCCGCACAACGGCTGCCGGCCGCCGAAGAAGCGCCGCGTGTAAGTACGCTGCCGGCTATCGGTCCTCAGCTATCAGTCCCCCACCGTCCCACAGCGGGGTGGAGCGGCGGGACTGATCGCTGTTAACGAATAGCCGGAGTGGCTTTTGCGGGATGTGAAATGGTGTAAACCTTCGAGACCGTCGGGGGGAAGACGCCGAAAAGCAGAGTTTCCCCTCAGAGAGGAGAGTACGGTCTATGGGACGTTATACAGGTCCGGTCTGCAGGCTCTGCCGTCGTGAAGGGCAGAAGTTGTTCCTCAAAGGCACCAAGTGCTTCACCGACAAGTGCCCGATCGAGCGGCGCGCATACGCACCGGGTCAGCACGGCCCGGCGACGGCGCGGCGCCGGAAGGCGTCTGAATACGCGAACCAACTCCGTGAAAAGCAGAAGGTGAAGCGGATTTACGGTGTTTCCGAGAAGCCGTTCCGCAACCTCTTCGAGAAGGCCGCACACCAGCCGGGCGTCACGGGTGAGAACCTGCTGGTCGGGTTGGAGAGCCGGCTTGATAATATCGTTTATCGCATGGGCTTTGGCTCCTCTCGCAAGGAGGCGCGGCAGCTCGTACGGCATCGTCACGTGCATGTCAACGCCCGGTTGGTAGACATCCCAAGCTATCAGGTACAGCCCGGAGACGAGGTGCGGATCGCACCCAAGAGCAAAGACATTCTCCCGGTTCAGGCATCGCTGGAGTCGAAGACACGCCCCTCTCAGGTCGGGTGGCTGGCGGTGGATGACGGCTCTCGCACCGGCCGGATGGTGGAGCGGCCTACGCGAGCGGACATTCCGCTGGCCGTTCAGGAGCAGTTGATCGTCGAGCTCTACAGCAAGTAATGGTGGGCTTTTACCTTCCGGAGGGATATGGTGGAATTGGATCTTACCGGGCTTCAGATGCCGGACATCCCCGAGCAGCAGCAGGACGGAGTGGTAGTGCTGCGTCCGCTGGAGCGGGGGTTTGGTCACACGTTGGGCAACACCATGCGGCGTATTCTGCTCTCGAGTTTGCGCGGAGCCGCGGTGTGGGCCTTTCGGACGGATGGGGTGCTCCATGAGCATCAGACGATCCCGGGTGTGGTGGAGGATGTTCATCAGGTTGTGCAGAATCTGAAGGCGCTCGTGCTGCGAATGGATGCGGACGTGGACGAAGCCATCCTTGAGCTCCGCGCAACCGGGCCGGGCTCGGTGACGGCACGCAGCGTCCGGGAGCATCCGGCGGTTGCGGTTGTCAACCCCGACCATCACATTCTCGAGTTGCAGGAAAACCGCGAGCTTCGTCTGGAGCTCTACGTTAACAAGGGCCGCGGCTTCGTGCTTGCCGAGCAGCATCCGATCCCGCGGGGTACACCCGCGGATCTGGTGCGGGTGGATGCGATCTACAATCCCGTTCGGCGTGCAAACTTCCTGGTCGAGGAGACGCGCGTCGGCCAGCGTACCGACTTCGACCGGCTCGTGCTGCAGGTCGAGACCAATGGTTCCGTGGACGTACCGTCCGCGGTGCAGTTCGCGGCGC
>JACDHR010000385.1 GCA_013820915.1 Gemmatimonadota bacterium
TCAGGATGGAGGTGAGAGTCCTCTATGGAGCCCTACTGGAGGCAACCATGAGTCGAAGGCAAATGCACGAGGCTGAAAGGGGAGCCGGGAGCGATCACTCGCTCGCGGTGTCGATCCGGGATGCCACGGCCCCCGAGGCCGCCGCGAGGTCGTGTGGGATGGAAGCCCTAGACGAACCGCAGCGCCGAGCGAAAGCGAAGCTCCGTAAGGCCGAACAGACCCGGGTCAGCGTGCCACCCAACGCGACGCCCGATATCCAGTCGGGGTCTGGAGGTATTGGAGACGGCGAAGGCGGGAAGCCGGATGTTCTTACCCAGGGAGATCTCCCGAGACCCCGCAGGAAGGTATGGCAGGCTCGACGGCGACGTGGCTTCGAAAGGAGCCACGCTGACTGCGGCCACACGCCTGGAGCCACCGATGACCGGGTAGGTGGGAAGGAGGAAACAACGACCCACCGATGTCTCGTGGAGAAGTCGGATCATCCCGTAGTAGTGTCGAAGCCGAGTAATGCCGGTGGAGCGAAGGGGATGACAGAATGAGTCAGCCGAAACCCTGGCAACTCCAGTTCGTGTTCGCCGATAGCCCGCAAGGGAACGGGGACGAGGATGTGGTGGACGGATCCACCACGGAGGCGGCCCTGGTGCATACAGCGAACGGGAGCCAACAAGCGGAATCAGCTACGTCGCCAGCGACCGACGCCGGTCGGCTGCTGGAACGGGTGGCAGCGTCAGAGAACCTGGCACTGGCGCTCGAGAAAGTCGTGAGCAACCAGGGGGCTCCGGGCGTCGACGGACAGACGGTGCAGCTAGTGGCGAAACACGCCGGTCGGCTGCTCCCGATGCTTCGTGACGCTCTGCTCTCGGAAACCTTCATCCCCGGTGACATCCGGCGGGTGTGGATCCCCAAGCCCGGCGGCGGGCAGCGGGGTCTTGGGATTCCGAACGTCATCGATCGCTGGGTGCAGCAGGCAGTCCTCCAGATCCTGGAGCCTCTCTACGAGCCCACCTTCCATGACGGCAGCCATGGCTTCCGGCCAGGGCGGGGCAGCCGAACTGCGATCGAGCAGTCAGTGCGCTATGTGAATGATGGCAGACGCTACACGGTGGACATCGACCTGGAGAAGTTCGGCTCTCCTGCACCCTTAGTGGAAGCCTGAGGGCGCCGAGTGCGCTGGCGTGACGTGTACTCCACCGCAGCAGAGGAAGATCATGGCAATCAAGGCGCTGGCGCTGTGAAAGCCGAAGGACCTGCGGGTGATTGTCCTGATCTTGCCATTGAGCCCCTCGGTGCGCCCGTTGCTCAGACGGCTGCTGACGTATTCGAGGACCCCGTCCAGGTGCTTTTCTATGGTCGCCGCCACACGTGCGAAGTGCACCAAGCTGCTGCTCCTTGCGTCTGCAATCCAGTTCTTCAGCCTGCGCCTTGCGACGTTGATCTGGCGCCCATCGAGGATGCTGACCAGCGACTCCTTGAGCATGTGAGCCCGGAAGATGGGGTAGTTCACGCGCTCGAGCTCTTCGAGATCTTGGATGTCGGCGTCGGTCAGGTTCCACGCGCTCTTCTGCAGCTTCCAGCGCATGCTCTTGAGCGCCTTCTTCTGGTCCTTGGTCACGGCCTCGCGGACCTCGTCGCGACGGGTGTCGTCGAGAGCATCCTGGGCGAGTCGTTGCACGTGGAAGCGGTCGAAGATGAGCTTCGCTTCGGGGGTGGCCTCCGACACAGCCTTGATGTACGCAGCGGAAAGATCCAGCGTCACAGCCTCGAGTTTCTCGCACCGTTCGGGGCCCAGATCGTCGAAGAAGCGCTTCAGCGTCGCTGCGCTCTTGCCCTTGGAGGCCCAGACGATGCGGCTTCGTTCGTGGTCGACGATCACGGTCACGTACTCGTGGTGACGCCTGTAACTGAGTTCATCCACGCCGATGAACCGCAGGTCGTCAAGTCGGTCACCGCCGGTCTCAAGCGAGCGAGCAACGACCCGCCGGATGATCATCCCAACAGTACGCCAAGCTGTGCGCTGCAGCGTTGCGACAGCGGTCTTGCTGCTCTGCTGAGCCAGGAAGGCGACCCGCTCTTCGAAGTCGTAGGTAAAGTTCGCGCCGTTCGCGGCCCACGGGACCTTCTCCGTCTTCACGGTTTTGCAGGAAGGGCAGTCGGCCCTGCGGATGCGGTAGCGCAAGTACAGCGTCATGCCGGCCAGGTCGTGGTGCCGCCAGCGCCGTTCTCGCGCGTCGTGAACCGCTCGGCACCTCGTCCCGCATTCCCCGCAGCGGGCGATCTGCCAGCCGGGCGCCACATCCACGAGGAGGCCTGTCGCCTCGAACTGGAAGTTGCGGACCACGAGGTCTTGGATCGAGAGGAGGACTCGGAGTACAGTGGTCGTGCGCAAGGTGGGGCCTGGGTTGAGGACGATGAGACCCGCAGTCTGGCGTCCTCGCCTTGCGCATCAAGGCTCGAGGGCAGAAACGCTTCGAACGATGCTCAAATTGGCGTTTCGCGCCGCATCCCGTTCCGAAGGCTTCCACTAAAGGTGCAGGAGAGCCATACTTCTTCCCTGGTGGGATCCCCAAGGCTTGGCAGAGATCCTCCTGGTGCACCCGCAGGATCGGCGTCCGTTCGGCCAGAGCCGAGAGCGCCGTCGCGCGGGCGGCGGCCTCCGCTGCAGGCGGCGTTCTGATCCAGTTTGCGGAGGCGCGCTGCGACCTCTGCGATCGTCAGCCAATCGACCTCCCAGCGCTGCTCGGACAAGATCTGTTCGAGTCGATCGGGACGGACGAACTGCGCCGCACCGGCGCAGTCCTCTCCGACGTACTCCAACAGGGAATAGGGATTACGGTGCGAGACCTGGAAGTCCCTGCCCCAGCTTCTGCGCACCTCTTCACTATCAGGAAGAAGACCATCGAGAAAGGGCTCGATATGCTCATGGCCATGCTCGGCGGCCGACAAAGGCATGGAGATGGAGAGCGGAATCGCTGCCGCAGCCATCCGAGAGGAATCCTCGTAGACGAAACGGAGTCGGCCATCGCTTCGCCGCTCCACACGGCCCAACCGGGACCCGTCGAGGACGACTTCCAGATGCTCACTCCCCACTACCGATCTCTCCCTCGTTCCACGATCGCGTCGATGTCGATCAGCGCGCTCGGGGACGCGGCAGGGCTCGGCGGCGATGGCTCGCTGCGCGCGAGGAGGTCGACACCAAGCACCCCCAGAACCCGCAGCACCAGGCCAACCTCGGCGCGCGCCTTCCCACGCTCGATCTCGACGACCCACTGGCGACTCACGCCCGCTCGCTTGGCGAGGACGCCCTGGTCCAGACCGAGGTGCTTGCGGCGCTCACGGATGACGTGACCAAGATCCTTGGCGGTCAGGATGTGCATGGCGGCTCCTGTCGCCGTACGCCGACTCGCCCTGGCGGAGGTAGCCCTGGTCCGCGCTACCCGAGCGCCTTCGACACCTTCTCGCGCACGTCGCGGGAGAGGGTGTCGCGGGAGAGGATGCGGGCGAGCTCGGCGCGCATCTGGTCGCCGCGGGCGGGGTCGTAGCGGCGCCAGCGCAGCAGCGGGTCGACCATGCGGCTCGCGACCTGGGGGTTGAGCGCGTCGAGGGACTGGATCTGGTCGGCCAGGAAGCGGTAGCCGGCGCCGGAGGGCTGGTGCAGCGCGTTGGGGTTGCCCGCGGCGAAGGCGCCGATGAGCGAGCGGGCGCGGTTGGGATTGGCGAGGGTGAAGTCGGGGTGCTGGGTCAGCGCTCGTACGCGCTCGAGCACGTCGGCCAGGTCCGAGGTGGCCTGCAGGGTGAACCACTTGTCGAGCACGTTGGGCTCGTCCTTCCAGCGCCGGTGGAAGTGCCCCAGGACCTCCTCGCGGGCGGGACCGGGGATGTCGCACAGGCACGACAGCGCCACGATCTGATCGGTCATGTTGTCGGCGCCGCGGTATTGCGCGACCAGGCGCTCGACCGCGGCGTCGTCGGCCAGGCTCGCGAGGTAGGAGAGGCACACGTTCTTGACGCTGCGCCGGCC
>JACDHR010000386.1 GCA_013820915.1 Gemmatimonadota bacterium
CACCGTGACGTTCAACAGCGTCGAGGCCGGCACCTTCGCGGTCACTACCATGAGCGAGAAGGAGATCAAGCGGCGTCTGGCCATGGCGATGGCGACCTCACGGGTCGATGAGCACACGCTGCCGCCGAACACCCGCGGCGCGATTCGGCTAGGGAAGCTGGCGTAGCACCCCGGTCGTACGAAGCGAGAGCGCCTCGGAGCGACCGATCCACTCGACCACTCCCCGAAGGTGGCGTCGACTGACGAACGCGTCGTCCACGATCGGCGCGTTCGCAAATGCGTCGGCAAGATCCGGCGGGATCAGAAGGTGCATGTCGCCGCGTGGCTCGTCACCCTGCCGTGCGCCCCACCGGCACTCCGCGACCGGGACGCGGTTTGCGCTCCCCGCCAGCTCCGCGATCGCGCCCTCCACCCGGTCGACGCTACGGAGCGAGACCTGAGAGATGGAGGAACAGAAGAGCTCGGCGCGGACCAGCCTTCCTTTGGCTGCTTCGCCCTCGCCAACAAGCCGTTGGTAGTCGATGGCACGGGTGGCATCCTCTATTCCCCCGTCGGAGGCCGGGCCCGCGACCTCCACGGCAGCCGGCGCGAGCGGAGCGGTGGTGACGATCTCGTCACCCACGGGAGCTGGCTCCGGCGGGCGTGACCGGTTGAAGAACATCACGACGACCAGGGTTCCGAGAATGCCGTAGGCAACCAATGCCCAGGGTTGCCGCCACGCGGGCGGCGGCGTGCGTCGTTCATTATCGCGCCGGTCACCGCCGCGACGGTCTTTCCCCCGACGATCTCCCCTTCCTGCCGCTTCCGCATCGGGCTGTGGGTTTTCCGCCATATCAGACAGTTCCTGGCTAGTGGGAACCCGGTCTCAGACCGGGCTTCGATACAGTTTCCGCCGTTCCCCCGCACCCGCGGGATCATATCGTAAAACCGGAAAAGCGATCAGCACGAAAGGGATGAAAATAGGAGGAGCCGCTTCCGTGACTCGCGAAATACCCCTTGGTACTCCGCGTGTCACGTGCGGGGTCCCCGGCCGCGGGCAGGGTGTAGCGGCGGCACGAGGTTCCACTGAACGGTACGAAGCTCCGCATGGCGGATCGCTTCGTCCAGCTCCGCCTGCGTCCGGTAGCGCGCGGCGGGGATCACGCGGGCCGGCACTTCCAGCGCGATTTCGCCGACGAACGGGTACGGATCTACATACACTTCGGTGAGCCGCGTGTGCGGCTCCGCATCTTCCGCGCGTTCCGCACGCACCTCCGTACCCGCTTCCGACGCGGCAGGGATGCGGACACTCCAGGGGGAGCTCCACCGCTCGCAGAGGAAGAGAGAGAGCGCGTCCCAGAAGAACATCCAGGCATGCCAGGTTGCGAACGGCTCCGCCAGCGCGTCGGGGTCGTCGCTGGGGCCGCCCAGCCGCCGGAGCGCCTCGGCCTCGCGGGCGCGCTGCGCGGCGAAGAACGCTTGCTCCTCCGGAAGCGTCTTCCGCCCGAAGAACCGCATGGCGTGAAGGCTGACCAGCAGCCCCGTCACATCCCCCACTGCCCACGCTTCGTCCAACCCGCGCTCCCAGAGATCGAGGTAGTCCGCGCTCGGCATGTCGGAGTACGGGTGCGGGTGCCCCGTCTTCGGGTCCAGACGCGGCGACCGATCCCACTCTCGCCACCCGCCATCGTGGATCTCCGCCGCCCTTTGCACCGCGTGCGGCACAGGCGCGAACGGTGGAGCGCCCCAGTGCTGCGCCAGGGTGCCGCACAGCAGGCTATGGCTGTACTGGTCGAACAGCCATAGCTCCGGGCCGAGCTCCAGCACGATCATCAGGCACGTCCGCCCCGAGCGCGTCAGCGCGGGATCAGCAGCTTCTGTCCGGGGACGATCATCCCGTCGCCGATCCGATTCGCACCCTGGATGGCGGAGACGCTGGAGCTGTACACGCGGGCGATGCTCCAGAGCGTTTCCCCCGTCTTCACTTCATGCTCTACCAGCGAAACGGCATCTTTTTTCGCGGCCTGGACGCTCACGTCGGCGGCGGCCCGCACCGTCTCCGCAGGGGCCGCGGCGGCGGCCCCGCCCGGGATCTTCAGCGTACGGCCGGGCACGATCGTGGAACCGGCAAGCTTGTTGGCCTTCTGCAGCTCGTTTACGCTGAGGCCGTAGCGCCGTGAGATCGACCATAGCGTCTCGCCGTTCTTGATGGTGTGCTCCGTGGCCTTGCCGGAGCCGGACGCACCGCCGGAGCGCGCCTTCGACGACGCGACCGAGGTACTCCCCTTCTTCTCGGTTGCGGCGATTTTGACCTCGTCGCGCTGCACGGGGCGCTCCTGGAGCGTGCGCACGGCAGTGGCGGGAAGCCGCAGACGGTGACCGACCGCCAGCTTCTCCCAGTTCGTCTTCGGGTTCATCTCGCGCATGTGGGAGGCGGAAACCCCGGAGGCCTCGGCCAGCTTGCCGAGGTTGTCGCCCCGACGGACGGTGTAGCTTCCGTAACCCTGGCCGCGCCGGAAATCAGACTGCATGTAGGCCTGCTGAACCGAGGCGCCGGTGCCGACCGGCACCCACACCCAGTAGCTCCCCGCGGGCGTCGTCCGCTGCAGCAGGTGCGGGTTGAGCCGCACCAGATCGTCGGTCGCCAGCCCGCCGACCTCGGCCACCACGGAGAGCGGGGTCGCGAGGTCTACGTGAACGCTGTCGTATGCAAAGCTGTCGGCGCCCGCGCGCCGCTCCGCGAAGCCGAAGCGGTTCCGGTCGCGGGCGATGATCGTCACCGCGTAGAGCCGCGGCACATAATGCTTCGTCTCGTCCGCCAGGTCTCCCATTACGGCGAGATCCCAGAAGTTGGTCGCGCCGTAGCCCTGCATGCCGCGCGTGATGCGCCCGGCGCCGGCGTTGTACGCAGCGGCGGCGAGCGCCCAGTCGCCGCGCAGGTGGCGGTGCAGCATCCGGAGGTGCTGGGCCGCGGCATAGGTGGAGCGAACGGGGTCCATCCGCTCGTCCACCACATTGTCTACCCGCAGCCCTTCCATGCGCCCCGTCGCCGGCATGAACTGCCACATCCCCATCGCGCCGGCACGACTGCGTGCGGTCGGGATGAACCCGCTCTCGATCATCGCGAGATGATAGAGGTCGGTAGGCAACCCGTTGGTGGTGAGCACGCCCTTCACGAAATCCTCGTAGAAGTCGCCGCGCTCCAGCCAACGCCCGATCACGGCGGAGCGCTGCCCCACGAGATACTCGAGCTCGGCCTCGACCCAGCTGTTGGCTTCGACCGGGAGATCGTAAGCGACGCCGCCGAGCAGGTCGCGCTCGACTACCACGACCTCCTCTTCCTCGATCTCCGGCCCGTCTCCCAGGCTCTCCGTCTCCACAACCACGGGAGTGGGCCCGCTCGGGACCCCACGTGCGCTCGGTGCGCAGGCACCCAGGGTCAGCAACCCGAGCACCAGGATGGACGGCGCGAGCGGCGATGTCTTGAGAGGCATCGGATTATAAGAAGATGGAGGTGAAACACCACCGCCGGAGTACACGGCCCCGGCAGCGGATCGGCGATGGATTTGTTGAAGGGCGACCAGTATAACTACCCTCTCCGGGTCGCGCCAGTCCCTTCGCTGCAGGTGAAGGGACGACGCTGCGCCACCTTATCTTATCTACTATCGACCGTAGCCGCTGAAACTTGAGGACGGCCGGCGCGTGCAGCGGCGGAATTCGTGGCGCCGAGGGTGCCGAACCGCTCCCGCAGTATCCGGCTCCGGTACTCGAAGATTCGCTGCAGCTGCGGACCCACCATCCAACGCTGCACCATGCGTCCGGCGGGATCCAGAGGGAGAACGTAGTGGATCAGGTCGCGGATCTCGGTTCCACCTTCTACCTCGCGGAAGTGATGCTGGTGATGCCAGAACCGATACGGACCGAACCGCTGCTCATCTACGAAGAAGTGCGGCTCCTCCACGTGCGTGATCTCCGTCACCCAGGTCACCGGCAGCCTCGGCAGCGGCCGAACCCGGTAGGTGATGATCATCCCCGCGT
>JACDHR010000082.1 GCA_013820915.1 Gemmatimonadota bacterium
CTTCGGGCGCATGCAGCGCTTCCCGGGCGGCAGTTGGGAGGAGCGGGCGCGGCGGATGGGGGTCGAGCCGCTGTCCGGCGAGTTCACGGCAGGCACGCTCCACGGCCTCCTCGTCCGCTCACGTGTCGCGGTGAAGACGTGGCTGATGGATCAGCGGCACGTGGTGGGGGTGGGGAATATCTATGCCAGCGAAGCGCTCTCCCGCGCGGCCATCGACCCGCGGCGGCCCGCCTCCTCGCTCACCGCCGCCGAGGCGGAGCGCCTCCGGGCCGCGGTGCGCGACGTGCTTCAGGAGGCGATCGAGTTCCGCGGCACCACCCTGCTCGACTACCGGGACGCGCGCGGGGAGAGCGGGGCGTTCGCCGAGCGCCTGCGCGTCTATGACCGGGCCGGGGAGCCCTGCCGCTCGTGTGCGGGGCGGATCATCCGCATCGTGCAGGGCGGCCGGTCGACGTTCTTCTGCGAGCGCTGCCAGCACTGAGCAAGAAGCACGAGTGGCCGGAGACGTGCTCGGTATTCTTGGCGGCGCAGCCACTGCTTTCGTCGGCGGGAACGAGGATGTATCTTCGGGTTCGGTTTTTCTTCCCGTACCCTGCTGCGCCGTGTCGGAACCCGCCGTCGCTTTCCCGCTCCCGGATCTGCGAGTAACGGTCCGCGCTTCCGCGCTGAACCGCCCGGGCACGTACCGGATGCTGAGCGAGAGCGGCGAGATCCTCTACATCGGCAAGTCGAAGCAGGTGCGCACCCGCCTCCTCTCGTACTTCAGGGCGAAGGACGGGGAGAAGGCGCTGCGGATCCTGCGGGAGGCGAGCGCGCTGGAGTGGGAGTACGAGCCGAGCGAGTTCGCGGCCCTGCTGCGGGAGCTGGAGCTGATCAAGCGATTCCGCCCGCGCTTCAACGTGCAGCACAAGCGCGACGGCCGGTATTCGTTCCTGAAGCTCTCCGCTGGCGCCGCGCCGAAGCTCTACGTCGTCCACGCGGTGTCCGACGATGCGGCCACCTACTTCGGTCCCTTCCGCGGCGGGCGCCGGATTGAAGAGGCGGTGCGCGAGCTGAACAACCTGCTGGGGCTGCGCGACTGCGCGCTCGCGACACCGATGCGCTTCGCGGATCAGGCGGACCTCTTCGGCCTCGGCCGCACGCCGCTCTGCCACCGGCAGGCGGTGGGGCGCTGCGCGGGTCCGTGCGCCGCGCTTTGCACCGAGGACGAGTACCTGCGGAGGGTGGCGCTGTCGCGCGCGTTTCTCGATGGCGACGCCGACGAGCCGCTGCGCTGGCTGAACGAGCGGATGCTGCGGGCCGCGGAGCGATGGGACTTCGAGTACGCCGCGCAGCTGCGCGACCGTGCGCACCGCCTGGAGGTGCTGCGCGACGAGTTCGGGCGCCTGCGCGAGGCGCTCGACGGCCTCACCTTCCTCTACTCGGTCACCGGCACCGAAGGCGACCACCGCGTGTACCTGATCCGCCGCGGCACCGTTCGGGCGTGGGTACCGGCACCGAGCTCGCAGGCGGAGACTCGGCGCCTGCAGAGGCTCGTCGGGAAGCATTTCGGCCAGCCGGAGCCGGGCGGGGCCCTGGTGGCCAAGCACCAGGTAGACGAGATTCTCCTCCTGGCGCGCTGGTTCCGGATGCATCCGGAGGAGTTGGAGCATACTCTGCCTCCCACCAAGCTGAGCCTACTGCGCGTGAGCGCCTGAGCCGCTCCGATGGCATGGGCGTTGCGCCCGGCGCCTCCGGCTGCGATCGACGCAGCGAATCACCCGTACAGTGGAGAGCCCGAATGCGGAGCACCTCTCGCTCCCTGGTTATATTGCCCCTGCTGCTGCTCACCGCACTCCCCGGCTGCCGCCGCGGCAGCGACGCGGCGGTCGAGCCGGTGACGCCCGCCATGGAGGCACCCACCGACCCGTGGGCCGCGCTGCCGCCGGACTCGCTCTACGGCGCCACCGCCGTGGAGAACCTGCGGCTCGTACCGGCCGAGCTGGAGCTTCGTGGAGTTCCCCGCGGGTGGGACGGGATGCGCATCGCCGCGATCTCGGACCTGCAACTCGGCCTCTGGGATGACAACGGACGCGTTGCCGAGGCCGCGATCCGCCTCGCCGTGGATGCGAACCCGGATATCATCGTTCTGCTCGGCGACTACCTCGCGGTCGGGCAGAACGTGGGGCTGCTGGATCGCGTACTCGCCCCACTGCAGGGGCGCGCGGCGGTCGCCGTGCTCGGCGACCGCGACCTGCGCTCGGACACGCTGGCGAGCCGGATCCAGATGACGCTGCGCGGCCATGGCGTCACTGTACTTCGCAACGGGGTCGCGGCCTTCGCGCGGGGGGGCGACACCGCATTCATCGCCGGCGTAGACCCCGGCTTCGGCGGCCTCGGCGCCCTAGAGCAGGCGGAGGC
The DNA here is from genome assembly GCA_013820915.1 of Gemmatimonadota bacterium. Classification (GTDB taxonomy): domain Bacteria; phylum Gemmatimonadota; class Gemmatimonadetes; order Longimicrobiales; family Longimicrobiaceae; genus JACDHR01. Next base: position 2,401 of record JACDHR010000082.1, read on the forward strand.
CTTCGCAACGCTGCCGCCCGGCGCCGCCACCCCGGTGCTCCTCTCCCACCTTCCCGAAGCGCTCGTCGGCGCCGCCGCGGAGCGGTATCCGCTGATCCTCGCCGGCCACACCTTCTGCGGCCAGGTGGAGATCCCGGGCACCCCGCGCCTGGCGACGCTGCAGACCGAGACGCTGGCACTGGCGCACCTCGCGCGCACCGAGCGGCTGTTCCGCAGCAACGGCAACACGCTTCTCATGACCTGCGGAACCGGGTACAGCTTCATACCCATTCGCTTCGGCGCCGCGCCGGAAGTAGTGCTCGTCACTCTGCTGCGGCTCCCGGATCCGCCAGCGGAAGGCACGGAGACGGAGCTGCCGCCGCAGCCTGCAATTCCGTAATGGACGAAGCGGCGGGGGAGTGGTCCCGCAATGCGGAACAATGGTGGGTGTACGAGCATGCAAACCGAAGGGATCATTGAGGCGACGTGACTTGCGTCAGAAGAAGGAGTACGGCAGGAGAAGAATCTGCTCCGGCTCGGAGGCGCGGAATGTCTTCGCCATGACAACGCTACGGAGGAGTGGAAACCCTCCAGCACGAATCCCGCACCCGGACTACTGGCGCTGCGCCTACGCGAGCGGTAAACGAAGCGGCGAGGGGACTCCCTCGCCGCTTCGTCGTTCTTCAGCGCAACTCCCCGGCCGCCACTACATCCGCGGGCTCTCGGCGGGTGTGCGGTACGGCGCGACGCAGGCGGGCCACTCGATCCGCTCACCCGTGCGCGGGTTGACCGGGAGCGGGTCCTGCCGATCCCGAGGGACGCGGGTACGTTCCTCGGCCGCCATGTAGGCCAGCATCGCGACCATCACCGCGTTGTTGCGCAGATCGTCGAAGACGATCTTATCGAAGGTATCGCGGTTGGTATGCCAGGTGTAAGTGCCGTAGTCCCAACTCAGTGCGCTCAACGCGAAAGCGGGCACGCCCGCGCATACGAAGGACGCGTGATCGCTGCCGCCACCGCTGGGGACACCCGGCTGCTGCAACGCCACATGGCGGCTGATCTCCTGCGGCGCGCGAGAGAGCCAGCGCGTGAAGTACTCGCCGGCTCGCGAGAAGCCTTGCATCGAGATATTGCTGATGCGGCCGGTGCCGTTGTCCTGGTTCAGCACCACCTGCGCGCCCCGCACGATCCGGGGGTTGTCGGCGACGAAAGCGCGCGAGCCAATCAGCCCGTGCTCCTCGCCGCCCCAGTGACCCACGAGGATGGTGCGGCGCGGCTGCGGATAGACCGACTTCAGGATCCGCATCGCCTCCATCATCACGACCGTACCGGTGCCGTTGTCCGTGGCACCGGTGCCGCCGTCCCAGGAGTCGAAGTGGGCGGAGAGGATCACGTACTCGTTACGGTTCCGCCCCGGGATTTCCGCGATGGTGTTGAACGCGGGGACCTCGCCGAGCAACTCCGAGTCCGCGTTTACACGGATCACCGGGCCCTGCCGGTTCTGCGCGAGCCGAAAGACCATCCCGTAATCTTCACAGCTCAGATCCACAGTAGGCACCTGCTGCGTGCGCGCGCTGAAGATCTTGTTCACACCCCAACCGCCGGACCAGTTGGAGGTGACGACCCCCAGCGCGCCGGCCTGCTCCAACCGCCGCGGCAGGTCGCGCGTCTCCACGCCGGTGGCCTGCACCCGTGCATTCCACGCCTGCATCGCGGCGGCGCGCTCGGTTCTCATGCGCGAGAAGGAATCCGGCGTCGCCCACTTCTCCCAGTTCTCGTCGGGGCGGCAGGTCGGCTGCGGGAAGGAGAGCATCACGAAGCGGCCTCGCGCCTGCGGCAGCCACGCTTCGAACTCGGCCGCGCCGGCGATCTCGGGGAGTGTCACGACCGGCCCGTGTACCGGTCCCTGTGTGCCGGGGCTCCAGGCGAGCATCGTTCCCTCGAGCGTGCTCAACCGCGGCTCCACGAGGTCGATGTGCGAGGCGCCGCGACGCCAGCCCGCCCAGCTGCCGTACTGGTCGTTGCGTGCGGTGATCCCCCACTGCGCATACTTCGCGACCGCCCAGTCGTGCGCCGCCCTCTGCTGCGGCGTGCCGGTAAGCCGGGGCCCGATCGAGTCCAAGAGCGTCTGCGCGAGCGGATAGAGCTGCGAGTTCTCCATCCCCTCCGTCCAGATGCGCTGGAGCACCGGGTCCTGCGTTGAAAACGTCTGTGCCTGCACCGGCGTACCGGCCGCGACGACGAGCGCTCCCACCCACACGAGCGTACGTTTCATCGATCTCCTCCAGAATGAGAGTGGCGGGCGCCCGACGCGGCGACCCACCCGAACATTCACCCGGAGAGAGGCGATACCGCGGTCTCTCCGAGATGATCTACCGGCGGTGCCGGCACTCAGCGCGAGGCCACCGCCAGCGTGATCAGCTGCGCGGAAGCGCGCCCGTCCTCCAGCTGCGCGACGGCGATCGTCGGCGCGGCTTCAAACCGGATCGGGCCCGCGCTTCCGGGGTTGACCGCCAGCGTGGAACCGACCTCCCAAATCACCGCCCGGTGCGAGTGGCCGAAGACGACCAGCCCGGCATCCGCGTACTCCTTTACCACCTTTTCCGGCGTGGGAGAGCCGAACTGCTGGCCGTGCACCACGACGACGGCCACGCCGCCGAGATCCACGCGCGCCACCTCCGGCAGCGTCCGCAGCAATGGCCGCCCGTCAGTATTTCCCCATACCGCCGTCACGGGCGCGATCGCCTGTAGCGCCGCGAGGATATCCGCGTCTCCCACGTCTCCCGCGTGGAGGATGTGCTCGACCCCTTCGAAGTGCGTGAACACCTCGGGACGCAGCAGATTATGCGTATCGGAGATGATGCCTACCTTCATTTCGCCTCCCCACTCTTCCAGCGTTGCCCAACGCTGTGCGGAATGTTCAGGTGGTCCATCACGCGGGCGGCAATGAAATCCACGAGATCCGCGATCGACTGCGGCTTATGGTAGAAGCCGGGAGCAGCCGGGAGGATCGTGGCGCCGGCACGGGTCAGACGAGTCATGTTCTCCAGATGCACCAGCGAAAGAGGCGTCTCGCGCGGTACCATGATCAGCGGGCGGCGCTCCTTGAGCGCGACGTCCGCGGCGCGCTCGACCAGGTTGCGTGAGGTGCCGGCCGCCACGGAAGCGAGCGTACCCATGGAGCAGGGACAGATCACCATTCCGCGCGACGCGGCGGAGCCGGAGGCCGGCGTAGCTCCCCGGTCTCCCGACTCGTAGAACTCCACGCGCGACCAGTCTCCCGTGGCGGCACGCAGCTCGTCCAGCCCGCCGATCCCGGATTCCTCCTGGAGCAGCCGCCACCCGTACGCGGAGACGATCAGGCGCACGGCCGTGGCGGATTCGTTGAGCGCCCGCAGGAGCCGAACCGCATAGGGCGCGCCCGAGGCGCCCGTAATGCCGAGCGTGACGGGCGCATCGCGGTCGCTCCTCAAGAGAGCGGCCCCGCAAGCAGGCGCTCCGTGAGCACGATCGCGAAGAACACGACGGAGATCGCGCCGTTCACGTTGAAGAACGCCGCGTCGATCCGGGAGAAATCACTCTCCGCCACCAGGCTCTGCTCGTAGAGCAGCATCCCCGCGATCAGCGCCGCGCCCACGAAGTAGAGTGCGCCGAACTCGGCGACGAGGAAGCCGAGGAGGACGAAGAGCGCCGCGGCGGTGGCGTGCAGTGCGCGGGATACCCGGAGCGCTCCCCGTGCGCCGAGCGCCGCGGGCACGGAGTGCAGCCCCTGCCGGCGGTCGAACTCCATGTCCTGCAGCGAGTAGAGGATATCGAAACCGGCCACCCAGCAGAGCACCGCACCCGCGATTGTGAGCAGAGCGCCGGCGGGCTCGCTCCAGCGCCCGGTGATGGCCAGGTAGGCACCCACCGGCGCGATCGCGAGCGCGAACCCGAGCACCAGGTGAGCCCAGCGCGTGAACCGCTTGGTGTAGGAGTAGAAGAACACCCACCCCAGCGCCAGGGGAGCGAGCGCCAGGCAGAGCGGGTTGAGTAGCCCCGCGCTCAGCAGGAAGAGCGCGCTGGCGACCGCCACCGCCACCGTCGCCTGGCGAGTGGAGAGCTTACCGGACGGGATCTCGCGGCCCTGCGTGCGCGGGTTTCGCGCATCAATCGCGCGGTCGACGATCCGGTTGAACCCCATGGCCGCGAAGCGTGCCGAGGTGAAGGCGAGCAGGATCAGCACGAGGTCCCGCACCTCTACCGACGCGTGATACGAAGCCATGGTGGCCCCGACCAGCGCGAACGGGAGCGCGAACACAGTGTGCGGCAGTTTGACCAGGTTGGAATAGTCGATCCACCGGCCGCGGCCGTGCAGGGTCTGGCCTTCAAGAACGCGGTCGGTCATTCCCCCTGCTCCTCCAGCCACGCCGCGTCGATCATATCCTTGGGCCGCCCGCAGGCGCGCTTGTTCTTCAATAAACAAATCCGATCGAGAACCGGCACCGTGATCCCCTCGATCTGCGTTTCCAAGCGTGACTTCCACGCTACGGCGAACTCGACGCCCTCAATGTCGGTGAGCACATCGATCCGTCCCGGGACGACACCGATCTGTATCACGGTGCCGCGGGTCGACAGATCCTGCTCTGTAAAGTCGGCCACCGGAGCACCGAAGCGGACCAGCGCGTGGAGCACGCGGCGGGCATTGACCGAATCGGGGCGCACCCATAGATCGAGGTCCCCGGTCGCACGTGGAAAGCCATGCACGGCTAGCGCATACGCCCCGACGAGCAGGTACTCAACCCCGGCGTCGGAGAACTCGGACAACATGTCGCGGAAGTCGGGGTTCAACATCGCCGCCCCCCATGAATGCCCAGGCGTTGAGCGCAAGCTGCCACATCATTCCGACCCGCTCCGCCGGTGTGGTGCCGCGCAGGTCGTCGGAAATCGCTTCGCCGCGCCGAAACGTCCTTACCGAAACGTCGCGCTGGCGCTTGGATGTGTCCATGTTTCACCTCCGTAGCTCCCCGATCCCCAGCTCCTTCCAGTAGCTGTCCACCTTGCCCTTGATCGATTCGTCCATCTCGATCAGGTCCGGCCAGCGGCGGGTGAACCCCTCTTCCGGCCATTTCCGCGTTCCGTCGATCCCCATCTTACTGCCGAAGGAGGGGTTCTGCGAGGCGTGGTCCAGATCGTCCACGGGGCCGCGGGTGAAGCGTACATCGCGCTCGGGGTCGATGTTCCCGAGCGCGTACCACCATGCCTCCTGCGTGTTCTGCACGTCGATCCCCTCGTCCACCACGACGATCACCTTGGCGAGCGACATCAGCCCCATCCCCCAGAGCCCGTTCATAACCTTGTAGGCGTGCCCGGGGAACTCCTTGCGAATTGCGACGAAGACCAGGTTGTGGAACACGCCCTCGGGCGGCATGTGGTAGTTCACGATCTCCGGCATGGTCAGCTTCGCGAGCGGCAAAAAGATCCGCTCCGTCGCGCCGCCGAGGTACACGTCCTCTACGGGTGGTCGCCCGACGAGGGTGGCCGGGTAGACGGCGTTTTTCCGCATCGTCACGGTAGTGACGTGGAAGACGGGATACGGCTCCTCCAGCGTGTAGAACCCGGTGTGGTCGCCGAACGGGCCCTCGGTGGAGAACGGCTCCTGCGGGTCTACATAGCCCTCGAGCACGATTTCCGCCTCGGCCGGGATGTCCAGGTCCACCGTCAGCGCTTTGGCGGTATAGACCGGCTCGCGGCGCAGGAAGCCGCCGAACAGGTATTCGTCGATCCCCGGCGGCAGCGGCGCGGTGGGCGTGTACATCGTGACGGGGTCGCCGCCGATGGCGACGACGACCGGCATCCGCGTTTCGCCGCTGCGCTTATATGCGCGGTAGTGGGCCGCACCGCCCTTGTGGCGCTGCCAGTGCATGCCGGTAGAATCCGGTCCGTAGACCTGCATGCGGTACATCCCGATGTTCTGCACGCCGGTCTCGGGATCCTTCGTGATCACCATCGGGAGCGTGATGAAGGGCCCGCCGTCCTGCGGCCAGGTGCGCAGCACCGGCAGCCGGGTAAGGTCGAACTCGCCTTCGCGGAGCACGATCTCCTGGCAGGGCGGCTTCCCGCGGTAGGCGCGCGGCGGCACCTTGCGCAGCTCCGCCAGCTTCGGGAGCATCTGCACCTTCGCCCAGAGCCCCTTCGGAACCTGCGGCTTGACGAGCTCCTGGATGCGATCCGCATGCTCCTGGAGGTCCTCGACCCCGAGCGCGGCGGAGATCCGGCTCCACGAGCCGAACACGTTGATTGCCACGGGCATCTCCGCCTCGCGGCCGTTGACGAGCAGCGGCCGCTCGAAGAGCAGGGCGGGCCCTCCGCCGGGCAGCTTCATCGTTCGGTCCGCGATCTCGGCCATCTCCAGATCTACGGAGACGGGGCGGCTGATGCGCACCAGCTCTCCGGTACGGTCCAGGTGGTCGAGGAATTCGCGCAGGTTCTGGAATATCATAGTAAGCCGTTCATTAGCGGAGTACGATTGCGGCGACGTTCAGCGCACCGAAGCTGAGGTACGCGACGGCGCCGACCAGCAGCAGGCGCCGCGCCAGGGTGATCTGGTGCATCCCGATCTCGTCGAAGTGACCCTCCGGTTTCCAGAACGCACGGACGGAGACGCGTGCACCCTTGCGCGCGTGCCGCGACCAGGCGACCACCTGCAGCGCGGCGGACACCGTGCAGCAGATGATGAACGCGAAGAGCAGCGCCGTGGCGATCAGCGCGAAGAGCGTCTCCGTCAACGCCGCACCCCCCAGTGCAAAGCGGCGATCCCGCCGGAGAGGGTGCGCCACTGGACGCCGCGGAAGCCGGCGGCCTCCATCCTGGCGGCGAGCTCGGGCGGCTCCGGGAACTGAAGCACCGATTCCGGCAGGTAGCTATAGGCGGAGCCGTGTCTCGAGATCATGCGCCCTACCAGCGGGAGGACTCTCATGAAGTAAAAGAAATACAGCGCCCGGAACGGCTGCCAGCGCGGCGTGGTGAACTCCAGCACCACGAGCCGCGCGCCGGGGCGGAGGACGCGCGCCATCTCCCGCAGGCCCGCATCCAGATCCATGAGGTTGCGCACGCCGAACCCGACACTCGCGCCGTCAAAGGAGGCGTCCGGCAGCGGAAGCGCCAGCGCGTCGGCGCAGAGCGGCTCGATCGGGAGACGCGCGACCTTGTCCGTGCCTCGAGCGAGCATGGCGAAGGTGAAGTCGCTCCCCACCACACGGCCGCGAAAATGGGAGCGTTTCGCCAGCTCCACGGCTAGGTCGAGCGTACCCGTGCAGTTGTCGAGGTAGGTGCCGTCCGGCACGCGCTCCCAGTCCAGCCGGTCCACCGCGCGCCGCCGCCACACCTTGTCGATGTTGAGCGAGAGCACGTGGTTGAGCAGATCGTATCGCGGCGCGATCGAGGTGAACATGCGGCGGACGTGGGCCGCCTTCTCCTCGGGCGCCGGGAGCGCGGAAGTTCGCGCGGGAGTCGATGTCATGGCGCAGCCGGCGATCGGGAAATAAAATGTAGCGGAAGCTACCGGCGCCCGACGCGGCAGGCAAGCCTCGCGACTCCTCCGGCTGCGTATCGCCGCGCCACGTCCCCGCCCTCTGAAACTTTTCTCGACTTTCACCCGTAGGGCGATCAGAACACGCGAGCCCGCACTCTCTCGAATCGACGTTGCAACAGACCCCAGCGACGGACCACGAACTCGTTACCCGCGCACAGGCGGGAAGCGAGACGGCATACCGGGAGCTACTCGGCCGCTATCAGCGGCCGGTATTCTCGCTCGTATACCGTATGGTCCGCGACCGCGAGCAGGCGGAGGATCTGTCGCAGGAAACGTTCGTGAAGATGTTCAACCACATCGATCGGTACGACCCCGAATACAAATTCTCGAGCTGGATCTTCAAGATCGCGAACAACCTCACGATCGACTCGATGCGGAAAAAGCGGCTCGACACCGTTTCCATCGATGGATCGCGCCATGCAGATACACCGGATGAGGTGGAGGCCAGCAGGATCACCATCCAGTCGCGCGACGCCAACCCCGAGGAGTACGTGGAAGCGAAGGAATTGGGCGCCGAACTCGAGCTCGCCATCGGCGACCTGCGGCCGGAGTACCGCACCGCGATCCTGCTGCGGCACGTGGAGGGCCGGCCGTACGAGGAGATCTCCGAGATTATGGAGGTGCCGCTCGGCACGGTGAAGACATATATCCACCGCGCGCGGAGCGAACTGCGCGGAACGCTGGCGCACCTGCGATGAGAGACGAACCCGAGTTCTCTGAAACCTTTGGTGTACTCCTCGCGTAGTGTTGAGTGAACCCCGGGAGATAACACGTGCCATACTCGCCTGATCACCTGTCGGATTGGACAATGGAGCTGGTGGCGGAGGATGCGCTGCCGCCCGACGATCTCGCGGCCGCCGCGGCTCATATCGAAGTGTGCGCGCCCTGCGCTGCGGAGGTAGAGGCGTATCGAACACTCTTCGCCACGATGGCGGCGCTGCCCAGCTTCGCTCCGTCTGCCGCGTTCAGTGACGCGGTAATGGCGCGGGTGCGGATCGCGCATCAGCCGGCCGCGCTGCCCGCATGGCTGAAACGGTGGATCCCTTCCACGCGTCGTGGGTGGATGATCCTGTTCGGGCTCTCACTGGCACCCGCGATTCCGATGCTCGCGCTGCTCGCCTGGATTCTGACCACGCCGACCGTTTCCGCGATGGGGCTGTGGCAGATCGGATCGTCGTGGATGCGCGACGCCGGGTGGTCGCTGCTCGTTCAGGCGGTCGTCGCGGGGATTGAGAGCGGGGCGATGGGCTGGGGACGGCTGCTCCTCCAACAGCTCCTCGCAACGCCGACCGAAATCCTTATGGGCGGCGCGCTGCTCCTGGCTGTCGGGATCCCGGTTTCCGCCTGGACGCTGTACCGTACACTTCGCACCCCAACGTGGGCGAATACCTATGCGCACTGATCTGCTGAAGCCGACGTTCTCACCTCTCCCGGCACTGGTGCTGGCACTGGCACTCGGAATCGCCAGCACCGCGGCAAGTGCTCAGACGCCCCCGCCGACGGCCGCGACCGAGGCCCGGGTCGAGGCGGTCGAGGCGCCGGAAGAGCCTGACATCCCCGGCACACAGGAGCCGGCATCGCTCGACGTGAGCGACGACGGCGACCGCGTCAGCGTGTTCGGCGGGAACCGAACCATTGAAGAGGGCGAGTCCGTACGCGACGTGGTGGTGGTCGGTGGGAACCTGCGGGTGCGCGGCGATGTCCGCGGCGATGCGGTGGTCGTGGGCGGGAACCTGACGCTTTATGAGACCGGCCGGATCCGCGGCGACGTCATTGTGGCCGGCGGCCGCTTCCGCAACCAGGGCGGCGCGGTGGACGGCGAGATGCGGAACGTCGACCGGGTCCCCGGCGTCGCCACCGCGGCCGAGGCACGGCGCGAGGCGCGCAGCGAGCGCAGGGGTGGCTCTTTCTTCGGGCGGATCGGCAGAGGGGTGGCGGGGATCATCTCCACCCTCGTCTTCGCCGTGGTGCTTGCCGCGGCGGGTGCCGCCCTCATCTTCTATGGATATCGGTACCTCGACGTGGTGAGCGATACGCTGAGGGCCTCTACGCTGCGCTCCGGCGCGGTGGGGCTGGCGGCGATGTTCCTGGTGATCCCGACCTTTGTGGTTCTGATCGTCGCGCTCGCCGTGTCCATTGTCGGCATCCCGCTGCTGCTGGTCGCGATCCCGCTGTACCCGCTCGCGGTAGCCGCGGCGGCGATGTTCGGGCTCCTCGCCGCCGCCCACGCGATCGGCGAGCGCACATCGGAGGAGCGGAGGCTGTATGATCTGCGGCACCGGAACGCGTACGCCTACCTGGGAACGGGAATCGTGATCCTTTACGCTCCCCTTCTGATCGGGCACCTGATGGGAATGGCGCCGTTCCTGGGATGGGTGGGCACCCTGATCAAGTTCTTTACGTATGCGGTGATCTGGGCGGTTACGGTGGCGGGGCTCGGAGCGGTGGTGCTCTCCCGGGCCGGCACGCGCCGCACCTTCGCTCATCCGCCGGCGCCCCCTCCCGACGACCCGCTCGTGGACGACGACCCGATCTTCCGGGACTCCGATGTTTAACGCAGCCGTTCAGCGCTCTACTCGATCCGCATCGAGTGGATCGACTGACTCTTCACGGATTACATCGAGGATACCATGTTCACTACGCTTTTAGGACTTCTGCTCTTCGCGATCGTGGGGCTGATCGTCTTTACTCTTGTCCTGGCACTGATCGGCCTCGCCATCGGCGTTGTGTTCGGGACGCTCGCGCTGTTGATCAAAGCGATTCCGTTCCTGCTTGTCGGATGGTTGATCCTGAAGCTGGTGCAGCGGACCTCTACCTGTGAGAGCATCCGCGCCACCGACCGGAAGTGGCTGGACAGCTAGATCGAGACATCCCTCGATCTTTCCAA
>JACDHR010000387.1 GCA_013820915.1 Gemmatimonadota bacterium
AAGGTGATCAGCGAGCTGTGCCGTGCCACCCGGGAATCGGGGAGCAGCTCGTCGAGGAGCGAGCAGATCCTGTGGACGACCTCGAGGTTGCTGCGCTCGTTGTTGCCGCCGATGTTGTAGGTCTCGCCCACCTCGCCACCTTCCAGCACGGTGAGCAGCGCGCGTACGTGGTCGTCCACGTAGAGCCAGTCGCGCCGGTTGTCTCCCCTGCCGTACACCGGGATCGGCTTGCCGGCGAGCGCGTTGAGGATGACGACCGGGATCAGCTTCTCGGGGAACTGGTAGGGTCCGTAGTTGTTCGAGCAGTTGGTGACGAGGACCGGCAGCCCGTAGGTGTGGTGCCAGGCGCGCACCAGGTGGTCCGATCCCGCCTTGCTCGCCGAGTAGGGGGAGTTCGGCTGGTAGGGGGTGCTCTCCGTGAAGTACCCCTCCTCGCCGAGGGATCCGTAGACCTCGTCGGTGGAGACGTGCAGGAAGCGGAAGGCGCGCCGCTGCTCGCCCTCCAGGCCGAGCCAGTGCGCCCGCGCGGCCTCCAGCAGCGTGAAGGTGCCCACGACGTTGGTGTGGATGAAAGCCGCCGCGCCATCGATCGAGCGATCCACATGGGACTCGGCCGCCAGGTGCATCACCGCATCCGGCCGGTAGCGGCCGAAGATGCGGGCAACCTCCTCCGCATCGCAGATGTCGACCTTCTCGTGCGTATAGCGGGGATCGGAGAGGACAGGCTCGAGAGAGTCCAGATTTCCCGCGTAGGTGAGCTTGTCGACGTTGACGACCGCGTGCTCGGTCCGCGAAAGCAGATGCCTGATGAGGGCGGATCCGATGAATCCGGCTCCGCCGGTGACCAGAATGGTTTTTCTCATGCGCTCTCGTGGCTCGCGCGTTCTTCGGCCGATACGCTCACTGCAGCTCTGAACGGAATCACACGCTCACAGCCCCGCACGCACACCCAGGACAGCGTTGAGGTTGAAGGCATCCGGCCCGAAGTTGCGATTCAGGTTGTAACCGCCGGTGAGACCCGCCGTCACGTCGAAGCGCCCGAGGAAGAAGAGGCTCTCGACTCCCAGCGAATGGATCACGTCCAGCCCCTGCAGATCGGGAACGTCGGTGCCCCAGGGCGACCCGCGATCCTGCCGCACGCTGCGGGTCCACGCTGCGGTCCAGCGGCCGCGCGTGTGGTAGTAATCCGCGGCGAGGATCGAGGCCGCTCCTCCGTAGCCGGCGGCCGAGCCGAGGATCTGACCGCGATGCGTGTGTCCCTGCCGGGTCCAGCCGTGCACGTAGAAGGGCCACTGGTTGCGCACACGGGCGATGTGCGAGACCTGCAGGTTGAGCAGCTCGCCCCGCAGCGCGACGAACTCCCGCTCCGAGCGCCCCCACCGCTTGCGCAGACCCAGCATGTAGCCGCCGGAGTGGTCCGGCTCCAGGAGGAAGTCGCGCAGGTCCCAGCTGTGGTCCTCACGCCCGAACTCCCCATAGACCTCGGCGCCGCTCCTCGGGAAGACCCAGCGGAAGAACGCCGAGGCAAGCTGATTGTCCCGGTTCGACTTCGAATCCTCCGGCAGCACATTCGAATCGCCGAGATTTCCCTTCCAGATGCCTTCGATCGGCTTGAGGAAGTCGTCGAACGAGATCCCCTCCTCCGGCCACTCCTCGTGGAAGAAGCGGGCGGCTCCGATCTCCAGGCCGGGCACGCCACGCGGCGTGAACACCCCCACCACCCCGGACATGAAGCGCCGGCTTTCGGCACTCTCGACCGGCGAATAGTCCGACTGCTCGAGCCGGCCCCACACCATGCGACCATGCACCCGACCGATCCACACATCGAGCGGAGCGGAGGTGCCCAGGAAGCCGTGCAGGTAGCCCGGCGCGTTGTTGCCCAGCAGGATCGGGTGCTCGCTCGCCGGGCCCCAGTGCTGATTCGCGGTGGAGATGCCGGCCGCCACCACCGGAAGGTCTAGCCGGAGCGTGCTCTGACCGGGATCGACCCGCGTGAAGCCTGCGTCGCCGAAGCGCTGCGGCAGGTCGATGTGGTCGGGCATGCGGCTGTCCCCGTAGCTGCGCAGACCGTCGTAGCCGGTGGGGGCGAGCTCGAAGGCGGCGTTCTCCGCGCGGAATACGACCGGAGCGACGGTCAGCGACAGGGCACCGTAGCGGGCAGAGAAGCCCGCCTGTACGGCGGTGGTAAGGCCGCGCCCGGCCCAGATCGGTCCGTCGTTCGCGCCCTGGGGGAAGGCGGAGTTGTAGATGAGCTGCCCCCTCGGCCGGATCATCTCCAGGCGAAAACCGCCGCTCGTGTCTGGCTGCAGATCGTAGCGTCCGGCCCAGGGGTGCGCCGCATCGCGCGGGAGGAGCCGCTCCACCTCCGCCGCGGAGAAGCTGCGCACCGACCAGGGATACAGGTCGCCCTTACCGTCGATCTGAAGGAGGCGCAGGTAGTTCTCGATCTCGCTGCCCACGAACACCTCGTTGCGCCCGCCCACCTGCGGAATGGCTTGCGCCGCGAGCGAGACCGGCGTCAGCAGGAGCGCCGCCGCACCGCCCCAGGCGACCCCGAGCAATGCCCGGTGTAGGGGCGCGAACCACGTAGATTTCTGCACTGGCACGACCTATCTCTTCTCCCGTCCTGAACGTCCCGACACGGGTCGTGAATCGCCTCTCTCGCGGTCGCGGTCCGCCTCCCGCCGCTCGGAAAGCGGGCCGCGCGAGCCATCGAAAGAGCGCCGAAACATAGACTTATGAGCGGAAGGATGTTATCCTGTCGGCCCGCCGTTGTCCAGTGCGGAACGGCTCTTCCAGCCGTAACGATCCATGGCGTGACTTGCTGACGACGACTTGCTACACGTTGCTGAATGCTAGTACGAAAGCTGATTCCTGGCGCTCTCCTGCTCGGCCTGCTGGGCGGGTTGGTGGTTCCGCTCCCGGCGCAGACGCCGAATGTCGTCGTGCCACCCTCCGCGGCGCTGCACGGCGGCGCGACGATGCGGCTCACCCCGATTGCGGATACGATCGCTCCTCTTCCCCATCTCGGCCCCCGGCTTCCTGAGGGGATTCCGGATCTCTCCCCGCTGAGGACGTTCGGGAGCGTGGCCGAGGATCGGGATCGGGTGGCGCAGATCCTCGGCTGGGCACCGACGGAAGGATTCCTGATCCGCTCCTCCTCGTCGCAGATTGCGCCGATCGCGCAGGGTAGCGCCCCGCTGCGCTGGACGCTGCTGCTGCCGGAGCTGCGCTCGGTGATCAACACCGACATTCCCTTCTCACGGAACGAGGACGGAATGTGGGGGGGACGGGGTTTGAACACGCAGCTGACCACCGGTGTGCACGCGGAGTACGGGCGGGCATCTCTCCTCCTCGCGCCGCACTTCCGCTTCCAGGCGAACAGCCGGTACCGGACGCCCGAAGTGCCGACTCCGCAGCGCCACCCTCAATCCTCTCCCTGGCACACCGGCCTCGGGGGGAACGAATCCGCGGACCTGCCGCAGCGCTTCGGCGACGGGGCGCTCACCAGCGTCAGCCTCGGCCACAGCGCCCTCTGGATCGATGCGGGACCGGTCGCGCTCGGCGCCGCGAGCGAGGGCCAGTGGTGGGGGCCGGGGATCCGCAACGCGATCGTGATGAGCAACAACGCACCCGGCATCCCCCACCTCTTCCTCCGCACCTCGGATCCGATCCGCACCCGCCTCGGCGCCTTCGAGGCGCGATGGATGGTGGGAGCGCTCACCGAGTCCGAGTTCTTCGACACGATCCCGGACAACGACACCCGCTCCCTCAGCGCCCTCGCCGCGACCTTCCGCCCCGCCTTCGAGCCCAACCTGACCCTGGGCGTGGCGCGCGCGGTCTACGCTCCCGTCTCGGGTGCGGGGAGGGTTCCCCTGCGGCTCTTCGACGTGGTCACCCAGTCCGGGCGGTACACCGGCCAGGAGGGGCCGGATCAGATCCTCTCCCTCTTCGGACGCTGGGTCTTTCCCAACGACGGCGCCGAGATTTACGCGGAGTG
>JACDHR010000388.1 GCA_013820915.1 Gemmatimonadota bacterium
GGAGAGAGCAAGGCGACTGTAACCGCGCGCAGCTACATCGAGGAGCTGATCTCGAGCGTGGGCAAGCTGGATGAGTTCGCCGCCACGGTTCGAAAAGACCCGGACATCTCGACGGTCGGCGCGGCGAAGAAGATCAAAGAAAGGGCGCTTCTGTACCGCCGGCACGTCGCCACCGTCATCGACGGGCAGCACGCGATCTTCGTGGCCACGGAGCGCAAGCGCGAGATTGGCCAGCTCTTCGACCGGCTCTTCGCGGTGCCGAGCTCGCAGCACGAGATCCTCCTGATGGCATCGGTTCGGGACCACGTGGCGCGCCTGCCGGCGTCGGAGCGTACGAGCTTCCTCTCCGCCTACGCGGGGGACCGCATGCTCGCCGCGGCGATCGCCACCGCCCCGCCCTACCTCGTTGGCCTGGACGCGCAGCGCCGAGACATGTTCCTCGACATGGCGAAGCGGCGGATCCACCCCGACGAGGTTGCCGAGCTTGAGGAGATCGACCAGGCCGTGGCGGAGGTCTACCGCAGCGTTCAGGAGGCCGAGAAGATGCTTGCGGAGGTCGCGGATCTGCGCGTCGCGCGCGACGGCGAGACCTGGCTGGCGCGCCACGAGGAGGACACCACGAAGCGCCGGGAGGGCGACGTGCGCGATCCGGTGGGGGACCTGGTGGCGGAAGCGGAGCGGATGCTCGATGTCGCCACCGACAAGGCGCCTCCACCCAAGCAGGAGGAGACGCCGGCAGGGGATCCCCCGCCGGCCGCCGTGCCCGCCGTGCCCGCCGAGGGCGACGGGCCGGCCGCCGCGTAAGGAGGGAGCTGTGGCCAACTGCATCGAACGCAACGCGCAAGGTGGACCCTGCCAGATGCCGACGCTGCATGACAGCGATCGCTGCTGGTCCCACGACCCGCGCAACCGCGGCAAGGCGCGCGAAGCCCGGCGGCTCGGCGGCCGCAACCGCCAGGCGGTGCCGTCTGCCGAGCCGCCGCCGGTCAACGTCGAGTCGCCCAAGGGACTGCAGGCGCTGCTGCGCTACTCCCTCGAGGAGGTGCTCCGCCAACCCAACAGCGTGCAGCGGGCCCAGACGACCGGCTCTCTGCTGCGCGTGGGACTCGAGCTCTTCCAACAGGGGGAGATGATGCGCGAGTTGGAGGCACGGATTCAGGCGCTCGAGGCGCCCACAGGCGACAACGACATAGCCGCGAAGGTCCGCGCCGCGCTCTTCCAGATGGACGAGAGCATGAACTCGGCAGCGGCAGAATGAACCGGCGGGCCCTGGAGCAACGGCTGCGAAAGCTCGAAGCGCACGTGCGGATGGCCGCACCGCCGCCCCCACCGCCGCGGCCATCCGCTCCGCCGGAGCCGGTCCCTGGTTACTACCGGGCGCTGCGGGCGATTGAAGGCGTGGCGCGCACGTGGACGTATCCCGCTCGTGGGGGGGAGCCCGGCACGCTGCCCCAGGCGGAGGACATCGAGTTCAAACCAGATTCCAGCCCGGCCGGGTGCTACGTCTACCGCGGTACCCAATATTACGCCTTCCACGCGCCGCATTTCCCGACCGTGATGCTGATGGGCAAACTGTTCGATGCGCTCAACGTCCTGCATCGCGAGGCGCGCGGATGGACGGTGGAGAAGCGAACCGAGATGGCGCTGCGCCTCTTCTGGCGTATTCAGAAGGGGCGGCGCTACCCCCTGCGTCGTCACTGCACGCACCACCGATGAGCCTGCTGCACCTCTCCCGCCGCCTGGCGCAGCTCGAGCGCATCCGCACGCGAGGTGAGCCGATCGGGCGCCTGTTCGTGATCTGGCGCGATCCCAGCGGCCGATTGCAACCTCACAGCGAGTACCACGGCGAGCAGGGTACCGAGGACGTGCTGCAGGATGCCGCCGCCACCCCCCGCAGCCTGACGGTGATTTTGAAACGCCCGGCTGCTGCTTGAAACGGTTATACCCGTTCTAACCGACCTTGATGCCCAGAGGGGCGACTCCACTCCGGAGTCGCCCCTCTTCGTTTGACCCCTCCACTGATGGCTCCCGCGCCGACAGGAAGACCCCCCATGAGTGAATTATCGAGCGGTACCGTGTTGCGCCTCGGCATTGACGGCCGCGAGTTGGAAGCCGGCGCACGCACGGCCGCGCGCAGCCTCGAGGACATCCGACAGAAGGCGCGCGAGCTGGACGACGCGCTCACCGGCACCGAGGAAGCTCTGCAGCAGACCGGCCAGGCAGCGAAGAAATCCGCCGGGGAGCTTCGCAGCGGCGTGCGCTCTCTGGAAGAGATCCGCGCGCCCGAGCGCGACCACTACGCGCCGACGCTGCACGCGCCGGTTACAGCGGCCGCGCCGATCACCATCACCATCCGCGAGGACAACCGGGTGGAGAGCGGCGCCATCGTGGTGCACGCCACCGAAGGAATGAGCCCGGAGGCGATCGCGGAGGCGGTGCAGCGCAAGCTCACCCGGCCCGGCCGGGACCTGGACGCGCTCGCCGAGAAGCTGCGCAAGGCGATGGAGCGGCAGAACGACCGCCGCACCGGCGACACCAGCAACTGGAGCGGGTAGACTGAGGACGGGGGCAGTGGAAGGGGCAGCCCGCTAACCCATGCCGGGCTGCCCCAGAAGCTGCATCAGCTTGCGGTTGTACTCGACAACCGCCGCCTTGTGGAGCGTCTTGTAGAGCGCCGGCCAATGGGCGCGCAGCTCGGAGCGGCGGAACGACATCAGGAGCACGTCCGGTTGCACCGCACCGCGGAAGAGGTAGACGCGGATCTCCTGCCCGTTGGTCACCATATAGTAGGGCGTCACCAACCAGAGCGCATAGGCGCGAGCCTGCCCAACCGAATCCTCGGTCAGCATCCGCTCGGTTTTCTTTGCCTCCACAATGAGAATGGCATCCTCCTTTGTGCGCCCGGGACCGTTGAACAGCACGAGATCGGCTTCCTTGTTCACGCGCTTGACTCCTTCGTACATCTGCACGGGGTAGCCCACAGCGAAGTCGTCTTCTTCGTAGCCGAGCTGCTCGAAGAGCGGAATGATGAAGTAGTATTCGACTTCCCGCTCACTCTCGAAGGCGCGCTGCTCCATTAGCGCAAACCACTCCTCCTGCGGTGTCGGCGTTTCGGCACCCTCTTCCGTCGCGATCGCAGGCGGCTCCGGTCGCACATGGGAGAGGATCAGCCATTCATCCTTGTCTTCGGTGCCAAACGTCTCTTCTGGCAGGTTCACGATCAGCGCGCGCTGCTGAAGCGCCATCTTCACCTGCTCGACCCGCTCTCGCGTTCGCATCTTGAAGCCGAACTTCTCCCAAAAGGTCTTACTTCGGAGGCGACGCTGGCGCTTGGGGGTGGCGAGGATGGAATGCAGAATGTCGTCGGTGACATCGGCAACGGAGGGCTTCGGGCGCATGGTTGGGCGTGGGTTGAAGGCGGGGTACAGCAGCGGAGCTAAACGTTCTCGGACTTGCAAGGCGCGCGCCCGAACCAGGAGGACACCATCGGCCGTGGCGAACGATCCGTTTAGCTTCGACTTACGCCGCTCTGGCGCCCCGTGTGGTACCGCCGCTACTGAGACGAAGTGGCACACTGCGGGGCACCGGTGGGACGACGGGCACCTCCTGCGCACGAGTGGCAGCTTTCTGGGAAACACAGTTGCACGTCGGGAGCGCCTGAGGCTGCGCAGATCGGCGCAGCAAGCAATAAGGGAGATACCTCTTCTCCAGATGCAGGCTCGACGAGATTCCGCGGCTCTGGCAGGGCAGGGAACCGGCAGTGCCAGGAATAGTGACAGAACTGGGCAGCATTGGCCATCATTGGCGAGCGATCGGAGCGAGAAAACCGCGCAGAATCAGCGCTCCTGAGCAGTGACAAGCACGCGCCGTCCGCCTCCGGAGCCAAAGGTCACAGGTTCGAATCCTGTCGAGCGCATTGCCGTAAGATGAAGCCCCGCCGTAATTTACGGCGGGGCTTTTTTCTTCTTCGATCTCAGAGCCCCCTCCGCATTGCCTGG
>JACDHR010000389.1 GCA_013820915.1 Gemmatimonadota bacterium
CCACCCCCGGCGAGTAGGCGAGCGAGAGGTCGCGCTGTGTGAGCGCGGGCTTGGTGGGCACCACCGCGATCTTGCCGCGCCTGCCGCGGCTGTGGTAATCCAGCGCGTCCTGGCGATCGAAGGACATATTCGGGCTCCCGACGATGCGTTATGGAGGGGATGAGAACCGCCACAGCGTAGGCGGAGGGGTGCATAGTGTCAAGCGACAGCGAGCTGTGGCGTTGCACCATTTTGGAGCAGCGCGTATGCAGATGCACTGGAACGCATCGGCAAGGCGGCTCGGTGGAGAAACCCAAGTGATTGCCAAGCAGCCACTTACGTTTTGTGCGGTGTTGGTGCAGGAGGTGCAGAACCATGCGACCGTACCGGACGGGCGTCCGGCGCACCCGAGTACACCACTCCACCACAGGAAGGTCGTATGAAGCGCAGCCTCGCTCTCCTGCTCCCCCTGGCGCTGGTAGCCTGCCAGGATTCGCACCAGCCCTTTTCTCCGTCCGAAGAGGATATCGGCTCGTCGTTCAGCCGTGCGGCTTCCTCGGAAGTGATTCCCGGCCGGTTCATCGTCACGCTGCGAGAGGGTGCGAGCCCGGCCGCGGTCGCGGGGGCTCACGGGGTCCAGCCCGATTACGTGTATACGCACGTGCTGAACGGCTTCGCCGGCGCCATGTCGGATGCCGCGCGGAGCGGGCTGCTGCGCGACGCGCGCGTAGCGCGGGTGGAGCCGGATGGCGTTGCGCGGATCTCGACCACGCAGAGCAACGCGACCTGGGGCCTGGACCGCATCGACCAGCGCAGCCGGCCGCTGAGCGGCACCTATACCTATACCAACACGGGCAATGGCGTCCGCGCCTACATCATCGATACCGGTATCCGGACGGCGCACAATGACTTCGGTGGGCGCGCCATCATCGGCCATGATAGCTTCGGCGGCAACGGGGAGGACTGCAACGGCCATGGCACGCACGTGGCCGGGACGGTGGGAGGTAGCACGTATGGGGTGGCGAAGAGCGTCACGCTGGTGGCGGTGCGCGTCCTCGACTGCGGCGGCTCCGGGTCCTGGAGCGGTGTGATCGCGGGCATGGATTACGTGACCGCGCAGAAGAAGGCCAGTCCCTCGGTGCCCGCGGTGGCGAACCTTTCGCTGGGCGGCGGCGCGAACAGCTCTGTCGATGACGCGGCCAGGCGGATGATCGCGGCCGGCGTCGCGACCGCGATCGCGGCCGGCAACGGGAACCAGGGCGGGCGCGAGCAGGATGCCTGCAAGTACTCGCCCGCGCGCGTAACCGAGGCGATGACGATCGGCGCGACGACGAACACCGATGCCAAAACCTCGTGGTCGAACTACGGGAACTGCGTGGACTTCTTCGCGCCCGGTGCGAGCATCACCTCGGCGTGGCACACCAGCAACACGGCGACGAACACGATCAGCGGCACCTCGATGGCGGCGCCGCACGTGGCGGGCGTGGCCGCTCTCCACCTTCAGAGCAACTCGGGCCACACGGCGCAGCAGGTTCGTGATGCACTCTACGCGCTGACCACGAAGGGCATCGTGACCAGCTCGAAGACGGCCAACAACCACCTGCTCTTCACGAACTACTGATGACCCTTGTAGCCCCCGCTGGCAGGTGCCCGCGGGGGCTTCGCAACCCCTGGACGGAAAGGAGGAACGCTGCTTCCCGGGTCGGCCTGGAACAGCCAACGAGGACGTTGCGGTGAAGAGGAAACGCCATAGTCAACCCACTTGCTGCGAAAGGTAACCATGCGCCTGCTTCGAATCTCCTTCATTGGTTTCCTTGCTGCGGTTCTCGCCTCCTGCGCCGATGACAGGGTCAGTCCGGTCGCGCCCGACGAGGCAGCGGCACCCGCATTCTCGGCTGGCGGTCAGGCCATCGAGGACTCGTACATCGTGGTGCTGAAGGAAGGCGCAAATCCGCGCGCCATTGCCGCCGCGGCGGGTGCGAATCCGCGCTTCGTATACGAGGCGGCGCTGAACGCTTTCGCAGCGACGCTGAACGCAGGCCAGGTCAACGCGCTCGCGCGCAACCCGCTGGTGGATTACATCGAGCAGGATCAGGTCTATACCACTGCGGCGACACAGAGCAATCCGACCTGGGGGTTGGACCGGATCGACCAGCGCAACCTCCCGCTGAGTAGGAGCTACACCTATGCCTACACCGGCTCGTCCGTGTACGCTTACATCATCGATACGGGCATCCGTACGGCGCACAATGACTTCGGTGGGCGCGCGGCGAATGTCTACGACGCCTTCGGCGGCAACGGCCAGGACTGCAACGGCCACGGCACGCACGTAGCCGGCACGGTAGGCAGTTCCACTCATGGTGTCGCGAAGAGCGTCCGCCTGCGTGGGCTGCGGGTGCTCAACTGCTCGGGCTCCGGCTCGACCTCCGGCATCATCGCGGCGATAGACTGGCTGCGCGTCAACCGTGTCAACCCGGCGGTCGCCAACATGTCGCTCGGTGGCGGTCTCTCCTCCTCGCTGAACACTGCGGTGAATAACCTTGCCAACTCGGGGGTGTTCGTGGCGGTGGCGGCGGGGAACGAGAACCAGAACGCCTGCAACGTTTCCCCAGCCAGCGCATCCGCGGCGTACACGGTGGCTGCCTCGACCTCCTCAGACGCCAAGGCCTCGTACTCGAACTACGGGAGCTGCGTCAACATCTACGCCCCGGGCTCGAGCATTACCTCGGCGTGGCATACGAGCAACAGCGCGACGAACACGATCAGTGGGACCTCGATGGCCTCTCCGCACGTGGCCGGCATGGCGGCGCTGGTCAAGGCGCGTCACGGCAACATCTCCTCCTCGAGTGTGGCGAGCTACATCACCAACGCGGCGACCGCCAACAAGATCACCGGCAATCCCACTGGCACGCCCAACCGGCTGCTGTACAAGGACGGGAGCACCTACTGACCTGAGGGCGCCTCTCCGGGCCAGATGCACGATGGCTCACCGCACCATTCTGGTGCGGTGAGCCGTTTTTTCTGCACCCGAGTGAGTCGGCAGCTGGCGGAGACGAGTATAGGGCGAATTCTTGTAAGTATCGACGGTGTAAGATGTTCGTGGACAATCCCTCCCCCGGTCCTCTCCTTGCTTCTCCACGGACCCATCCACCGCCGGACGTTCCGGCGCGATCCCCACCCACAGGAGAAGAAGAATGAAGCGGATCGCTCTCTTTGCCGCAGGCGCTCTCGTCCTCGCCGCATGTCACGACGCTGGCGAGCCGCTCGCGCCGGCCGACGCCGACCTGACCTCCGCCGCAGTCTTGCCGTCGGCCGCCGCGGACTTCGTGCCGGGGCGACTGCTCGTGCGCTTCAAGACGGGAGCCAACGCGGCGCAGATCGCGGCCGCCCATGGTGCGAGCATCGAGCGCGAGAGCGTTCTGCGGATCCAACTCCTCAAGGTACCTGAGGGGCAGGAGTGGGCGCTCGTGAATGCGCTCTCCAGGAATCCGAACGTGGAGTTCGCCGAGCCGGACTACATCTATACCTTCGGGGTGACGTGCGAGACGGGCACCTGCGACGCGCCGAACGATACCTACTTCGGCTACAAGTGGGATCTCCACAACGACGGTACCCTCAACAACAGCACCGGGGCGTTCGTCGCCAACACCGGTAAGGTGGACGCGGACATTGACTGGCTGGAGGCGTACGATCACCTCGGCGCCGGCTTCAACGGCTCGGCGGTGATCGGCATTCTCGATTCCGGGATTCGCAAGACGCACCAGGACCTGGCGGGCAAGGTCATACGCGAGTGGGATTTCTTCGCGGGCGACGCGGACGCCGCCGACGACTACGGCCACGGCACGCACGTCGCCGGGATCGCCGCCGGCACGGGGAACGACGGAAAGGGCGTCGGCGGTGTGGCGTGGAACTCGAACGTCAAGATCCTCTCGGCCAAGGTGTGCGGCTACTCGGGCCGCGGCCCCTTCCAGAGCTACGGCTGCCCGAGCTCCGGGACGGCCGAGGCGATCAAGTG
>JACDHR010000390.1 GCA_013820915.1 Gemmatimonadota bacterium
GGAGAACCACGTAGCCCGCCTTCCGATCCTCGATCACCTGGTACGCGATGCCATGCACCACCGTCAGGGCGAAGAGGGCATAGTTCCAGCGCTGCAGCGTCTTCCAGCGCCCCGCCTTCAGGAGGCGGAGGGAGAGGTCGTTGGAGAGCGCCAGCAGAAGTACACCACCTGCGCTACGCCCATCAGCCGCCCAGATTCCGACGTAGCGTCTCAAATCGGTGGAGCCGGGATTTAGACGCCCCCGCAGGAGAGCGGTGCGACGTCGCACAACGTAATCCTCAAGCGCGGCGATGGCAAAATCCCATTTGATTCTTCCCCTTGACTCTGTAGTACGGTACAGGGTGTAGATTGATCGCAGGAGGAGTAATGAGATGATTCGATTGACGATCGGACAGGTGGCCCGGCGCGCCGACGTGGGGGTGGAGACCGTGCGCTTCTACGAGCGGCAGGGGCTCGTTCCGGAGCCGCCGCGCAGCGCGTCGGGTTACCGGCAGTACCCCGAGGAGACCATTGTGCGGCTCCATTTCATCCAGCGGGCTAAGGAGCTCGGGTTCTCGCTGAGGGAGGTGGAGGTGTTGATCTCGTTACGATTCGAGAGCAGCGCGTGCGCCTCGGATGTGAAGAACAGAGCCGAGGAGAAGGTCCGGGACATCGACGACAGGATCCGCGACCTGCAGCGTATGCGGCAGAGCCTGAGCCAGCTCGTGGCAGCGTGCACCGGCCGGGGCTCCACAGCGGAGTGCTCCATCCTGGGCGCGCTTGAGGGAACCCAACCATGAGGTGGCGGAACACAGCGGTGGCCGCACCGGGCATCGGCGGAGCCGTCATGGCGAAGCTCGCCTGCCCGGCGTGCTGGCCGATCTACGCGGGAGTGCTCGGATCGCTGGGTATCGGCGCGGTCGCCCTCGAGCCGTTCCTGCTCCCGCTCGGCGGACTCTTCCTCGCGATTGCGCTCGCCTCACTCGGCTACCGGGCACGGAGCAGGCGCGGATACGGGCCGCTCATGCTGGGGCTTGTCGCAGCCGTTGCGCTCGCCGCGGGCGAGCTGGTCCTCCACTCTGAAGTCCTGGCCTATGCCGGCGTGGCGCTCCTGATGGGAGCATCTGTCTGGAACGCGTGGCCGCGACGAGCCCGGTCCGTGGCCGGCTGTACCGACTGTGCCCGCACGATGGCCGCGGAATGAATGGACAGGGCACAGCCAAACTCTTATCGAGAGGACATTGAAATGGCAAAGCGAATGGTGGAGATCTTCACGGCGGGCTGCGCCTGCTGTGACGAGACGGTGCAGATGGTGCGGAGCATCGCGTGCCAGTCCTGTGACGTGCAGGTGCGCGATATGAAGGATCCCGAGGTGTCGCGTCGCGCCAGGGAGCTGGGTGTGCGCTCCGTGCCTGCGGTGGCGGTGGATGGCAAGCTCGCCGGCTGCTGCGCTGGCCGCGGCCCGACGGAGGAGGCGCTGCGGGCCGCTGGAATCGGTCAGGCGGCTTGAGGGGACCGGGGGGTCGGTCCCGCGGGTAGAGACCGCCCCCCCCGGACTTCACAGGTATAATCGGAGAGTTACGCGGCGATCCTGCGGCACTCCTCGGCGCAGCGGCGGCATGCCTCTGCGCAACGCTGGCAATGCTCCGCGGAATGCTTCCCGCATTCCGCCGCGCACTGCTCGCAGAGCTCCGCACAGGCGCGGCAGAGTTCGCGAGCGCGCTCACTGCCGCGCGCCATGACGATCACGCAGGAGACGCACGCTTCCGTACAATCGCGACAGAGGCGGACGCACTCCACCATCATCTTCACGTCGTCCTCGCCCAGACATGCCTCGCTGCAGGCTTCGCAGGCGACCAGGCACTCGACGCACGCTTCCAGGCAGGCGTGATACTGCTGGGCGGTTCCCGCGAGGTACTTCCCGAGCTCGATGGCGGCCATAAGGCTCTCCCAGTGGAGGTTCTGCGACCGAGCGGCAGACGCCGGATCGGATCCGTTGCTTCGGCCGGTGCATTCTCCGTACCGGCCATCCCATCAGTTTGGTGCGAGCCTGCTCCCGCAGGGCCCTGGGCCGTTCAGGACGACCAGCATGCTGGCTCCCATGTCGGCCGCCACCCAGAGCGTGGCGTAGCCCAGCACCGCGAGCACCACGAAGACAGCTTTCGTCAGCAGCGAGAATGCGATGTTCGCGCGAATGATCCCCTCCGCCTTGCGCGCGAGCCGAATCGTAGTCGAGAGTTTCGATAAGTCGTCCCCCATGAGGGCGATATCGGCGGTCTCCAGAGCCACGTCCGTGCCCGCCGAGCCCATCGCGATGCCGATGTCCGACGCAGCCAGGGCTGGCGCGTCGTTCACCCCGTCACCCACCATGATGATCGTCCCGTACTCGCGCCGGAGCTCCTGGACCGCGGCGACATTGTACTCGGGAAGGAGCCCGGCGTGGAAGTCGTCTAGCCCCTTACCGGGCCCACCCAACGCATCGGCAATGGCCCGGGCCGTCCCAGGGTTATCCCCGGTGAGCATGACGATGTGCCGGATCCCCGCATGGCGCAGCTCCCGGAGCGCCTCCGCCGCTTGCGGGCGGAGCCGATCCGCGATCCCGATCATTCCCTGAATGTGGGGAGATCCGTCCCCACCAACCGTCGTGGTCCCCACCACCGCCACGGTTTGCCCCTGCGCTTCGAAGTGTTGGAGTTTGTGCCGGACCTCCTGCTCGACGCCTCCCATCTCGTCGAAGAGCCGCGCGCTGCCGACGTAAACGGTCTGGCCGTCGATCCGGGCTCCGGATGCCCCTCCCCACGATCGCAGAGGTCTCAGCCACTGTCTGGAAGTCGATCCCCTCGGCCTCGGCGTAACGCAGGACAGCGCGAGCCAGCGGGTGCTCGCTTCGCGCCTCGGCCGCCGCGGCCAGCGCCACTACTCGCGCCGTCGTGGCTCCGTTCAGCGCCACCACGTCCACCACGGCGGGCTCCCCCTGGGTAAGCGTTCCCGTCTTGTCGAGAGCGATGGCTCGTGCCCGCCCTGCGTTCTCCAGGTGCAGGCCGCCCTTGATGAGGATTCCGCGACGAGCCGCAGCGGCGAGTGCGGAGACAACCGTTACGGGGGTCGAGATCACGAGCGCACAGGGGCACGTCACCACCAGCAGAACCAGCGCGCGGTAGAACCACTCGCCCCAGGTCCCCAGCCCCAGCACCGGTGGAAGAACGGTGAGGAGGACCGCCGAGCCCACCACCCGGGGGTATAGACGCGAGCAAAGCGGTCTACGAAGGTCTGGCTGGGCGCGCGACTGGCCTGCGCCTCCTCGACCGAGTGGATGATGCGGGCCAGCGTCGTGTCGGCGGCGGGCTTGGTGGATCGCACCTCCAGCGCAACCTGCCCATTCAGCGTTCCGGCGAAGACCTCCGCCCCGGGCTCCTTCTCGACCGGGATCGACTCGCCAGTGATGGGCGCCTGGTTGATGCTTGACGCCCCGGAGATCACCTCGCCGTCGATCGGCACCTTCTCCCCGGGCCGGACCACGACAAGCTCTCCCACCTCCACCCGGTCCACGGGCACGCGGACCTCTCGCCCGCCTCGCAGCACGGTCGCCTCGGCGGGCGAGAGGTCCATCAGCGCTTTGATGGCGTTGCGCGCCCGGTCCATCGAGTACGTCTCCAGGAGCTGAGCCACGGCGAAAAGGAACATCACCGAGCCAGCCTCCTCCCATTCCCCGATCAAGAGCGCACCGAGGGTGGCGACGGACATGAGGAAGTTCATGTCCAGCGTGCGGTTCATCGCTGCACGATAGCCGCGGGGGAAGATGTACCGTCCCGCAGTGATGACGGTACCGACGGCGAGAGCACCCGCCTCTCTGCCAAGTTCAAGTGAGACGGTTATCTTCCTAGGACCTGTTCACACTAACTGAGCACTCCTGGGCGTAACGCCTCGACGATCAGCGCGAAGTGGATGAAGGCCGTGAACATCACATCGAGCTTATCGAAGCGTGAGAAGATGCGACGGAAGCCTT
>JACDHR010000391.1 GCA_013820915.1 Gemmatimonadota bacterium
GTAGCCACCCTCGTGGTTGACGAGACGGTTGGTGGAGATCTAATTTTCGCGATTGTTCAGCAGACAATCCACGCAACAAGACGAGGCTCGCGATGGCACTCCTTCCACTTCGGGAGGTCAACCCCGCACCCGCGGCAGCGCAACTCTACGAAGACTGGCTCGCCAGGCTGGAGAACGCTCTGGCAAGCGGCGAGGACCGGTGGGAGCTGTGCCGAACCACGCTGACCTCGCTGTTCTTCCCCGAACTCGCCGGCCGTGACCCGGCCGAGCTTCCCGTGCCGGCTCAGGTTGCGCTCGCGCAGATGGACGCCCGCAACGTGACGCTCGAGCCGGAATATTACGCGGAGGCCGACGACCGCCTATTCCAGGAGCGGAAGCCGCTGATCTGGATGTGGCAGATGTTCGACCGCTCTGCCCTGGGCGGGAATGTCCACCTCGGCGTCCGCTTCCGCAGGATTCTCGCACCGTACATTTTCAAGCGCGTCGGCAGGAACTTCAAGTGCTTCCACTTCGTCGAATTCTCCTTCGGCTACAATCTGGAGATCGGCGACGACGTGGTCGTCCACCGCAACGTGCTGCTCGACGATCGGGGTGGGATCGTGCTTGGCGACGGTGTATCGATCTCCGATTATGCGAACGTGTACTCGCATACGCACTCGATCGTCGACCAGAAGGACGTCACCAACGCCGCGACCATCGTCGGGAACAGCGTGCGCATCACCTATCACGCCACGGTTCTGGCGGGCACTCGCGTCGGAGACAACGCGATGGTCGGCGCGATGGCGGTCGCCACGCGGGATGTGCGGCCCTGGCATGTGAATGTCGGCATCCCGGCCAAGTCCGTGCGTGTGAAGCCCAACGCACCGCCTGAAGCGTACAAGACCACGATCATCCGCTCCGAGCCTGGAGCCGATGACTGACGCGCGGCGCCGACGTACGAGCGTTCTCCGATAGGAATGGAATGGCAGTAGAGAGTACGGTACCCGTAGAGATCGACGATCCGGTCAACGCCCGGATCCTGACCGTTTCGGAGGATCGGATCCAGGGGTTCGCCGAGGACCCGTTCACCGAGATCGCCCGGCAGTCAGGGGTAGAGCTGCCGACGGTGCTGGAACGGATCCGCGCGATGCTCGCCAGCGGGACGATCCGCCGCGTGCGGCAGACGCTCCTGGCGACGAACCTTGCGCCGGGCGCGCTGGTCGCGTGGAAAGTTACGCCCGAGCGGCTGGAGTCGGCATTCGACTTCATGTCCGAGGAGGATCCGTTCTCCGGTCACGTCGTGATCCGGTCCACCGACGCCGAGACGCCGGGCTCCGCCTACCGCCTCTGGACGACGCTGAAGGTGCCGCGGGGCTATTCCATGGAGAAGCATTCCGGCTTCCTCGCGCGGCAGACGGGAGCCGAGGCGTTCCGCCTGATGCCCGCGCGGCGCCTCTTCGCGCTCGGCGTGGGTCACGTGCGCCGCCGCGGCGTAGCGCCGGGCAGCAAAACCGAGGAGCCGGGCCGGGTGCTCGATACGACGCTCGTGGAGCTGACGGAGCGGGAATGGAGGATCCTCGTCCCGCTGAAGCGCGAGTTCGAGGTCCATGAGATCCGCGCGGATCCGTGGCGGTCGCGCGCCGCCGAATCGGGGGTCTCGCTGAAAGAGTTCCTGGAAGTCGCGAACTCGTTGAACGAGCGGGGAGTGGTGGGCCGGTTCTCGACCTTTCTCGAGCACGTCAAGCCGTCGGTGAGCGGGAACCGCGTCACCCGCTACAACGCGCTCTTCCACTGGCAGGTGCCCGTGGGGCGGGAGATCGAAGCCGGCCGCGAGGTGGGCCGGCACCATATCCTCACGCATGCATACTGGCGCGAGGGCGGGCCGGAGTTCGGCAACGTCAACATCATGGCGGTCGCGCACGGCACGGACAAAGCGCTCGTGCTGGCCCACAAGGAGGCGATCGATCAGCACCTCGCCGCCGTCGGCATTCCGGTGGGCTACACCAACGTATTCTGGGGCGGTCGCAGCGAGATCAAACCCTCGGAGATCTCCCCCCTCGCCTACGCGGACTGGTGCCGGAGCGTAGGGCTGGACCCCGAGCAGATGCGGCCGGAGCCGCCGGCGACGGGCTGATCCCGTCCGCGTGCCGGCGGTTCCGGCGGCGTGGCGAAGCTGTTATTTTTAGGATTGCCGATCCCAATGTCTTTTATACAGATCTCATACCCGGAGCGCGCCGTGAGCACAGTCGCTGAAATGGTCCATCCCTTTGCCGCCGCGGAAGAGGCCGGCCGTATCCCGTTCAAGGTCCGGGATCTCTCCCTCGCCGACTTCGGCCGCAAGGAGATCCGGCTCGCGGAGCACGAGATGCCGGGGTTGATGGCGCTCCGTGACGAATATGCCGGGCAGAGCCCGCTCGCCGGCGCCAAGATCATGGGCTCTCTCCACATGACGGTGCAGACCGCGGTGCTCATCGAGACGCTGGTCGACCTCGGCGCGGACGTGCGCTGGGTTTCGTGCAACATCTTCTCCACGCAGGACCACGCCGCCGCCGCAACCGTAGTCGGCCGCGATGGTACGGTGGAGAACCCGCAGGGCGTGCCCGTGTTCGCCTGGAAGGGCGAGACCCTCGAGGAGTACTGGTGGTGCACGGAGCAGGCGCTGCGGTGGCCGGACGGCACAGGGCCCACGCTCCTGCTCGACGACGGCGGCGACGCGACCCTCCTGGTGCACAACGGGGTGGAGTTCGAGAAAAAAGGCCGCGTCCCGGATTTCGACGCGGAGTCCGACCCGGAAGAGTGGGGCGTCATCCTCGACCTGCTGCGCGATCAGCTCACGAAGAACCCCGGCCGCTGGACGAAGATCGGCGCCGAGCTGCGCGGCGTTTCGGAAGAGACCACGACCGGTGTGCACCGTCTCTACGAGATGATGAACGCGGGCACGCTCCTCTTCCCCGCCATCAACGTCAATGACTCCGTCACGAAGAGCAAGTTCGACAACCTTTACGGCTGCCGGCATTCGCTAACCGACGGGATCCTGCGCGCCTCGGACGTCATGCTCGCGGGCAAAGTGG
The DNA here is from genome assembly GCA_013820915.1 of Gemmatimonadota bacterium. Taxonomy (GTDB): domain Bacteria; phylum Gemmatimonadota; class Gemmatimonadetes; order Longimicrobiales; family Longimicrobiaceae; genus JACDHR01. The sequence goes on from JACDHR010000391.1 coordinate 3,051, forward strand.
CCGTCATCTGCGGCTACGGCGACGTAGGCAAGGGGTGCGCGCAGTCGCTTCGGGGCCAGGGCGCGCGCGTGATCATCACTGAGATAGACCCTATCTGCGCGCTGCAGGCCGCCATGGAGGGCTACCAGGTCACCACTCTCGAGGACGTGGTGGAGACCGCCGACATCTTCATCACCACGACCGGCAACAAGTCGATCATCACCGCCGACGATATGGCGCGGATGAAGGATAAGGCGATCGTCGGAAACATCGGCCACTTCGACAACGAGATCGACATGGCCGGGCTGAAGAAGACGAAGGGGATCGAGCGCATCAACATCAAGCCGCAGTACGACGAGTGGGTCTTCCCCGACGGTCACAGCGTGATGCTGCTGGCGGAGGGACGCCTCCTCAACCTGGGCTGCGCGACCGGCCATCCCAGCTTCGTGATGTCGGCGAGCTTTACGAACCAGGTGATGGCGCAGATCGAGCTTCATCAGAACGCGGACCAGTACGAGCGGAAGGTCTACACGCTGCCGAAGCTCCTCGACGAGAAGGTGGCCCGGCTCCACCTGGACAAGCTGGGCGTGAAGCTGACCGAGCTTTCGCGGGAGCAGGCCTCCTACATCGGCGTGCCCGTGGAGGGTCCGTACAAGCCGGACCATTACCGGTACTAGGCTCGCACCGGAGTACAGAAGACCGGCGGCCAGGCAGATGTTCCTGCGCCCGAACCCGTTTCTCGAACCCGTCTCCCATGTCTCTGCACGAGTACCTGGACCAGCACCGCGAACGCCACATCGAGGAGTGGATGGACTTCGTCCGCATCCCGAGCATCAGCGCGAAATCCGAACATCGAGGAGACATCCGCAGGGCCGCGGATTGGCTGATGGAGCGGATGTTGGAAGCGGGCCTCGACACGGCTGAAGTCGTGCCTACCGAGGGGCACCCGATCGTGA
>JACDHR010000392.1 GCA_013820915.1 Gemmatimonadota bacterium
CAGTTCCACATTGCTGGCCGCTTCGCCGGCGTCCAGCCACCCCGCCGAGAGCCCGACTCGCGGATCGGCCTGGCGATCCCCTGACGGGCCCGCCGGGACGCCGCCCTGCACCGCGGGGGCACATGAAGCCAGGGAGAAAAACAGCACCCCTCCCAGAGCCGCCGTCCACCCCTTTCCTTGCCGTCGAACGATTGCTTCGGATTTCATTCTGATCTCCGTGAAGTGTAGAACAGGTGCTGACGAGCGTCCGTTCGGACGCCGGCCAGCGGTACAAAACACCGGAACGCCGTAGTTACACATCCATACGGGGCCGGCTCTGGCGGCCTGGTTACGTCACTGAGCCGCAACCAGCATCCTGCGCATACGGTCGATTTCGATCTGCTGGTCGCCGGCCACGTCGGCGGCGAACTGGAAGATCTCCCCATCCTGCCCCGCCCCATGGCTGCCGAAGAGCTGCTCCACCATGATCACCGCACCCTCGTGGTGACGGATCATGAACTGGAGCAGGAGCCGGTCGAACTCGGAGCCAGTCGCCGCCGCCAGCCGCGCGATCTCCTCCGCCGAGAGCATCCCCGGCATCGCCGCGTGCCCACCTTCTCCGTGCTGCTGATGATGGGCATGGTCGCCCGGGACCTCCCCCCCCCGCGACGTCAGCCAGCGCGTCATCAGCGCGATCTCGTCCGCCTGAGAGACCTCGATGCGTCGGGCGAGCAACCGCACGTCTTCCCGGCTGCTGCGCTCGGGAACGAGGCCGGCCATCTCCAGAGCCTGCTGATGATGCGCGATCATGTCCTGCATGAACCGAACGTCCGCCTCCGTATGCCGGGGCTCCGTAGCGGCCGCCCGCTGCCCGTCGGGAAGCGGCTGGCTGGACTCACCCGGCGCACCGGGCTGCACGGTTCTCGGCCCCGTCTCGGTTGTCGCGGTACTGCACGACGCAAGAGCGACGGTCGCGAGAAGGACCGCGGTCGCCACGCACTGTGATGAAATCTTCATTTGGCTCCCTCTCCAGGTGCTCAGACTGATTCGTTCTCTACTGCGTTGCCGCGATCAATATGACCGACAATCTACTACCCGTTGTTTTCCGGACACAAGGACGGGCGCGTTTCCTCCTGGAGGGAAGTGTGCCGCCGCACGTTGCATCCGACCTCGTCCTATTCCCAGTTGCGGCATCCGGAGCAGGGCGAAACGACGATGCAGGATTGTTGCGCCATCCCAACACACGCTGCTTCTCCCGCCACGTTAAAAAATAACGGGTGGAATAAAGAACATACCCCACGGCCATACCAGTGTGCCGTGCGGGTGAGATAAGAGACGGAACTGTGGGGCACGAGACCCGTCGATCGCGGTCTCGGGAGGCTCCGGGCTCGCTATTGGAGCGACTGGAGCCGTTGATGGCGAGGGAGTTGGAGGAGTTGAGTCAGGTACCCGCCGGGAGGTGGGACCCCGCCGCGCGAGCGGGGCGTTCGCCGAAGAACGCGCCTTCGGGCGTCCGTGCCGCGCAAAGGGGGCAGCGCGCCGTCAGCGGATTGACACGTCGGACAATCCGCGCGGGGCGCTGTCAGTCGAGAGTGAGCGGGCTACCCTGCGGGCTCGAACGCTGCACCGATCATGCAGCGTGCGCGGTAGGCTCGCCCATCGCCCGGCGAGCTACGTCCGAGAGCGGTTCACGTCGACCTGCATGCCTCAGGTAGGCATCCACCTCGACGGATGAAGTCGGGGCCTTGCTTGCCGGCGTCAGCCACAGCTTCAGGAAGCCGGCGTATGCGTCCGCGCTCATCGGGGCGGTCTGGTTACTGCGGGTACGGTTCTTCATCGGATCTTCCGTGTTCTCGTGATATGGTGCGACTGGAGGCTTCATCCTCCATGCGAACGTTCGAATCAGGGGCTTTCCGAGGTTGCTGTAGAGCAACGCCCGTGCCGCGAGATCCGCGTTCTTCCATAAATATCGGAAAGCATGGGTGATTGCTGAAGAAATGCGATCTTTCTCTTACCCATTCCTCCCCAATTCCGACGCCGGTGTACCCGTAATAGGACATGGATGTGTCGCGAATGTCCGCTTACCCGGCAGATTTCACCCACTCCACTCCGAGTCCCGCGGCCTCTTTCCCGTAGAAGGAGCCGCCCGCCGGATATCAGCCTGCGCCGAACCGAAGCGGAGTAACCGCGGACACTGCTTGAGTTCGGCCCGGATCTCCGCGAGTGCCTGTGCAGCGGGGATCGCCTCCTCCTCCGCAAGGAAGCGTGGATAGCGACGCTCGGCGTCGTCCCCCCACGCCTGCTGGATCTCTGAATCGTCGTTGAGGCTGGAGATCAATGCCTCGGCCAGACGCGATCACACCTGCCGGGGCAGCTTGATGACTTCGGCTTTGACTTGCTCGATCATCAGGTCATTGGCTCCGGCTGAAGGTTCGCCGCAACATATACGGGGATTGCTCCGGAAACTCACCACTCATGGAAGGAAAGGCCCAACGACCAAGCTCAGGCGCGGGGGGCGCATGCGTAAGAGCTGACGCTATTTGGAAAGCATGCAGCGCCCTGCGTCGCCTGCAGCGACTGGTTGGGCGGCGCGGGAACGTCCCTGACATCCTGTTTGAAGATTATGATGTACTGCCCAGGAATCAACCGATCGCTGTTCGGCTGCACATGAAGGGATGCCAGGACGTCGGTACTCGAGGAGAGCTGCGTATCCCCGGTCCGGGTCGGCTCAAGTGGTTGATCAACACAGGCAGCCAGCACAACAGCCGCCAGTGCCGGGTACAGCAAGGGGGTGACCTTATTGATCATTGGAATCGTCAGGTACGTAGGGTGGGAGGATGGACTGGCTTGTCAGTTCACCGGTTCTGGAATGTCAATAGAGGTAGACAGGATAGTTCCGTCGGGCTGAACATAATTGACGATGAGGACATCGCCAGGACGCACCTGCACAGTACCATCGTTGGCCGTGGGCTCCGCGTACACGAGCGGCATTGCCCCTCGCAGGTGTTGAGTTGGTTCCCAACCGAGTACATCCGGACCTGCCACCTGATCGAGCCAGACAGACTGGACGCCCGACCATTGTTTCACCGTGGACATCACGGCTGCCAGGTTTCCGTTTGGAACCTCAATCGTGCCGTATTGCCCTCCGGCTACGACTCTCGACAGCACCGCTTGACTGTGGTGCCGAAGGTTCGGTAGGAGAGTGCGCACATCTACACCATTATTCATGGTGACACCGAACCGGCGGCAGATATGAAGCTCACTTCCTTGCTTCCCATCTCCGCATAGCCCTTGCCGAACAGTGATCACCTCGCGCTCTCCAGCGTTCGTGGTCACCTCGAACTCCAAGTGCGTCCGATCGGAAATCGTGGCTGGGTCGGTGGCATACGCCGTGATTAGAAGCGCTCCTCCCGCCTCCAGCCAGAGATTCTCCAAGGTTTGTCCCCCCCGTTCCGCCTCACCGATATGGAGAGATTGCAGTGCGAGGGGCTGTCGCGTGGGTTCGGTCGGTTGTCCGTCACATCCGGCGGTCATGCCGAGCAACGGCAAGCACGCGGCGGCGAGGACTTTTGCTGCTTCACGTCTCATTCTAATCATTCTGACCTCCGAGGATAGAGTAGCGAAACGCATGGACATTCCTTGAACGATCAGGCTACCGGGATCGCGACACCCCCGGGAGAGGATCCTTCTCCCAATGCGGTCTGGAGCGAGAAGCGAAGGGAAAGAAGTGATTGTTGCGGTGCAGAACGGTGGCTGAAGCTGAACCGAAGGTTATCGTGGACCTTGCAGCACCAAGCCCCGGCCGCGCGGGCTAACGGACTGGCGTTCAGTGGCGAGCCCGCGGCGCGGGAGCTCTGCCGCTGCTCGAAAACATGGCCGCGGGCTCGTCCACTGAAACGGCTTGTTAGGGCGAGGACGCTGGACAAACTGGATCCTGAAGGAGCTGCGGAAAGCGAATTGCCGGTGAACGTCAAGCTGATCGTAGGAACTGGTCCAGGGCCTCCGC
>JACDHR010000083.1 GCA_013820915.1 Gemmatimonadota bacterium
CCCCCAGCCTGTTCCGGTATGCACGCTTCTTGCACCTCTACCATTCGAGCGTGTTGGAGCCGACTGCATGAGAATGGAGCTTATGACCCACTGCCCGAGCTGTAACGCGGACTACACGACGGATCTTACGGAGTGCCCTGCTTGTGCGGAGGCGAACGCCCCGGTGGTCCAGTGCGCCCACTGTGGCCAGGAGTATCAGGGCGCGGACGCCTGCCCGGCGTGCGGCCGGTTTGTCGCCGAGCATGGCTGCGATACGCATGCGGCGTCGCCGGCCGTCGGCCGCTGCGTGCTCTGCGGAGAAGCCGTATGCTCGGAATGCGGGCACGAGGAAACGCGGCTGATCCTCTGCGCCGATCACCGTGAGGTGCCCGTCATCGAGGGGTGGGCTCAGGTCTACTCGACCACCTCCGAATTCGAGGCCCAACTGCTCCGCGAGAACATGCACGCCGAAGGGCTGGGAGCGCAGGTTTACTCGCAGAAAGACAGTGCTTTCAATGTGGACCTCGGCGAGCTCAGCATCGTTCGGCTTCTCGTTCCCGTTTGGGAATACGGTCAGGCGCTCCAGGTGATCCGCGACCATATGGACGCGAGCGGGGAGGTCGCTTTCGCGTGTTCGTCGTGCGGCGAGGCTTTCGAGACGGGCGCGCGCGAGTGCACGGCCTGTGGAGCGGCGCTGGTGTAAGGCGCTGGCTCCGCTCCGAACCGAGCCGTTGACGGCGGCGTACTGGCCCCTATCTTCCCCGTCGCACATTCCCTCAACCTGGACAGTGACGTGGATCTTCCGGTCGTGGCCGTCGTAGGACGCCCGAATGTAGGTAAATCGACCTTCTTCAACCGGGTGCTTGGTCAGCGCCTCGCGATCGTGGAGGACCGCCCCGGCGTAACGCGGGATCGGAACTTCGCGCGTGCCGAGTGGGGCGGGCGCCACTTCTTCATCGTCGATACGGGCGGGATGGTGGAAGGCTCGGACAAGCCGATGGACCGCCTGATCCACCAGCAGGTGCTGATGGCGATCGCCGAGGCGGACGTCGTCGTGCACATGGTAGACGGCAAGGCCGGTCCGCACCCGCTCGACTACCGGATCGCCGAGCGCCTGCGCAAGGCGGAGCGGCCCTCGCTTCTGCTCGTCAACAAGGTCGACAATCTGGGCGCCCCCACCGCGCTCGCCCACCACGATTTCTGGGATATGGGCCTCGGCGAGCCGGTACCCGTCAGCAGCCTCAGCGGGAAGGGGAGCGGGGATGTGCTGGACGAGATCGTCGCGCGGCTCCCGGAAGTGCCCGCTGAGGATGTCGATCCGGGGCTTCGCGTAGCGGTGATTGGCCGCCCGAACGTAGGCAAGTCGAGCCTCGTCAACCGGCTGCTCGGCGAGGAGCGGCTGGTCGTCTCCGAGGAGGCGGGCACCACGCGCGACGCGATCGACACACCGCTCCGCTATCACGGCCGCGACCTCGTCTTCGTCGATACCGCCGGTCTGCGCCGGCAGGCGCGCGTGGACGAGAGCATCGAATTCTACAGCACCATCCGCACCGAGCGGGCGATCGAGCGTGCCGACGTCTGTCTTCTCCTGATCGACGCCACCGAGCCGATCCACAACCAGGATCTGAAGATCGCGCAGAAAGCGTGGGATGCGGGCTGCGGCCTGATCCTCGTCGCGAACAAGTGGGACCTCGTCGAGAAGGAGACGATGACGGCTCCCAACTTCGAGAAGGCGCTGCACCAGAAGGCGCACTTTCTCCAGTGGGTGCCGGTCATCTTCGCCAGCGCGCTTTCCGGGCTTCGCGTCCAGAAGACGCTCTCCCTGATCACCGAGGTGGAAGAGCAGAGGCAGCGCCGGATCGCCACGCACGAGGTGAACGAAGTGGTGCGTGCGCTGGTGTCGCGCGCCCGCCCGCCCCACGCGCAGGGCCACCCGGTCAAAATCCTTTACGGTACACAGGTGGCGGTTGCCCCGCCGAACTTCGTGCTCTGGTCGAACCTGCCCGATGCCGTGCCGGATAGCTACATGCGGTATCTCCACAACGGGTTTCGCGCCGCGTGGGGCTTCGACGGTGCCCCGCTGCGGATCAACCTGCGCCACCGGCGGGAGGAGGAATGAGCCCGTGGGTGTGGCTGCCGGTCAGCTACCTCCTCGGGGCGATCCCGGCCAGCTATATCGCTGGCCGCGTGGTTCGCGGAATCGATCTGCGGGAGCACGGGAGCGGCAATCTCGGCGCGACCAACGCGCTTCGGGTGTTGGGCCCGAAGGTGGCGGCGCTCGTCATGATAATCGACCTTCTCAAGGGCTGGGTGCCCGCCTGGTTCTTTCCGCAGTGGGACGGCTCACTGCGCTGGGAGTGGGCGCTCGCCTATGGTGCTGCAGCGATCGCCGGCCACATCTTTCCCGTCTACGTCGGCTTCCGCGGCGGTAAAGGCGTAGCGACCGCTGCCGGAGTATTCCTCGCGCTGGCTCCCGTCGCAGTCGGTGTCGGGCTCGTCGTCTGGCTGGGGGTACTGGGCCTGTTCCGGATGGTGTCCCTCGCCTCGATCGGTGCGGCGCTCGCGCTGGCGCTCGTGCTCGTTGCTACGGAGAGTAGAGCGGCCGTGCTCTGGCTTGGCATCGTGGTGGCCGCATTCGTGATCTTCGCGCATCGGGCGAACATCGGCCGCGTCGCGCGTGGTGAGGAGCTGCGCATCGGCGGCAGGCGAGTGCCCGGTGCCGACACCCGCCGGAAGGGGGAACCATGAGCCCGGAGCGGGTCGCCGTGATCGGCGCCGGAAGCTGGGGTACCGCTCTCGCGGATATGCTTGCGATGAAGGGCACGCCTACCACGCTCTGGTCGTACGAGGAGGAGGTGGCGGCCGTGATCAATCGCGAGAACCGCAACCCGCGCTACCTGTCTGATGTATCGCTCGACTCCCGCCTGCGGGCTACGTCAGACATGGGGGAGGCGGTACGCGGTGCCGGGGTGGTGGTCTCTGTCAGCCCCTCCCACGTCGTCCGCGGTGTGATGCGGGACGCGGCCGCGCATCTCGGACCCGGCGCGCTAGTGGTCAGCGCGTCGAAGGGGATCGAGAACGACACGCTGCAGACGATGGACCAGGTGCTCGCGGAGGTGCTCCCTGAAGCTGTCGCGGCGCGGGCGGTGTTCCTCTCCGGGCCCAGCTTCGCGCTCGAGGTCGCACAGCGGCAGCCTACCGCCGTCACGGTTGCCTCCCGTTCCCCGACCGCCGCCGAAGAGGCGCAGTCGCTCTTCCAGACCTCGTACTTCCGGGTGTACACGAGCAGCGACGTGCCGGGCGTCGAGCTCGGCGGCGCGCTCAAGAACGTCGTCGCCATCGCCGCCGGAATCACCGACGGGCTCGGCTTCGGATACAACACCCGCGCGGCGCTCATCACCCGCGGGCTTGCTGAGATCACCCGCCTCGGGGTGGCGCTGGGCGCGCGTCCGCTCACCTTCGCGGGCCTGGCCGGGATGGGCGACCTGATCCTCACCTGCACCGGTGCGCTGAGCCGCAACCGGAGCGTCGGGTACGAGATGGGGCAGGGCAGGGCACTCGACGACGTGCTGGGCGGGATGACGATGATCGCGGAGGGGGTACGCACCACCCGCTCCGCGCACGCACTGGCCGCCCGAACCGGGATCGAGATGCCGATCGTCGACGCGGTGCACGCGGTGCTGTTCGAAGGCCGCGGTCCCCGCGATGCGGTAGAGGCTCTCATGCTGCGCGAGCCGAAGGCGGAGCAGTGGTCGTAGGGCGGAAGCGGCGCTCCGACCAGCGCGAGTTCTACTCGATCGGCGAGGTCTGCGGCATGCTGGAGCTGAAGCCGCACGTTCTCCGATACTGGGAGACCCAGTTCCCGGAGCTCTCGCCGCCAAAGAACCGCGCGGGGAGCCGCGTCTACCGATCTGCCGAAGTCGAGCTGATCGCGCTGATCCGCCGTCTGGTTCATGAAGAGAAGTATACCCTGGAGGGGGCGCGTCTGCGGCTCCAGGAGCTGCAGGCCGGAGGGAATGCGGGTGAAGCCGCCACGCGTGCGCTGGATGCTTCGTTCGTGCGCTCTCTGCGCGATGAGCTCGAGTCGCTCCTGGATCTTCTGGACCCGAACGCACGTTGACCGCACTCGGCGGACGGGGTACATTGGCGGGCCTCACCGCGGGGCCCGCTTGGGAAAGGTGTGAGAGGCCGCCGATGGCTGTTGGCGGCCCTCAATACGTGTCGGAAAGGAATGCCGTAGAACGCTATGTTGATCCTCTGCACGAACGATGACGGGTACCTCGCAGCCGGGCTCGGGGTGCTCGCCGAGGCGGCGCGTGGTGTGGGCGAGGTGCGCGTTGTGGCGCCGGACCGGGAGCAGAGTGCGACCAGCCACTCGCTCACCATGCATTTTCCGCTGCGCGCCCGGCAGATGCAGGAGCACCTGCATCATGTGGACGGCACCCCCACCGACTGTGTCGCGCTCGCGGTCGGCGCGATTCTCGACGGGCGCCCCGATTTCGTCCTCTCCGGTATAAATCACGGGCAGAACATGGGAGAGGACGTCCTGTACTCGGGTACGGTGGCGGGCGCGATGGAGGCCACCATCCTCGGCATTCCGGCTGTGGCGTTTTCATACACAGGTCGTGACCCGGAGCAGATCGCCGCTCACGGACCCCTCGTCCGGCGCCTGATCTCGCAGATCGTCGAGCACCGTTCGGACTTCCCCGCCGAAACGCTGCTCAACGTCAATTTGCCGGCCGTGCCTCCGCACGAGGTGCGAGGTGTTCAGGTCACCCGCCTCGCCAGGCGCGTCTACACGGATTCGCTGACCCGCGCCAAAGACCCGAGCGGCCGCGAGTATTTCTGGATCGGCGGCGGTGGGACCGAGTGGAACGCACCCGAGGGTACGGACTTCTGGGCGGTGGATCATGGATACGTCTCCATCACCCCGCTCCATCTGGACCTTACGAACTATCGGCTACTCACCGAGGTTGAGCGCTGGGACCTGGCCCCGTGAGCGATCGTTTTGCCGCCCAGCGGAGGGTGATGGCCGAGCGGCTCCGCGAGCGGGGGATCTCCGATCCGGAGATACTCAGCGCCTTTGCCTCCGTCCCCCGGCACGAATTCCTCCCCGACGCCGTGGGCCACCGCGCCTATGAGGACGCGCCGCTCCCCATCGGGTTCGGGCAGACCGCGTCTCAGCCATCTCTGCAGGCGTTGTACATGCAGCACCTGGAGCTGAGCCGAACCGACCGCGTGCTGGAGATCGGAACCGGATCCGGCTTCCAGACGGCAGTTCTCGCGCACCTGGTGGACCGTGTCTACTCGGTGGAGCGCATTCGCGACCTCTCGGTTCGGGCCCGTTCGGTGCTGGACCGCTTGCGGATCTCCAACGTCGCGCTTCTCGTCGGCGACGGTACGATCGGCTGGAGCCGCTACGCTCCCTACGACGCGATCCTCGTCGCGGCTGCTGCACCCGACATCCCGGCTCCGCTGGTGGAGCAGCTGGCGCTCGGCGGGCGGATGCTGGTGCCCGTGGGCACCCGCGAGGCGCAGCGCCTGCTCCGGGTGCGCCGAACGGAGAACGGGCTGGAGTCTGAGGAGGTACTGGATTGTACATTCGTTCCACTCGTCGGCCGCTTCGGCTGGGCGGGTGGTGGAGGTGCGGAAGGATGAAGCTGAGCCCGCGCGGCACCCTGGTCCATTACCTCCAGGGGCTCCTCATGGGAGCAGCCGACATTGTGCCGGGCGTCAGCGGAGGCACGGTCGCGCTCATCGTGGGGATCTACGAAAGGCTGATCACCTCGGTGCGTGCTGCGGCGGCGGCCCCTGTGGCGCTGATCCGGGGGCGGCGCGACGAGGCACGCGAGCGCTTCAACGAAGTTTATTGGAGCCTCGTGCTCCCACTCGGCGCCGGGGTGGTGACCGCCCTGCTGATCGGCGCCCGCTTCATCCCCGGTCTGCTGGAGCGCTACCCCGTAGAATCGCGCGCCGTCTTCTTCGGGCTTATCGCGGGGTCGCTGGCGATTCCCTGGCGGCGGATCGAGCGCCCCGGGGCGGCACACGTGCTGATCGCGGTGGTCGCCGCTGTGATCGCCTTCGCGCTCGTCGGCTTTCCACCGCGCGAAGTGTTGAACCCCACGAATTTGGGGATCTTTCTCGCTGCGTCCGTCGCCATCTGTGCGATGATCCTGCCCGGTGTCAGCGGCTCGTTCCTGCTACTGGTCATGGGGATGTACGAGCCGACGCTGCGGGCGGTGCACGCGCGGGACCTCGTTTACATCGCTGTTTTCGGGGCTGGCGCCGTGGCGGGTCTGGGCCTGTTCTCACGCCTGCTCGAGTACCTGCTCAGCCGGCACCATGACACGACCATGGCGGCGCTCGTCGGGCTCATGGTCGGCTCTCTTCGTGCGCTCTGGCCGTACCTCGATGCCGACCGCCGGCTGCTCGCACCGCCGTCCTTCTCGGCGGTTCTCGTGCCGCTGGTGCTCGCGGCGCTCGGGTTTCTGACGGTTACCCTGCTCGTGCGCGTCAGCGCCGTCGCCTCAAGGGGGCCGGAGCCTCGGCACTGAGCTCCGTTGACAGCGCGCACGTTCGGCCATAGGTTTGCCTGCCGCCGCCCAACGCACCTACCACCGCGCGCTCCAGTTCTCGCCCCGCCACTCATTCGCCGTGCAATCCCTTTTCGCTCCCTCCGCTCATCTGCCATGAATACCGACGCCACTACTGCTGCCGGCCGCCCCGCATCTGATCCGCTCCTCATGGAGCCGGCGGTTTCGCGCCCGTCCGACGCGCTTTCTTCCGCGGCTGACGCAACGCGCGAGGTGCTTCCGCCCTTCTTTCCCGCATCTTTCGGCACAAGTCCACCCCTGCCGCGCTCGGCTGAGTACGCGCCTCCCGGCGACGTCGCCCGCGGCGCAGAGGAGGAAGCCGAATCGCTGCCGGGGTGGATGGTTCCAGAGGACGACGCACACGGTAGCATAGAGAGCGGAGCGGCCGGTGCCGCGCTCCCGGTTCCCGAATCCGCGGAGAACGTGCTGGGCACGCTCGATGAGTTGAACGTGCTGGACGTGATTCGCGACACGCCGCCGGAGACCCCCGCCGCGATCGGCAGTGACGCCGCTGCCACGGACCTCGCATGGCTCGATGCGGTCGAGTGGGAGGAGACCACGGCGCCGGATGCCGCAAGCCCTATCCACCCGGACGACCCTGGCGGCGAGAGTGGCGTGCAGGCGGATTCGGCTGGGGGAACGGAACGCGCTGACGCCGAGGCTCTCCCTTTCTGGATGACTTCGACGCAGGAGTCGCCGAGTGACGCCGCGGAGGACGCACCATCCGGCGGCGCGACGATGCTCGCGGAGCCGGCGGATGACAGCAACGCTCCGGAGATCACCGCGTTCCTCGCTCCCGATGAAGTGGACGAGATCCCACCTCCCTCCGAAGTGGCAGGTGCGCCCACGCCGCGTGAAGAGGGTCTCGCGGCAGCGCCAGTCGGCGATGCGCTTCACGAGGTCGCGGACCGGCTGGAGCGTATCGCTGCTTCACTTCGCGAGCGAAGCGTCGCGGAGCTGCTCGCGGCGAACGCCGAGGACCCACTGGAGCTTCTTCTCACCGGGTTCGCGCTCGGGTATTCGAGCCGGCCGCAGAACCCCGGCTCCTGAACCCGCGTCCGATGCTACGGGCTCCTGCTCGTGTGGAACGAGTGTTGACCCCGCACCCCCTGCGCGGTTACCTTCTGCTGTTTGTGCCGCGTGCCCACTGCCGGACTGCCGGATCGCCCTCGTAGCTCAGGTGGATAGAGCGCGGGATTCCTAATCCCGAGGTCACTGGTTCGAGTCCAGTCGGGGGCATTTTCTTAAACCGCCACGCCGCATCGTTTTGCGCAGTGTGGCGGTTTGAGTTTGCACCGGGCAAATCCGGCCTGGTGCAAACTCGGGTACAAACTGGTCTTCCCCCGCCCTGACAAACACGGGGTTTAGGCTGCCCTCGGCGTGAGGGCAAGCTGCACCCGGACGGCCTGCTCGACCGCCGATATATCCGCATGGCTGAGCACTCCCGCCCGGCGGATCAGCCGCTCCTTGCTGGCCGTGGTGATCTGATCCGCCATCGCCTTGCGACGTTCCCCACCCAACTCCACATCCTCGCTCGGATAGAGCCGGCCGACGTTACTGGTCAAGGGCACGACCTGTACCCGGTTCAGGTGCTGGTTGGAGGCGTCGTTGCTGAGGATGATCGCGCGACGTTGCTTGCGAATCTCACCTCCCAATGAACCCAGATCCTGCACCGGAGGCTTGGTATAGGGGTGTAAAACACCGCCTTAGGCCTTACGTTGTCGGGACTTCTCGGCAGAAGTATCCCTTGACGCGGAGGCACCCAGACGGTGCGCACACACAATATTGATTCTCGGCGTCATGTGCAAGGTAGTCCGGCTCCGTTGCGCCCGGAACCTGTCAAGCTGTTTGAGACGGTCGTGAATCACTATTACTGAGCAGCCGCCGCTGTCTTCGGCGGGTTGATCCAGGCAGCCGCGGGCAGCGCCGGAGGCCGGGGCAGCCCGCGCACGAAGCGCTCGGGATGGGCGGCGTGGGCGGCGGCCGGAGACGGTGCGGGTTCTCTTCTCCCCGAAGCCGGAGGCGGGCGACTGGCGCTACGGCTTCGACATCCTCGACGAGGGGCGGGGGCTCGTGGGGCACGGTGGAAGCTGCATCGGCATGAGCAACAGCCTCGATCTGCTCCCAAGGAGCGGGTACAAGTTCGTGATCCTGTCGAATTACACCAACGCGCGCTCCCCGCTCCGGGAGGCGATCTGGGCTATCTTGCCGTAGGTGATAAAGGCGTTGCCTCCGCATGCCCTGTGCTGCCGCACCGCGTCTCTCCGGCTTCTACGCGGCGCAAGCGGATCTGAAGAAGCGCTGCCTCGTTCTGGAATCGACCTCCCAAGCGACCGGGCGCAGGGTCAAAGTGGATTGCATCGGCAACGTGCTGTCGATCAGACTGCGGCCGTGCAGTCTGTGCTGGCCGGTAGCTCCGCACCGATCGATCAGGTTGCCAGTCGTTTCCACGGCGCTCGGCGGGACCACGTCGCCCGGCACCTCGAGACGCTACAGATCATGGACGAGGCGCAGCAGGGTCCCGATGGTGCGTACCAGATCGTGCGGCAGGCGATTGTCCCTGTGTGATGCTGGTCTACCGCAAGGTCGCAGCTTCGCGGTATGACGATGGTGCCGGCCCCCTACAAGTCCGTCATGGCGCTGATCTCGCCCGACTCGACCGCGGCAACGACCTCCGTGTAGATCCCAATGAGGAGCAACAGCTGGACTGACAACTTCGCACTCATGTATGACGTGCGGCTCCCGTGCAGGATGGCGTTCCGGGGCCGGACGAGGCGGTTCAGCATGAACTCCGCTCCGCCACGGACCTCCTCCATGCTCTTGTAGCCCGAGTGCTGCAGCTTCGCATCCAGGCCGGACAGCACGACGGGCTTGGTGCGATCCCGCGCCTGGCGCTTGAGCATGCCCGCTTCCTTCGCCAGCAGGTCCTTACCGCGGAACGTAGCCTGGCCACGCAGGATCAGTAGGTCTGTCACAATTCCCTCCAGTTGCGTGAGCAGGGCAGGGATCGAGAGGGCGTACTCCCTGCGGACATGTGCCCCAAGGGCAGGGCCCACGATCCGCCAGCGCCGGCGGAGACGCGGGGTCCTGTCGAAGACCTTGCAGAGCTGCTCGGAGAACTCCGGCGTGCGCGTGTGCTCACGGAAGGCATCGTGGAGCTCACGGCGGCCGTAGTCCCCACGTCCGATCTGTCGGATGAAGGAGACCTCCCACTTGTCGACCGTGAAGCCGTAGCCCAGCTCGTCCAGCGTGTCCTTACCCTCACACAGGCCCTCAAAGATCTCCCGCCACCGCTCCGGACTCGGTAGAGAGCTGAAGATCCGCGTCAACTGGGGTGGAGGAATGAAGCTCGCCCGAACCTCCTCCATTACCCGAAACTGCACTGCCATCTGCCTCGCCAGAGTGTCCAAGTGCGGCTGGATCAGATCGCTCAGGCGCTGAACCGACTCCCCCACCGTCTGGGTTCCGGCGAGAACACCCGGGCTGAGGTTGATCACCGGCAGCTCGGGCAGCCGGATCGCCCCGAAGTCAGGTAGCTTGATATGGGCGAGCACGGCCCGCATCTCTGCCTCTCGACGATCCACATCCGCCTGAATGGCTGCGCGCACGCTGGGTAGGTCCGTGAGCTTTTCCGGATCCAGCGAAAGCCCGTTGACTGCCCACGCTCCAACCAGCCTCATCAGATGTTCATCGGTCATGCCGGCCAGGATCTCGCTCCTCGGATCTCCGCCCATCCACTGATGCCGCACAACTGCCTCGGCGAACGCCCGGGGATCATCCTCGCGCTGAACGAGCTCTGTAAGGAAAGCCAGGTCTCTGAGGGTTGCTCCTCTCAGGCTCACCTGGCCCCACCCCTCAAGTTCGACGACAACGGGAGGAACCTTGGTGCAGAGGATCTGCTCACGTGTGGGCCAGCGCTTGCTCTCGTCGCCGGCGTCGTCGGGACCGTCCGGCTGCTGTGGAGCAGTCTCATCTGGCACTATCACCCCCAGGTCGGTGTGATCCCAGATCCTGCACGGGTGTGGAGGAGCTGAGGAGGGGTAGAACGCGAAACACCGTCTGAGGCCTTACGTTGGGGGCGTTCTTGCCGGAACAAACTCTCAGACGCGGAGGCACCCAGACGGTGCGGGTTCACACTATCGTTTCTCGGCCTCATGTGCAAGGTTCCTCGACGCCGCTGAGGCTGCGCCACTCCGCGGGCGAACTGACGGATGGAGGCGGCCTGCTGCTGGTGCGTCGGCTCTGGGATCGGCTCGGACTCGGGCAGAGGATCGACACCCAAGCAAGCTGGCTCCGTGGCGAGTGCCGGCCCAGCCTCATGGTCGAGCTCTGGGTCGTCCTGCTGCTCTATGGGGGCGGCTGCATGGATGATCTGCGCCTGCTCACCGGGCGTGGGATCCGCCGCCTCTTCGGCTGGAAGCGTCTGCCGAACCCCACCACCTTCGGGCGCTGGCTGCGCCGGGGCGGAGAACGGCTGGCGGGGCAGTTGGATCGCGTGCTCTGGCAGGTGGCGCGGCGCGGCAGCAGGTTCGTGCCCGAGAGATCCTTGAGCCCCTCGCGGATGGACTGCATCTTTCCGCCTGCCCGGTGTCCGTCGTCCGCAGGACCCGTTCCCCCGCTCGATAAGGGTCCGTCCCCCGTCCGCAATGCTCACATGCCTGCACCCAACCTCCTCGACCCGGTGCGGGAGCACATCCGCGGCAAGCACCTGAGTCGCCGAACGGAACAGGCATACGTGGGGCTGGATTCGATGGTTAGTTCGCTTCCATGAGATGCGTCATCCCGCGAATCTCGGCGCGGAGCACGTCGCCTGCCTCAACGCAGAACCAGGAGTTGGCGGCTCTCCTCTTCCTCTATCGGATAGTTCGGAAGGGTGGTCATAAGCCGGTAAGGTTCTCCTGTGTGTCGGAGCATTTTCCGGTAGCGGGAGAGGTTGCTGTGCTGAAGTGTCCACGCTGTAGCTCGACCGAGGTCATCAGGAACGGCCGCGTCCACACCGGAAAGCAGAACCACAAGTGCCGATCCCGCGGGCGGCAGTTCGTGGAGAATCCCGAGCAGAAGCGGATCGCCCCCGAGACGTGCGAGAGGATCGACAAGCTGCTCTTGGATCGGATGCCGCTGGCCGGCATCGCCCGCGTCCGCGACATCTCGGAGCGGTGGCTGCAGAGATGCGTGAACAATACGTGAACGAGAAGTACGCCACGACCGAGCCGCAGGTGGACACGGAGCAACAAAGGGGCGGCTGATCCTGCACTGCGATGAGATGTTGAGCTTTGTGGGCGATAAAGGCAACGTGCGATGGGTCTGGATCGCGCGGGACGAAGAGAGCCGTCGCGTGGTCGGCGTTGACGTGGGGGCTCGCGACTGGTCGGGAGCGAGAGCGCTGTGGCAGAAGCTGCCGCCCGTATATTGGCAATGCGCGGTGTGCTAGCCCGGCTTCCGGATCGCCTCGGGTGCCGTCTTACCGGGAGACGCGGCACCGGGCGGTGGGCAAGGAGAGCGGCAGGGCCCGCTGCATGGAAGGATTCAACGGAGGCCCCTCCGCTTGACACCACCGGCATCTTCGGTGTAGGATTTTGTGCCGGGCTGGGTCCGACGCGAGGATCACATCCTCCTCCGGCCCGGCCCTCTCCACACCTTCCTTCCCATGGTACCATGCGTTTTATGCAAATCTTGCGTGCGTTTCCCCTCCTGCTGGTCATTGCTGCCGCCGCGTGCGGACCCTCGCTGCGCACGCCGCAGGCAGGCCCCGGCGCCGAAATGCCGGCTGCCGCGGTGGAGCGCTTCCTGCGCCTGGCCGCCGAAAAGGAGTATGCCGAGATGGGATGGGTGTTCGGCACGGACAGGGGGCCGGTCATCCGGCGGGATTCTCCCCAGGACGTGGAACGCCGGATGTTCGCGCTCGCCAACCTGCTCGAGAATGAGATGTTCGTCGTCAGCGCGCAGTCACCCGTTCCCGGCCGGACCGGTGCGGCGATGCAGTTCGACGTTCTTATCACCCAGCGCGGCCGTCAGTACACGGTTCCGTTCACCACGGTGCGCGGACCCGGCCAGCGCTGGTTCGTGGAGCAGGTGCGGGTGGAGGCGATTACCGGGCGGTGAGCGCGCTCCGTGCCGGGTTCCGCTGCTGTACGCGAGTAGAGGCGGCCAAAA
>JACDHR010000003.1 GCA_013820915.1 Gemmatimonadota bacterium
TCGGCGCCGAGCTGCTGGAGATCCTGCGCGACGAGCTGAACGTGCACCGCGTCGAGTTCATGGACCGCGCCGAGGAGCTGGTGAGCTTCCTCGCGCGCCCCAACTTCCGGGCGCTCGGCGCGCGCTTCGGGAAGCGCACGCCGGCGGTAGCGGAGGCGATCCGCGCCCTGAGCTCGGGTGCGCTCGCCGCCTTCCGCCGGGGTGAGCCGCTGTCCGTTCAGGTGGATGGAGACACGATCGCCATCGAGCCCGGCGACCTCGAGATCGTGCAGCAGGCTCGCGGCGACTTCGCGATCGCCGCGGAAGCGGCGTTCACCGTGGCGCTGGACCCGACGATCACGCCCGAGCTGCGCGCCGAAGGCCTGGCACGAGAGCTCGTGAACCGCGTGCAGCGCCTGCGTAAAGATGCCGGCCTGGATGTGGCGGACCGAATCCGCCTCGCCGTGGCAGGGGACGAAGATCTCCGCAAGGCAGTGCGTGCGCACCGCGATTTCATCATGAGTGAGACACTCGCGCGGGAGCTGGACGCCGACCGCCAGAGCGTTCCCGAAGAGGAGTATCTTGTGGTGCGCGAGGTGGATCTGGATGGAACGCCGGCAATCATCGGTCTCGACCGCGTCTCCTGAGCAGGAAGTCTATGGCGAACCAATCGGACGCGGCGGAGCGTCAGGGCTTGAAGGTCGAAACGGTGGGTACGATGCGCGGTAAGGTCGGCCTCTACGCCGGCGTCGTGGGCGGAGTGATGGCTCTTGATCTGATCACCAAGCTGATCGCGCAGCACACCCTCCCTCCGTACCGCCCGGTCTCCGTGCTCGGCGATTTCTTCCGGCTCACCTACATCTACAACCCGGGAGCCGCCTTCGGGCTGAGCTTCGGGCCGGCCTCGCGGTTCATCTTCCTGGCGCTCGCGGTGATCGCGGTCGTGGTGCTCTTCTTCATGTACCGGGCAACTCCGCATACAGACCGTTTGCGCCTCTGGTCGATCGCGGCTGTGACCGGCGGGGCGCTCGGCAACGTGGTGGACCGGTTTCGCTCGCCGCGCGGCGTGATCGACTTCTTCGATTTCGGGATCGGCGCGTATCGATGGCCGGTGTTCAACGTCGCCGACATTGCCGTGACGATCGGGGCGATCCTGCTTGCGATCTCGCTCTGGCGTGAGGACGTGGAGGCCGCCCGGAGTGGAGAAGCAGAGTGAAACGCGGCGGGAGATCGTCGTCGACGGCGACGATGCGCCCCGCCTGGACGTGTTCCTTGCCGAGCAGCTCGGCGTCTCCCGCTCCCGTGCGGCGCAACTGATCGAAAGCGGAGAGGTCCGCCTCCACGGAGCGGTCCCCCGCAAGCGCGATCGGCCGGTGCGCGGTGACCGGATCGAGGTCCGCCTTCCCGCGCCCACTCCCTCGCCGCTAAAGCCGGAGGCACTACCGCTCGATATTCTATACCAGGACGCGGACATGCTGGTGCTGAACAAGGCCGCGGGGATGGTGGTGCACCCCGCGCCGGGGCACGCCTCGGGTACGCTGGTCAACGCGCTGCTACACCACGTCGGCGATCTCTCCGGGATCGGCGGCGTTCTCCGGCCGGGGATCGTGCACCGCCTGGACCGCGACACCTCCGGGCTGATACTGGTCGCCAAGCACGATGCGGCGCATCGCCGGCTCGCGTCCGATCTCAAGGAGCGCCGCATCCGGCGCAGCTATCTGGCCGCGGCCTGGGGCCATCTCGCCGCCGACGAGCAGCGGGTGGAGGGACCCATCGGCCGCCACCCCACGGACCGGAAGCGGATGGCGGTGGTCGAGGAGGGCGGCCGCCCGGCGGCCACACGTTTCCGGCGGCTCGAGCGCTGGAAGGGCGCCGACCTGGTGCGTGCGGAGCTGGAGACCGGCCGAACGCACCAGATCCGTGTGCACCTGCTGCACATCGGCCATCCGGTGGTAGGTGACGCGACCTATGCCGGTGGCCGCGAGCGCGGGTTCGCGGGACCCGCGCGGCAGTGGGCAGCCGAGCTGGCGCGACGCACCGCTCGTCAGTTCCTGCACGCTACCGAACTGCGTTTCCGCCACCCGATCAGCGGCGTGGATCTCAAGTTCGAGGCCCCGCTCCCAGACGACCTCGCCGCGGTTGCTTCATGGGCGCGCGGCGATGCAGCCGGAATTGCTTGACCCGGTGGTCGCCGATCACTATACTCAACCCTCTCATCCAGCAGTCTTCTCTTGTCTGTGATGCCCCTCGCCAACGGCGCGTCCACACTTCCCGGGGCAGACGACTCCTCTGTTGATTCGCTTGCCCGCCAGATCCTGCTCGTCGTAGCAGGCGGAGGATTGTTCGGGATCCCACTCGAAGGAAGCCGGGAGATCCTCGAAGGGCGCACCTGCACGCCGTTGCCGGGGAGCGCATCCTGCGTCCGTGGCCTGATCAACCTGCGCGGCCGCCTGGTAACCGTCCTCGATCTGGGTGATCGGATCGGGCTCGCCGGGGTGAATGCGGGAACGGATCACAACATCGTGATCCTCGAGCACGAAGGGAAGCGCGTCGGCCTGGCCGTAGACGAGGTGGTGCGGATCCATCGCCCACACGAGGGTGAGACGGTGACTGACGCGGGCTTCCACGCGCTCCGCTCCCACAACCCCTGCCTCGCCGGAAGCGGCCGGGTGGAGGGCAAGCTGTTCACGCTGCTGGATCCCGATTCCATTTTCCGTCCCGTCTTTTCCTGATTTTCTTCTAACCGCCCTCTACCGGATTGACCGGAGAACCGATGAGCCAACGGGTGTTGATCTGCGACGATGCCATCTTCATGCGCACCATGATAGGTGATATTCTCAGCCAGGCCGGATTTGAGGTGGTCGGCGAAGCGGAAACCGGCGTGCAGGCCGTCCAGAAGTACCGCGATCTGCGCCCGGACCTCGTCACCATGGATATCGTGATGCCCGATATGGGCGGGATCGACGCCGTCCGCGAGATCGTGCGTGAGGCTCCCGAGGCGCGCATCCTGATGTGCAGCGCCATGGGGCAGCAGGCGCTCGTCGTCGAGGCGATCCAGGCCGGCGCGCGCGATTTCGTGGTCAAGCCGTTCCAGCCGTCGCGGGTGCTGGAGGCGGTACAGCGAGTGCTCGACTGATCGTCGAGCACGTTCAAATTTCCCTGTCTCTCCTTATTGTGATCCCCTCCGTTCGTGTCGCTTTCACATTACGGTGAGCTGTTCCGGGTCGAGGCTCGCGAGCACATCAGTACGGTCAATCATCTGCTCCTGACGCTCGAATCCGAGCCGTCGGCCCGGGAGCCGGTCGAGGGGCTGTTCCGTGCGGTGCACACCGTCAAGGGGATGTCGGCGACGATGGGGTACCGTGCGGTCGCCGATCTGTCACACGAGATGGAGAGCGTTCTGGACCTGCTGCGCAGCGGCCGTACGGTGGCAGATCCCGCCCTTGTCGATCTCCTCTTCGAAGCCGCGGATGCGCTGGAGAGAGGGATCGAGGACGCGGTCCGGGAGCGCGGGGAGAGCACGGACTCCGGCCGCCTGGTCTCGCTTCTGCGCGCGGCCGGCGGAGGCGTGGCGCCGGTTGCGATGCGCGGGCTTGTCGCGGACCCTGCCGCTGAACCACACGCTGCGGACTCGGGGGGGGAGGGGCTCCGGGTGCACGTGACCATCAGTGCGGCCGCGCCGTTACCGGGGGTGCGGGCGTTCATGGTGCTGCGGCGGGCTCGTGAGCTCGGCGAGGTGGATGAGCTGAGCCCCGGCGAGGGCGCGCTCCTCGAAGAGCGGTTCGATGGCACGATGAGTCTTCTCCTCCGCACCGCTCGACCGGCCGCCGAGGTTCGGGAGCGACTGCACGCCGTGGGAGAGCTGGAGCACCTGGATGTGGCGCCCCTTCAGTCCACGAGCCCCGCGATTACCGCAGCTGCCGGAGCACACCCCGGCAGCACGGATCCGGTACAGCCGCAGCTGGCGGAGATGCAGGTTGCCGGACTCGATCGCCACATGCGCGTCGACCGCGAGCGGCTCGATGCACTCATGGACCGCGTCGGCGAGCTCGTCATCCTGCGAGACCGCTTGCGGCGTGTTGCGGCCGCGCGCGGCGGCGACGACCTTCTCGAGCCGGTGGAACAGGTCTCCCAACTGATCGGTGAGCTGAGCGCCGATGTCCTGCAGATCCGCATGGTTCCCGTGGCGCAGGTGTTCGACCGCTTCCCCCGCCTCGTGCGCGACGCCTCCAGAACGCTGGGAAAGAAGGTCGACCTGGAGGTCGAGGGCCGCGGGATCGAGCTGGACCGCGCCCTGCTCGACCACCTGGGAGATCCGCTCGTTCACCTGCTGCGCAACGCGATCGACCACGGGATCGAGACCCCTGCCGAGCGTATCGCAGCGGGGAAGCCGGAGCGCGGCCTTCTCCGCCTGACTGCCTCGCGTGAGCGAACCCGTGTGCTCATCCGCGTGGAGGACGACGGCCGCGGGATCGACCGGGAGCGGGTACTGCGAAAGGCCGTCGCGGAGGGCATGATCTCCGCCGATGCCTCCGCCACCCTGAGCGATGCGGAGGTGTTCCTCTTGCTCATGCGCTCCGGCTTCTCGACGGCAGCGTCCGTGACCGACGTCTCCGGCCGCGGTGTCGGGCTGGACGTCGTTTCGCTGCGCGTGAGGGCGCTCGGCGGTACGCTCGACATCGCCAGCGAGCCGGGCCGCGGCACCACCTTCACCCTGCGGCTCCCGCTCACCGTGGGAATTATTCGTGCGGTGCTCGTGGGGCTGGATGGCGAGACCTATGCCGTCCCGGTGGTGCATGTGGCCGAAACGGTGGAGCTCCTGCCAGAGGAGGTTCAGCTCGCGGCCGGAAGGCGCGTGGGAATCATCCGCGATGAGCCCGTCCCTCTCGCCCGCCTGCGTGACATTCTAGAGATCCGCGGGAGCTCAGCGCCCCGCGACTGCCTCCCCGTGCTGGTACTGGAGATCGGGGAGCAGTGGGTCGGCATCGAGGTCGATGCGGTTCTCGGGCAGCAGGAAGTGGTACTCAAGCCTTTCGATGCGACGAACTGCACGCTGCCGATATTCTCCGGTGCCACGGTCCTGCCCGACGGCCGGCCCGCATTGATCCTCGATGCCGCCAGCCTGCTGCGGCATGAATGCGCTCGCGTTGATTCGCCTGAGCCTCTCTCCGCTTCCTCACCATCAGCCGCCCGGTCATGATCGATCCGCGAAATCTCCAGGAGATCCAGCTCGACGCACTGCGCGAGGTCGCCAATATGGGTGCCGGCCATGCCGCGACCGCTCTCTCGCAGATGACGGGGGGGCGGATCATGGTCGGCGTGCCCCAGCTGCAGATCGTGCCGCTGGAAGACGTGCCCGAGATGCTCGCACTACCCGAGGAGGTGGTCGCCGCGGTAATGATGCATATGCTCGGTGACCTCACCGGCCGCACGCTGCTGATCTTCCCCCGGGATGCCGCGCTACGACTTGCCGAGCGGTTGCTACACCGGCCCGCCGGCAGCTCCCATATGTTCGGCGAGCTCGAGCAATCGGCCATCAAGGAGGCCGGGAACATCATCGGCTCCGCGTACATGAACGCGCTGGCGGACTTCATGGGGATGATGCTTCTCCCCTCCGTCCCCAGCCTGGTCATCGACCTGTGTGCCGCTGTCCTGATTACCGCGCACACCAACTTCAGCGGTGATCGGGATCTGGCGTTCAGTATCGAGACCCAGTTCCTCATGGCAGACGGGGACAAGGCAATCGACGGACACTTTCTGCTCTTCCCGGACATGGCGGCCCTGGAAAAAATTCTCCAGGCGATCCGCCTTGCCTGACGTGCTCGGCGTCCCCGCCCCCGCCGCCCGTCTTCGCCACCCGCGTTCGGAGCGTGACCTGCGCATCCTCCGCGGGCTGAACCAGCGGATCGATGCGGGGGATGCCGGCGCGCACAACAACCTCGGCGTCCTCTACTTCAACAAGGGGATGCACGAGGAGGCGGTGAGCGCATTTCAGCAGGCGCTCGCGGTCGATCCGCGGATGGACGTTGCACGCCGGAATCTGGAGATCGCATTCTTCGCGACGGGGCACTACGACCGGCTGATCGCGGAGCTGCGCGAGGCGCTGCGCGGCGACCCCGCGGACATGGAGGCACGCCGGCGCCTGGCGCAGGCATACCTCGCGTCGGGCGAGGGGGCCGCGGCCGTCACCGAGCTCCGCCACCTGCTGGCGCGCGACTCACGCGACCTTCAGACCCTGATCGCGCTCGGGCAGGCAGAGAAATCCGCCGGGAACATAGACGCCGCGCTCTCGTGGTTCCGCCGTGCGCTGGAGCAGGACTGGGACAGCGCGGTGCTTCATTTCTACGTAGGCGAACTCCTCTACAACATCGGGCAGAGCGACCAGGCGCGGGCCGCGCTGGAGCGGGCGATCCGGATCAACCCACGCCTGGCGGACGCGCACCATATGCTGGCGTTCGTGCTTGGCGATCTTGGAGAGGCGGATCGTGCCGCCGATGCCGCGAAGCGTGCGGTGGAGCTCAACCCGCCGCTCTCGAAGGCGCAGGCGAACCTGTCTCTGGATCGATATAGCACGCAGCGCTACCGGGAGCTGGTCGGGGAGCGGGCGCGGCGCCCGCAGATCGCCGCGAGCGACTTCCTGGCCCACTATCACCTCGGTATCGCCTTCCGTCAGAAGGGGCTGTATCCGGAAGCGCTTCGCGAGCTGGAGCGTGCGCTCACCGGGGGAGAGGATCCGTCGCTGGTGCACCAGGCGATGGCCGAGATCCACCTAGTGCGAGGGGAGGCGGACGTCGCCCTGGGCCTGTACGCGCCGTTGCTCGAGCAGAACGCCGCCAGCCCGAAGCTCTGGAACGAGCACGGGGTCTGTCTGCACCTGAAGGGAGAGCTGCAGCTTGCGGAGGAGAGCTATCGTCGCGCGCTGGAGATAGATGCTACGTACGCGCTCGCCTGGAACAACCTGGGTGTGACGCGGCTGTACACGGGCGATTCCGAGAGCGCCGAGCACGCGTTCGCCGAGGCGCTGGAGCAACGTGCGGAGCTGGTCGACGCATGGTGCAACCGCGGGCTGCTTCTCACACGCGCGGGGCTACAGGCGGAGGCGATTGAAGCGTACCGCGCTGCTCTGAAGGTCGACCACGATTCGGCCGCTGCCTGGTGCGGGATCGGGACGGTGCTGATGGAGGCGCGTCGCCTCGAAGAGGCGCGGGGTGCCTTCGTGCGCGCGATCGACGCGCGGCCGGAGCATGCGGAGGCGCGGTACAACCTCTCGTTCGTGCTCTCCGGCCTGGGCGAGTTCGATGCCGCGCTCCGCGAGACGAAGCGCGCGCTGGAGCTGAATCCGTACTACACCAACTCGCGCTTCCGTCTGGCGATCGAGCTGCAGTTCGAGGAACAGGAGGTGCTCGCGCCCGAGCTCGACGCGCCGATACGCGTGAGCGGCAGAGAGGCGGGAGGAGTCCGCAGCTTCACCTTCGACCAGGCCACCCTCGACTCGCTCTTCGAGGAGATCGCCCCCGCTCCCGCGGCTCCCACGCCGGTAGAGCCGGTGGCCGATCCCTTCGCCCTCGTGCGCGACTACCTCTCCAAAGGGCTGTTCGATCGTGCGCTGGTAGAGACACGGCGGGCGGCGCTGGGTGGGGCGGATCCCGGCGAGGCTGCACTCCTCACCGGCGAGATCTACGCGCGCCAGGGCGTGGACGGAGAGGCCATCGAACGGTTCGATGCGGCGCTCGCGCGGCTTGACGCAGGTGCGTGGAGCGGCATGCAGGCGCGTGCGTGGCTCGGCCGGGCGCGCGCCGCCCACCGCCTGAAGCGGGACGCGGAAGCCCGTGCGGCGGTGGAGCAGGTGCTCGATCACAACGCCTCCGACGCGGAGGCTCTGTACCTGCTGGGAGAGATCTTTCTGCGCGCGGGAGAGGCGGAGAGGGCGGTGGAGACCTTTACGCGGCTCGACCGTCACTCGCCGGGCAGTCCGGCCACGCTCCGGTCTCTCGGCGCCGCGCTCCTTCGCCTCGAGCAGCGGAGCCAGGCGGAGTCGGTGCTGCGCCGGTCGCTCGAGCTCGACCCGGATTCGGTGGTGGCGCATGTCGCCCTCGGACGGCTCCTCTTTGCCGACGAGCGGTTCGCCGCCGCCGGCGACTGCTGCCGTGCCGCGTTGGATCTCCTCCCCACCTATCCGGATGGAGTGCTCCTTCTCGCCGAGGCGCTGTGTCGCGACGACCGCGCGGCTGAGGCGATCACGGCTCTCGCCGAGTTCCTCTCCGTAGATCCGTACTACCCGGAAGCGCTCCTTCTGCTGGGCCGCACGCTCCTCGGTACCGGGCGCCGGGTGGATGCGCATCGCGCCTTCGTCCGGGCGCTCCGGTTCGAGCCCGAGTCCACGGAGTCGTTTTACTACCTGGGCGTGCTCGCAGGGCAGGGAAGAGAGTTCCGGCAGGCAATCGAATGGTGGCATCGCTGCGTGGAGACCGCGCCCGAGTCGGAGCTTGCCGCGCAGGCGCGCGAGAACATCGCGGCGGCGCTCCGGTTCGCCCGGATCTTCGAGCCGGCCCCTGTGCAGCAGTTCCCCGCCGCACGCTCCGCGTAATGGCGATCGAGGGGCCGCTCCGCGAGCTCGCGCTCAGCGACGTGCTTCAGCTTCTGGAGCTCTCGCGCAAGACGGGTACGCTGAGTGTTCGCAGCGATACGCGCGATCGTGCGGCCGCCGTGCGCTTCGAGCGGGGCGCAATCGTGGGTGCCGAACTCCCGGACGAGGGCGGCCGGCTCGGCCATCTTCTGCTTCGTAGCGGCAAGATCTCCGCCCTCGACATGCAGCGGGTGCTGCAGGAGCAGCGTGATCATCCCGACCTCCCGTTTGGCACACTCGCCGTTCGGCTGGGTATTGTGAGCGTCGTCGACGTCAGACGCCAACTTGCGTTCCAGATCGAGGAAACCGTCTTCGAGCTGATGCGCTGGAAGGATGGCTACTTCCGCTTCGAGGAGACTCCCCCTCAGCTCGACGGTGTGGTACCGGTGCGCATCCCGACCCAGTCGCTTCTGATGGAGGCTGCGCGCCGCCTCGACGAGTGGGCGACGCTCTCCGCGCGCATCCCGCACCCGAACGTCGTTCCGAGACTCGAGGCGCCGGACAGCAGCGCGGGTACCACGCTCGACCTTCAACCGCACGAGTGGGAGATCCTCGCCGAGATCGACGGGGAGCGCACCTTGAAGCAGATCGCCGCGGAGCTCGGGCGCAGCGACTTCGAAGTGGCGAAGACCGTGTTCGGGCTTCTCGCCACGCACATCGTCGCGCTCGCGGATGCCGCTCCCGTTGCGCCCATAACGGTGCGCCCGCAGAGTTCATTCGGGCGCTCGCTGGGCGAGGTGGAGCAGGCGCTCCGCGAGGGTCGTTCGGGAAATGCACAGCGCATGGTCGACTCTCTGCTCCGTGAGCACCCCGACTCGGCCGAGGTGCACGCGATGGCAGGCCGGACCTTCCGCTCGCTCGGCCGGTGGTTCGAGGCCACGGAAGCACTGGCTCAGGCGGTACGGCTCGATCCGCTCGCTGCCGCCTCTCATTTCCAGCTCGGCTTCGCCGCGGCGCGTACCGGCGATCTCCGGCGCGCGGAGTATGCCTGGACTACCTACCTGCGCCTGCCCGAGGCACGGGGCCCCGGTGGGCAGACGGCACGACGCGCGCTGGAGGCCGCTGCCACGCTGCGTACCATTCTAGAGGAGGAGGGGCCGTGAGCCGCGCGCCGGATCCGATCCTTGTACGGCAGTGGACAGACGAGGTCGCGGGGGATCCGCGGAGCCTGGCGTTCCTCCCGCTCGCGGGGCTCTATCACCGCAGCGGCCGCAGAGACGCCGCGCTCCGCCTCTGCCTCCGTGGGCTTGCGCATTACCCCGAGAATGTCGAGGCGCACTGTCTGCTGGGCGATCTGTACCGTGCGGGCGGTGATCTCGACAAGGCGTTCGATGAGTGGGACATCGCGCTCCATCTCGATCCGGCCCACACTGCCGCCCGGCGCAATATCGGCCTTCTCTGCCTGCAGCGGGAAGAATGGGAGCGTGCGCGGCGTCACCTGGAGCGCGCGGTTGCGGATAGGCCGGGTGATCCGGCACTCGCCGCCGCGCTGCAGCGTGCCACGCACGCTGGAGCCGGGGCCGATCAGGGCAAGCCTGGACGCGATGCCACCGAAGCTGAGACCGCGGCTCGGCCGCTGCCCTCGCTGATGACGAGCCTGCAGCAGCCCGTGGAGCGCTTTGCGGATGCTGCGCGTGCTCGCGCCGTGCTCCTGATCAACGCGCGAGGGAAGCTGCTGGGGCAGCACGGGTTCTCCAGTTCGCTGGACCCGATCGGGGTCGCGTCTCTCACGGCGGGGATCCATGCCTCTTCGCGTGCGCTCGCGAACCTGCTGCGGCAGGATGGCTTCGACCACCTGTATCAGCGCGGCTCGAAGGGCCAGATCTTCATCGGTCCTTTCGCGACCCCGGCCGAGGAGCTCATCCTGATCGCGGTGCTCAACGAAGCGTCGGTGCTGGGGATGGTGCGTATCTCCTTCACTGCGTTCGTGCGCGAGGTCGCGGCACTCCCCGCGTGGCAGGACGATCGCGCGCGGGTCACGGCGGATTCGTTCGAGCAGGATCTCGAGTCCGGCTGGGCCCACCTCTTCGGGAAGAGCCTGGCTGGAGTCGGTAGCGCGGCCGCCGCGCCTCGTGCACGCCCATCATCGCGCTTCTCCGCCTCGCGCTGATTCCCCGCGTCGAACCCGGATCTGGAATGTCGCTGGTCAACTATTCGTCGCGGGAGATCACCTGCAAGATCGTCTACTACGGCCCCGGCAGGTCGGGGAAGACGACGAACCTGCAGTACATCCACGAGCGCATCGTCGCCGAGCGGAAAGGCGCCCTGATGTCGCTCGCGACGGAAACGGATCGCACGCTGTTCTTCGATTTTCTCCCCGTGGACCTCGGTACGATCTCGGGGTTCCGGATCCGCTTTCAGCTCTACACGGTGCCGGGTCAGGTGTACTACGATGCCACACGGCGCCTCGTTCTGCAGGGTGCCGACGGTGTGGTGTTCGTCGCGGACAGCCAGACCGCGCGCAGCGACGAGAACCTGGAAAGCTTCCGTAACCTGCAGATCAACCTGCTCGACCACGGGGTGGACCCGCGTAGCTTCCCCGTATGTTTGCAGTACAACAAGCGCGATCTTCCTCATCCCCTCCCGGTCGAGGAGTTGAATGCGATGCTGAACTTTCGGGATCTCCCGTGCTACGAGGCGGCAGCCGTCTCCGGAGCGGGAGTGCTGGAGACGCTGCGCGGCATCAGCGAGCGTACGCTTCAGCGGCTTGCTCGGCAGTTCGATTCCCCCGGGAAAGAGCAGTAGAGCAGTATGCATCAGAACCTTAATCCACGCTTCACCTTCGCTTCCTTCGTGGTCGGGTCGGGCAACCGGCTGGCCGTATCGGCCGCGCGGCGCTCGGCGGAGTCGCCAGGCGCGAACTACAACCCGCTGGTGATCCACGGTCCCCCGGGGATGGGGAAGACGCACCTTCTCCACGCACTGGCCAACGACGCGGTCGCGAATCACCCCTTTCTGCGGGTGTGTTACGAGCCGATGAGCTCGTTCGTGGATCGGCTCGGCTCCGCTCTCTCCGGAGGCCGGATGGAGCAGTTCCGCAAGGAGTGCGTCCAGATCAACCTCCTCCTGCTCGACGACGCGCAGTTCCTGGCAGGCTCCGTCCGCACGCAGAACGAGCTGCTCCCCATCTGGGACGCGATGGGGAGGAACGGCGCACAGGTCGTTCTGGCTTCCGACCGCGCTCCCGCGGATATGGACCGCCTGGATATGCGGCTCACGTCGCGCTTCGCTCGGGGCCTGGTGGTAGACATCGCGCTGCCGGATATCGCCACCCGAACGTCGTTGGTCCTGCACAAGGCCGAAGCGCGCGGGATGCGCATCAACGACGGCGTAGCGCCGGTACTCGCGCGCGTGGCGAGCGGCAATATCCGCGAGTTGGAAGAGGCGCTCGACCGCGTCCTCGCGCTGCAGGAGGATCGGGGCGCGGCGGTCGCGGCCGACGAGGTCGCGCACCTGCTCGGCGTGGAGGAGATCTACTCCGCTCCCTTGCCGCCGGCGACGCGAGCGTGGCCGGCTTCCCTCGGTGGGGGTGATGCCGCCGATAACGATCTGGTGCTGGATGATGACCCATTCGCGACCTTCCTCTCGGACATTTCAGCGTCGGTCGCGGAGGTGGTGGAGTCGGCGCCGTGGCGCGCGGTGCTGGGTGAGGCAATCCTGCGATGGGGTGGGAAGGGGATCCGAACCCGGAGGCTGGAAGCCGCACTTACCGGTGGTTCGGTGCCCGATGTGGACGCGCTGATCGAGGAATTCGAGGCCGACGCCACGCGGCTGATTTGCATCGGCCTCGAAGTGGCCGAGCTGGACGCTAACGCCGCGGGTGCCGCCGTCCTCTACGATCCGGACCGGCGAACCGAGGCCGAAGCGCTTCTTCTCTCCACCCGGCTTGCCTGCCGGCCCTTGCCCGCGCCTCCCGCCGGTCTGACGCTGGAGAACCTGCCGGGGGCGGACGTGGAGTACTCGCACGCGACCACCGCCGCCGGCCCGGACCGCTGGTACTTCAACAACGAGAAGGTTGCCTGGGGATGGGTGGGGCTCGGTGAGCGCGTCGTCGAGGAGCTGGGCTGATGGCGATCAAAGGCAGTCTCCGCGAGGCCAGCCTCCCCGACGTGCTGCAGCTGCTCGCCATGGGCGGGAAAACCGGCTGCCTCTCACTTACGGATCGCTCGCACTTCGGCTACATCTACTTCGATTCCGGCAGGATCTGCTATGCGGCGATCGTCAACCGCCGCGACCGCCTGGGCGTCCTCCTGGTCAAGAACGGGCTGCTCGACCCCGCGGAGCTGGCCGCTGCAGTCGATGAGCAGCGAGCTTCTCCGGGCCGCCGTCTCGGAGAGATCCTGATCGACCGCGGCGCGATCACGCCCGAGCATCTGGCGCACTATATCCGGATCCAGGTCGAGGAGGCGGTCTACTTCCTCTTCACCTGGTCACAGGGCTCGTTCTTCTTCGAGGCCGATCAGCAGCCCGAGGAAGGAGCGATGCGGGTCTCGATCAACCCGGAGAACCTTCTCCTCGAGGGTGCGCGCCGCGTAGACGAGTGGAGCCTGATCGAGAAGAAGATCCCGTCGCTGGATCTGATCTTCGAAGTAGGCCACAGCCTTCCGCTCCCGGACGAGCTCGTGCTGACGGAGGAGCAGCGGAGACTTCTTCCGCTCCTCGACGGTGGCCACAGCGTGGCCGAGATCATCGAAGAGTCCGGGATGGTCGAGTTCGAGGTGGGCAAGTCGCTGTTCGGGCTGATCCAGGCGGGTCTGGTCATACCGGTCGGGAAGCGGGAGCGCTCGACCCTGCAGCATCTTCCCACCTCACGCATCGGCGAGCACCGAAACCTGGGCGTCGCGTTCTACAAGACGGCGATGTACGAGGAAGCGGTACGCGAGTTCCGCAGGGTTCTGGAGCTGCAGCCGGGGGATTTGGAAGCCCGCTTCCTGCTCGGCCTGATCGACCTTCACCGGGGGGATGACCGCGGCGCGGTGCACTACCTGCGGCAGGTACTGGAGCGCGGCGGGCCACGTGCCCCGGCGCTTCTCAACCTCGCCCTAGCGCTCGAGCGGATGGGCCGCCTCGACAGCGCGCGTAGCGCCACGGAAGAGGCGCTACGAATCGCACCCCGCTCCCCGGCCGTCTTGCTCTCGCATGCGATCCTGCTCCTCAAGTCGAAGCGTGTAGAGGAAGCAGCCGAGACGTTCTCCCGGTACCGGGACGTGCTTCCCGCGGCGGCGCGGCCGCCAGCCGTGTACTTCGCGTTCGCGCTGCTCGCCGAAGCGGCGCTCGGCCGGAGCGGGGATGCCATCGATGTCGGCAACCAAGGCCTGTCTCTTCACCCGCACAGCGCTCCGCTACTCCTCCATCTCGGGATCGTGCGTGAGCGCCAGGGGGAGTGGGAAGAGGCGGAAGCGCTGTACCGGCGGGCGTGCGAGGAGGATCCGACCCTCGCGCCGGCGCAGAAATCGCTTGGCGACGCTCTCTACCGGCGCGGCGCGCACGACGAAGCGGCCCGTGCGTACCACAACGCGCTGCATCACGCACCGGATCTCGGAGACGACGTGTACTTCAAGCTCGGCAATATCTGCTATAAGCGCATGGAGCGTGAAGAGGCGATTCGCCTCTGGCGCCGCTCTCTGGAGATCAACCCGGAGAACTCGATGGTACGCACCAACCTCGAGGTGGTGGAGAGCGCCCTGCGCGATGCGGCGGTCGGGCCGCCGGCGGGGTCGGCCAGCACCGCGGCGGTCCAGCGGGGTGCCGCGCGGGAGGACCCCGGCTCGGGTTCCGTGAACCCGCTCCCCGGGTATCTGAGCTACGTAGATGATTGAGCCGACCCGCATCCTCACCAGCGAGGCGCTCCCACCGCTACGAGAATGCGAAGCGGAGCTGGCCTGCCTGAAGGACAAGATCCAGCGTGAGCGCGGTTTCAATTCGCCGTTCTACAAGGACAAGTGCCTACGCCGCCGCATCGCGGTGCGCATGCGAGCACGAGGTCGGTTCGGTTATGCCGAGTACACGCAGCTACTGGACAGCGACCCCGCTGAATACGACCGGCTGCTCGACACGCTGACCATCAACGTGACGAAGTTCTTCCGCAACGCCGACATGTGGAGCGCTATCGAACAGGAAGTCCTGCCGTCGCTCTTCGACTCCTGCGAGCGCAGGTGCCGCATCTGGAGCGCGGGCTGCTCCAGTGGAGAGGAGCCGTACTCGATCTCGATCCTGCTCCGCCAGTGGGCAGAGCAGCATGGCAGAGAGGCGGAGCTGCGGCGCTTCGCCATCGAGGGTACCGATATCGATCCCGGGTGCCTGGCCGCCGCGGAGCGTGGGGAGTACCCCGCGCTCTCTCTCGTCGAGACTCCGCCCGCGCTGCGAGACCGGTGGTTTTCCTCCGGGCCCCCATACCGGCTTCATGAAGAGGCGCGGCGGAACGTCTCGTTCCGCCGTCAGGATCTGATCTCCGATACTCCGCCGGGCGAATATAGCCTGATCGTGTGCAGAAACGTCATCATCTACTTCGAACGCGAGGTTCAGGAGCGCATCTTCCAGGCGTTCTACGACGCCCTCGTTCCGGGCGGGTTCCTGGTGCTGGGGAAGGTAGAGACACTGATGGGCCGCACGCGCTCTCTCTTTGCGCCGGTGAATCCTCGCCAACGACTGTTCCGCAAACCGGCATGACGCTTCACGAGATCTCGGTCGGTGTCTCTCGGCACGCGATCGGTTATCCGGACGACACGTTGGTGGCGGTAGGCCTCGGCTCCTGTGTCGTCATCATCCTGAGCGATGCGAGCGCACACGTCGCTGGCATGGCGCATGTGCTTCTGCCGGATCCATCCGTCTCGCGGGATGCATCGAACCCATACAAGTTCGCGACAAGCGCCGTGCCTGCGCTGGTCGCGGATCTCACCGCCGCCGGTGCTGTGGCGCGCCGGCTGGAAGCGCGTCTGGTAGGCGG
Source organism: Gemmatimonadota bacterium (assembly GCA_013820915.1). Classification (GTDB taxonomy): domain Bacteria; phylum Gemmatimonadota; class Gemmatimonadetes; order Longimicrobiales; family Longimicrobiaceae; genus JACDHR01. The sequence goes on from JACDHR010000003.1 coordinate 15,552, forward strand.
GGCCAGCATGTTCGCCGCGCTGATGACGACCTCGTCGATGAACATGGGCGAGCGCAACCTCGCGGCGGTGCACGATTCGCTGCGCACCGAGCGGATCCCGATCCACGCGGAGGAGGTTGGCGGAGGGTGGGGGCGCTCCGTGCGGTTCGACGTCGCCGCGAACCGGGCGCGCGTCTCCTCTGTATACCGGGCCGATGTCTATCTCTGATCCGGCACCGCCCTCAGCGGTGCTGGTCGGACGACAGCCCGTTCATGCGCCGCCTCATCCGTAGTGTGCGAAATGCCGCAAGCCGCAACCGAGTTCGCTACACGAGTGCTCCCGCTTCCGCAGATTGCTGAAGAAGCGGCCGCTGAAATCTACAGGCGCATTTCCATGGCGGTGCCGGTTTCCGGGCCCGCCGCATCCCTTATGAACCAAGCGGGCGAGAGCCGTCTCCCGCTGCCCCGGGAGGAACTGTGAGGAAGCTTGCACCGTCGGTGCCGCACCGTCAACTGGTGGCGTTTCGCATCGGTGACGATGAGTTCGGGTTGGACGTATCGCTCGTTCACGAGATCCTGCGCCATCAGCCGGTCCGATCCGTGCCGCGGGCACCCGCCTTCGTCGAGGGCGTGATCGATCTACGCGGCTCGCTCGTCCCGGTCATTGATCTGCGCCGCCGATTCGAGATCCACGATCCGTCTTTCGGTTCCGACACCCGCATCATGGTGATCAACCATCGCGACGAGCGCTTGGGTGTGATCGTGGATACCGTCACCGAGGTGCTGCGCGTCCCGGAATCCGCGTTTTCAGAGCCGCCGGCGTACGTGCGTGGTCTTGCGGCGGAATACCTGCAGGGGGTAATACGAATGCAGGAGCGCATGGTCGTGGTGCTCGACATGGATCGCATCCTCTCTTCCGACGAGCGCATCGCGCTGGAAGAGCTGGATCTACATACCCACGCTCCACCCGTTGAAGCCTCAGCCGGAGGATCTTCCGCTGACGGAACGACCGGCGACCCGGCACAGCCCGCATGAGCACTCCCGACTTCTTGGCAGAACTGCGGGCCCGCTACGACGACCTTCTCACCGGCCTCGATGCGGCGGAGGAGAGCGGTCGTCCTGCAACGGAGCGCGATCAGCTGGGGAAGGAGATCGTGGACCTGTTCCGCGAGACGGAAGGGCTGCTCCTGCGGCTCATCGGGTTCAAGGAGGAGATCCGCATCCTCGTCGGGAAGTTCAAGGCGCTCCCCGTTCCTGCCCCACAGCCCTCGCGGGTAGACCACCTGGGAAGCTCGACCTATCTGGAGCGTGGGTGGAGTGCCATCGCGGGCGGCGAGTACGAGCAGGCGGTCCGTGCCTTGCGACGGGCCATGGAGTTCGCCCCCGGTGAGCCCGCCGCGCAGGTGCTGCTGGGCTGGGCGCTGATGCTTCGCGCAGAGTACGACGAAGCGCTGGGGCTGTTCCAGCAGGTGCTGGCGCGTGACCCCGGGAACCAGATCGCTTGGGCGAATCTCGGCTATATCTGCCTCAAAAAGGGGATCTTCGGAGAAGCGATCGAGCACCTCTCGCGTGTGCTTCGCACCGACTCCGACCGCAAGGCTACGCTCTACGCGAACTTCTACATGGGTCTGCTCTACCTCGAGCGCGAGATGTACACGGATTCGAAGAGCTTCTTCGCACGCGCCCTCGAGGCAGGGCCGAACCTCATCGAGGCGTGGTGGGAGCTGGGTCGCGCCTGCTATCTGGAGGGCAACACGGAAGAGGCGGTCACGGCATGGCGGAAAGGAATGCAGGCCAACCGCTTCAGCATCTGGGGCGACCGCTGTGCGCGCGCACTGGTACGGATGGAAGCGGGAGAAGCCGTATCCTTCGGCTAGTCCTGGCCTGGGTGCTGCTCCTGATCCCGACAGCAGCTGCCGCGCAGCTCGCAGATGGGCCTCACTCGCTCGCCGCCGACGATCTGCGCGTGGTGTTCTGGCCCGGCCACGAGGATCTCGCACGGCGGACTCTCACCGCGGCGCGAACCCCGTTCCGCCTCCCCGGCATACCCGCCGGTGCCGTCACCGCGGAAGGGACGATCTACCTGGCGCCTTCGCCCGCCGTGTTCGACTCGCTGACCGGCGGCCGCGTGCCCGACTGGGGCGCCGGAGTCGCCATCCCGAGCCTTCGCGTTATCATCCTTCCTACCTATCCCGCCGCTGCCCCCGGCGCGGGCGACCCCACCGTCACCCTGCGCCACGAGCTGGCGCACCTGGCACTGAACGCCTACCTCCCGGAGCCGATCCCGAGGTGGTTCGACGAAGGGTACGCCACCTGGTCGTCCGGAGGGTGGGATCAGGGCGGTGCGTGGCAGATCCGGCTGGCGCTCATGCTGGGACGGGCGCCCCCGCTCGATTCCCTGGAGCTAACCTGGCCCCGTGGCGCTGAGCAGGCACGCCTCGCATACCTGCTCAGCGCCAGTGCCGTGCGCTTCCTGGCGGAGTTGGGCGGAGACGCAGGTTTCGAGGCCTTGCTCACCGGCTGGCGGCGCGAAGGAAGCTTCGACGCCGCGCTGCGCAACATCTACGGAATGACGCCCGCTCAGTTCGAGCATGCCTGGCGCACGATGGTGCGACGGCGCTACGGATGGCTGCTCGCCCTCTCGCAGATTACGGTTTTCTGGGTACTGGCATCCGTGCTCCTGATCTTCCTATTCGGGGTGCGGCGGCGCAGGACACGCGTGCGCCTGGCGGAACTCGAGGCCGAGGATCGCGCGATGCCGCCCCAGGACGAATACTGGATGGAGACGGATGCGCAGGAGGCGGAGCCCCCCGGGGTTGACGACCCGCGGCGCGAAGAATAACTTCCGCACATGCCACGAACGACCTCTACATCGTCCCGGACCGCTGCTCCCGCTGAAGGAGCGCTGCGCTTCTCGCTTCTGAACTGGGTATTGCTCGCCTCCGGTTTGGTCGCGATCGTTATCGGGTTCGTGGCGTTGGCGCGGGGATCCACGGCGGCTGCCCCGCTGCTGCTGATGCTGGGATATCTGGTTCTCATCCCGCTCGGGATCATCCGGTAGAGTACTCTACGGGCGCTTAGCTCAGTTGGTTCAGAGCACCTCGTTTACACCGAGGGGGTCGGGGGTTCGAATCCCTCAGCGCCCATGAAACGGGCCCGGCACGTTGTCGGACCCGTTTCGCGTAGGTACCTGTCCTGTGATGGCGTTGCGCCGCACAGTCTGTTGTATCCTTTCGAGAAGCACGCGACGCCATGTCGGGCCTTCCAGCACACACATCCACACACATAGCGCGTGGACAGAATCGCGACGCCCTCCCGGGTGCGCGCCCACAACACCGCGCCGCCGAACTGCGCCGAAGTCTCGACGCCTACGAAGACGCCGGGCATGGGGAGTGTCACCTCGGCGATCCGCGTATCGCCGAGGTCGTGGAGCAGGCGCTGCTTCATTTCGATGGCGAGCGCTATCGCCTGCTCGAATGGTGCATCGTGCCGAACCATGTCTATGTGCTGGTCGAGACGCTGCCGGGTCATGCGCTTGCCGACGTGGTGCAGTCGTGGAAATCGTTCTCGTCCAAAGCGGCCAACCGGATTCTGGGCTGGGAGGGGCGGTTCTGGATGCCGGACTACCATGACCGATTCGTGCGAGACGAGCGCCACCTCGCCGCCGTGCGCACGTACATTCGCGGAAATCCGGTCAAGGCGGGTCTATGCGCGCAGGAAGCCGAGTGGCGCTTTGGGAGCGCGTGGGAAGGGAGGCGGGCCGGACGCCCGCGCACCCGGGCACGTCGAGCACCGGCTGGGATACGTTTCTCGCCGCGGTGATCCGCGCCGGTTTCGCCATCAGCGGCACACGGCCCGTGCGCGCGGCGCTGGCACTCATCAACCAGACGCTGGACGAGGTGCTGGCGGAGCAGGAGGGCGACTTCGACGCCGACAGCCGCTGGGCGCTCGCCTGGTTCGAGCAGTACGGCTTCGACGCGGGCGAGTACGGCGTTGCCGGGACGCTCTCGAAGGCGAAGAACACCAGCGTGCAGGGAATGAAGGGCGCGGGCATCCTCGACAGGAAGTCGGCTGGCGGCAAGGTCCGGCTCCTGATGCCCTCGGAGCTGCCGGGCGATTGGGACCCCGCCACCGACCCGCGCCTCACGAACTGGGGGGGTGGTCCACCACCCGATCCGCGTGCTGGAGGCCGCGGGCGAGGGCGCGGCGGCGGCGCTGGTGACGAAGCTGGGCGCGGCGGCCGAGATAGCACGCGAGCTGGCGTACCGGCGCTATACCGTCTGCGAGCGGAAGAAGCGGGCGCAGGAGGCGCTCTCGTACAACGGGCTCGTGCAGAGCTGGCCCGAGATCATGCGGCTGGCGCAGTCGGGGCCCGCCGGGCAGGATCGGCCCGCGCAAATGGAGCTGGTATGATGGACGAACAGGAAAACGACATCCGCCGCGTCGTTCTGCGCTGGTGCGGCGGCCGTTGTACTGACGAACCACAGCCGGCCGTTCGAGGCGATGCAAACCGATTTGGACGCGCTCATCGCGTGGTATGAAGAGGCCGTTCGGCTGACCCGCGCGGCGAGCAGCGCCCGGACAGCGACATCGATCTGCTGATCAGGCTGAGGCCGAGCGACCAGCGCCCGCCGCCTGACCTATTCGATTGGTTCGCCCTGGAGGAAGAAGTGGGTGAACAGCTCGGCCATCGGGCGGAAATAACCACGGAGGACGACCTGAGCCGCCATGTTCGCCCCTATCTCGAACCCGACCGGATCGTGCTGTATGAAGAGTGACGAGGTGTACCGGGCGCATATCCTCGACGCGATTGCCGCCATAGAGCGCTACAGCGAATGGATCGGCGGGGTACGCCTGCTGCAGGAAGTGTTGCTCTGATGGCGCTCCCGACCCGCACCGCGCTGCACCCGGCCGTGCTCGAACGGATCGTGCGGCAGATCGTCGAGATCGCGCACCCGGAGCGCATCATCCTCTTCGGCAGCGCCGCTCGCGGCGAGATGGGCCCCCACAGCGATGTGGACCTGCTCGTGGTCAAGGCCGGCGACTATTTACGCCGTGCCCTGGCCGAACGCATCTACATCGAGCTGGACGTGGACGAGGCGGTGGACGTGGTGATCGCCACGCCCGAGGACCTCGAGCGGTACGGCGACAGCTTTGCGCTCGTGTACTACCCGGCACTGCGCGAGGGCAGGGAGGTGTATCGTGCTGCCTGACGACCTGCGGCCCGACGTCCTTCCGCCGGACGATCCGCGCCAGTGGCTCGTGCGCGCGGCCGGTAACCTGCGCATCGCCCACAGCCGTCTGCCCGGCGTGGAGCCGGCCGAGCTGTGCTTCAACGCGCATCAGGCAGCGGAAAAGGCGATCAAGGCGGTTCTGATCCACCTCGGCATCGCCTATCCCCACGTCCACGACCTGCGGCGCCTGCTCCGCCTCCTGAGCGATACACCGGCGGACGTCCCGGCCGAAGTTGCGCGGGCGGCGCGACTCACGGACTACGCCGTGATGGCCCGCTACCTGCTGCCGCCGAAAGACCGGCCGACGGCGGAGGACTACGCGAGATGGAGTCGGTCCACAAGAGCCAGTGGCTCGAAATGGCGCGGCAGGGCATCCGCGACGAGCGGGCCGTCCCCGCCAGCTTCGAGCAGTGGGACACGCCCGTGCTCGTCGGCGTGGTGCTCGACCACTGGAACAACGTCTTCAGGTACAAACTCGGCCAGGCCGAGCGGAGCCTGCTCCACGAGATCCGCGACGTGCGGAACCGGTGGGCGCACCAGCACCAGTTCAGCTCCGACGACTCACCGGTCCCCAGCACCTCACCGCGCTCTCGTCAGCGCCGATGTCGAGGTCACGCTCGACATCCAGGCACGGGTGCCGGACGGCGTGCCGGAGAATGTAGTGCGTACGGTAACCGAAAATGCCCGCACGCTGAAGTTCACGAGCGCGGAGTTCGAGGAGGAGTAACGGGAGTCACGTATTCGCCTTTCGCTTATGCGATCAGCGGCAAGATTGCCACTCCTCCCGGGCAAAAAGCACCCCCCGCTGGAAGGGGTTGCCGCGGTCCGAAGCCGGGACCGGGCGGATGCGTCCATCGAGTACGTGAACCGGAAGGCGGTATAACCGAGGGGAGGAGAAAATGATTCTGGAACGTTTCTACGATAACAAGCTGGCGCAGGCGAGCTACCTCATCGGGTGTGCGGCCACGGGCGAGGCGCTGGTGGTGGACCCCAACCGGGATGCGGACGAGTACATCCGGGTGGCCGAGTCCCGGGGCATGCGGATCACACACGTCACGGAGACGCACATCCACGCGGACTTCGTATCGGGGAGCCGTGAGATGGCCTCTCGCACCGGCGCGACGATGTACCTCTCGGATGAGGGCGACCAGGAGTGGAAGTACGCCTTCGCCGAGGAGGACGGGGCCGTGCTATTGAAGCACGGCGACTCGTTCAAGGTAGGTAACATCTTGATCGAGGCGGTGCACACGCCGGGGCATACTCCGGAGCATCTCTCCTTTCTCGTGACCGACACGGCCGCGGCGGACAGGCCGATCGGGATCCTGAGCGGCGACTTCGTCTTCGTGGGCGATGTCGGCCGGCCGGACCTGCTGGAAAAGGCGGCCAACGCTCCGGGCACCATGAATGCGGGAGCGAAAACACTGTTCCGCTCTCTGCAGAAGTTCAAGCAGTACCCGGACTATCTGCAGGTCTTCCCCGGCCACGGGGCGGGCTCGTCCTGCGGCAAGGGGATCAGCTCGGTCCCCAGCAGCACGGTGGGGTACGAGCGAATGTTCAACTGGGCATTCTCTTACACGGATGAGGCTGAGTTCGTACAGGCGGTGCTGGCCGGCCAGCCCGAGCCGCCCAAGTACTTCACGCAGATGAAGAAGATCAACAAAGAAGGCCCACCCGTTCTGGGCGAATTCAAACAGCCGCGGCGGCTGACGGAGAAACGGCTCGAGAGGCTACTGGAGAAGGGCAAGGGTGCGCTGGTGATCGACACCCGTGTCGCGGCGGACTACGCGACCGGGCACATCCCCGGCACGCTCAACATCCCACTGAACCGCGCCTTCAACACCTGGGCCGGGTGGCTGATCCCCTACGATCAGGACTTCTACCTGGTTATCGACGACTCGGACACGCACGGCCTGGATGAAGCGGTGAAGGACCTGGCGATGATCGGATTGGACCGGATCGCCGGCTACTTCGGTACCGAAGTCCTGAGCACGTGGGCCAACGCGGGGCACCAACTCACAACGGTCCCGCAGATCACCTCCAGCGAGCTTGCGGAACAGCTCCGCACGGGCGATGTGGCGGTGCTGGACGTGCGTGGCCGGTCCGAGTGGGAAGCGGGTCGCCTGCCGGGGGTGGCGAACATCCCGCTCGGCTACCTGGCGGATCGCCTGGACGAGTTCCCGCGCGACAAGAAGCTGGTGGTGCATTGCCAGGGAGGAGCGCGTTCGGCGATCGCTGCGAGCCTGCTCCGCTCCAGGGGCTTCGACAACGTGATCAACCTCGGGGGTGGCTACGCCGATTGGGAGGCCGCCGGGAACCCGACGGAGCGAGCGGAGCAGACGGCTGGCAACGCGTAAGCAGTGCCGCGCCCGGCTTGCGGCGGGTGCCGCTGCCGGTTAGACTGCTTGGTACCACCCGTGCTGCCGGCGCGTCGCCGGCGATCGACGTGGGATCCCCGTCTTTCCCGGCAGTCGACCGGCTGCCCGGAGAGTTTTTCCTTCTCTGTTGAATTGAAGTATTCCGATGATCCAACGCGGCAAATCGAAGTTCGCCGGTATGGCCGGGGTGTTCCTGGCGGTGACCGCAGCCTGTGCTCCTGTATCGAGTCCGCCCGCCGTGCCCGCCCCATCCGCGGCTCCCGCGGCCGGCCCGGCCGACGGTACGCGAGCGGCAGGAGCGGATACGGCGGGCGCGCGTCCCTCTACGCCCGGTCAGCCGAGGCCGTACTCGCGGGTGATCACGCCGAATGCCGAGACTCACCGCGGCCTCTTCACCACGCACCGCATCGGCGACAAGGTCTTCTTTGAGATCCCCCGCGGTGAACTGGGCCAGGAGCAGGCCGTGATGATTCGTACCGCGGCTGGCGGGACGAGCGGAGGGTTCTTCGGGGGTGGGGAGACCCGATTCGTGCGCTGGGACCGAGAGGGGAACCGGGTCGTGTTGCGGGAGCAGTCCCACGATCTCACCGCGCAGCCGGGAACCGCGATCGAGCGTGCGGTCAGCGCGATGCGAGCGGGCCCGATCCTCGCCTCGTTCAACGTGGAGAGCTGGGGGGCGGACAGCGCCGCCGTCATCGACGTGACGCGTCTGTTCACCACCAACGTGCCCCGCTTCACGCCTATGAACCAGCTACAGGCGGACCGCAGCTTTCTGGAGAGTGTGCGAACGTTCGCGGAGGTGATCAACGTCCAGGCCTGGCAGACCGGCAATGCGCAGCAGCAGTCCGGGCCGGGCGGTCCGCCGAGCCCCGGCGGCCCGAGCGCGGGGCAGCAGCAGCCGGTGAGTGCCCTCGTACACTACAGCATCCGGAAGCTGCCGGAGAATCCTATGCAGCCCCGGCTCTGGGACCCGCGCATCGGGATGGGATCCGTGCGCTCGATCGACTACAGCCGGCCGGAGCACCGTGCGGAGGAGCGCCGCTACATCCGGCGTTACCGCCTGGAGAAGCAGGATCCGAGCGCGTCCGTCTCCGAGCCGGTCACGCCGATCGTCTTCTGGGTGGATCCGGCCACTCCCGAGTGGCTCGTTCCGTGGGTGAAGGCTGGAGTCGAGGAGTGGCTCCCCGCCTATGAGGAGGCCGGCTTCCGCAACGCGATCCAGGCGCGCATGGCCCCCACTTCGGAGGAGGATCCAAGCTTTTCGCTCTTCGATGCGCGCCACAGCGTGATCTACTGGCGTCCCTCACCCGTCGCGAACGCGACCGGCGGCCAGCAGGTGGACCCCCGTACGGGAGAGATCCTGAAGGCGGAGGTCAACATGTACCACAACGTGATGAACCTGCTGCGCAACTGGTACTTCACGCAGGTGTCTCCGCTCGACCCTCGCGCGCAGACGCTTCCGCTGCCGGACCCGCTCATGGGCCGCCTCGTGCAGTATGTCGTCGCGCACGAGATCGGCCACGCGATCGGCTTCCCGCACAACATGAAGGCGAGCGCCATGTATCCGGCGGACAGCCTTCGCAGCGAGAGCTTCCTGCGGCGCAAGGGCGGCCACGTCGCGACGCTGATGGACTACTCGCGCTTCAACTACGTCGCCCAGCCGGAGGATAATATCCCGCCCGAGCTGCTGATCCCGACGGTGGGGCCGTACGACCACTTCGCTATCGTATACCAGAACCGGCCGATCCCGGGTGCACGCACCCCCGATGAGGAGCGGCCGACGTTAAACCAGTGGGCGAGCATGCAGGATACCATCGCCTGGTTCCGCTTTTCGACCTCGGAGTCCACGCAGGATCCGCACGACCTCACGGAAGCCGTGGGTGATGAGGACGCCGTGAAGTCCAGCGGTCTCGGGATGCGTAACCTGGAGAGGGTCGCAAACTCGCTGCTGCTCGTCGCGGAGCGTCCGGGCGAGGACTACTCCATGCTGAGCGAGCTGTACGGGAACACGGTCGGGCAGTGGGGGCGGTACAGCGGGCATGTCGCCGCGATCATCGGTGGAGCGGAAACGCAGGAGCGGCTCGGCACGGGAGTCCGGTTCACTCCCACGAGCCGGGTCCGGCAGCAGGAGGCGATGCGCTATCTCCACCAGAACGCCTTCCGCGTGCCGCAGTTCCTGCTCGACCAGGGGGTGCTGCGCCGCATCGAGCAGGAGGGTGCGGTGGCGCGGGTGCGTGGCGCCCAGGCGACGGTGCTCAACACGCTCTTCGCGCGTGGCCGCCTGGACCGAATGGTCGATTACGAGGCGCTCGCGGCGCGGCCGGGTGAGGCGTACACGATCGCCAACATGCTGGGCGACCTGCGGCAGGGGGTCTGGTCCGAGCTGAGCCAGTCGAACCCCCGGGTGGACATATACCGGCGCAACCTGCAGCGCGCGTATCTCGACGCGGTCGAGAACACGCTGGCGCCGCCCCGCCCATCCCCGCAGACCCAGCAGGGCGGGCCGGCGGGCGCCACGCAGCCGCCGCGCTGGCCGAACGATGCCCGCCCGGTGTTGCGCGGCGAGCTACAGGAACTGGACCGGCTGGCCCAGCGGGCGATCGGCCGCACGAACGATCACATGACGCGGCTGCACCTGCACGACGTACGGCTCGAAATCCAGCGCCTGCTCGATCCCACGTCGTAGCCCGCCGGGGGCTGGGCTGTCTGCACCCGTCGTTCGCCGGTACGTGGAACGACGGGTGCAGGGCCGGAGGAGCCTTAGCTTACTCCGCGCAGCGTGGTCGCCTCGGCCACGCGCTCTATCGCGAGGGCGAACGCGGCGGTACGAAGGTCGGTGCTCCGCTGCCGCGCGATCTCCCGCACCGCATCGTATGCCGTGTTCATGGTAGTGCGCAGCTCCGTGTCCACGCGGTCCGCCGTCCAGCGGAACCGCTGGAGGTTCTGCACCCACTCGAAGTAGGAGACCGTGACGCCGCCGGCATTGGCGAGGATGTCGGGGAGAACGGTAATCCCGCGAGTCCGAAACACCTCGTCGGCGTCGGGCGTGGTAGGGTGGTTCGCCCCCTCCACCACCAGCTTCGCCCGCACCTCCGGAGCGTTGCGCAGGTGAAGGACGTTACCCAGCGCGGCGGGGATCAGGATATCCACGTCGAGGGTGAGTAGCTCGTCGTTCGTGAGCGTCTCCTCGCCCGCGCCGGTAGGGATACGTCCCGACTTCGCCGCCGCCTCCAGCAGGCGTGGAATGTCCAGCCCTTCCGCGGCGAAGACGGCGCCGTGTACGTCGCTGACCGCCACCACCCGTGCTCCCGCCTCGTAAAAGAACTGCGCCGCCCAGCTCCCCACGTTCCCGAAGCCCTGCACCGCCACCGTCGCGCCCTTTAGCTCCAGGCCCAGATCCGCCGCCGCGCGTTCGGCGGTGAAGAGCAGCCCGCGTCCCGTCGCCGATTCGCGGCCCAGCGAGCCGCCGAGCTGAACGGGTTTACCCGTCACCACCGCCGGTGTGTAGCCGTGGTACTTGGCGTACTCGTCCACGATCCAGGCCATCACCTGCGGGTTGGTGTTGACGTCGGGCGCCGGGATGTCCTCCTGCGGCCCGATGAAACGCTCGATGCGCCCTACGAACCGCCGGGTCAGCTGCTCGAGATCATGCGGGTCCATCGTGTGCGGGTCGCAGTTGATGCCCCCCTTCGCACCCCCGTACGGCAGCCCCACCACCGCCGTCTTCCACGTCATCAGGGAGGCGAGAGCACGCACCTCGTCCAGGTCCACGTCCGGGTGATAGCGCAGCCCACCCTTCATCGGGCCCCGCGAGTTGTCGTGCTGAACCCGGTACCCGGAAAAGGTGCGGATCTCCCCGTCGCTGCAGCGCAGAGGCAGCTCTACCATCACCTCGCGGTACGGGGTCTTGAGAGCGATGCGGACATCCTCGGGGATTCCGAGCAGCTCCGCGGCCCGCTCGAACTGCAGGTTCACCGCCTGGAACGGCGTCAGGCGCTGACCGGCCTCGGCCGCCGTCGGCTCGGTCGCGGCCCCGCCCGTGTTCTCCGGCGGGTCATCGGGGGTGTTGCTCGAACGTCGGTCCCGGGGCATAGGAAGCCTCTTGGGGGTTCGTGTAGCGGCTCTCCACGAGCGAGAACCGTGCGGAGGGCCGGCCGATCCCGCTTCGATCGACCGGTTCAGTCGTCCTGCTGCTCTCGCACTTCGGAAGGCGGTGGCTGGTTCATGATCTGGCGCTGCTGAATTGCTTCGGGCGAGTTCTCGTGCTCGATGCTGCGCTTCCGGTATTCCTCGCCGCTGAGGCGGCTCTCCTCGTCCCCCTGCGGCTGCTCCGGCTCGTGCATCTGGTAGTTGGCGTCGTCGCTTCTGCGGTCCATGGGTCCTCCTCGGGTGTTTCGGAACGCACGCGTCACGCGGTTTATTGATCGCAAGGCGCATACCCCGGGCTCCTTTGCAGCGGAACTCCCGGTACGTGCGCTCGGTACAGAAGGCTCTCTTCTCGAGTAACTCTCAGAACAACGGACCTGATGAAGCATCCCAGATTATCACAGAAAGCATGGCTGTCCGGCATCGTCGGTGCGTGCCTTCTGGCTGGCAGCGCGGTGGGCGGCGTGCACGCGCAGGCCTCCGCCATACAGCAGACCCCGGGCGTGTCGGGTGTTGAGACCGCGAACTTCGACCCCAGTGTGCGTCCGCAGGACGACTTCTACCGGTACGTGAACGGCACCTGGCTGAAGAACACGCAGATCCCGGCCGATCGCTCCAGCTACGGCACCTTCACAGAGCTGGCCGACCGCAGCGAAGACGCATTGCGTGAGATCATCGAAGAATCCGCCGCGACGCGGCGCAAGGCGCGGGGCTCCGACGTTCAGAAGGTGGGCGACTTCTACCTGAGCTACATGGACACGGCGCGGATCGAGGCGTTGGGAATCCGGCCACTGCGCTCGGAGCTGAACCGGATCGCGAAGCTGCGCACCCGCGACGCGCTGCCGGAGCAGTTTGGGCACCTGCAGCGCCTCGGCGTACAGACGCCGTTCGGGTTCTTCGTGGGGCAGGATCAGAGGCAGGCCGACCGGTACATCGCGTCCGTGTCCCAGTCGGGGCTGGGCCTTCCGGACCGCGACTACTACTTCAACGAGGGTGAGCAGTTCGCCCGCACCCGCGACGCGTACGCGCAGTACATCGAGACGATGCTGCGCCTGGCCGGTGAGAAGGACGCCGCGGGTGCGGCCCGCGCGATTCTGGCGCTGGAGACCGCGCTCGCCGGGAACCACTGGGACCGGGTGCGGAACCGGGACAGAGAGGCGACCTACAACCTGCACAGCGTCGCGGAGCTGAACGCGCTGACGCCCGGTTTCGCATGGCCGCGCTTCCTGCGCGCCGCCGGCGGTGAGCAGACGCCTGCAGTGGTCGTTCGGCAGCCGGACTACCTCCAGGCGCTGGACGGCCAGCTCACGGAGACCCCGCTCGATACCTGGAAGCAGTACATGCGCTTCAAACTGCTCGACTCCTACGCGAGCGTGCTGAGCCGTCCGTTCGTGGAGGCGCAGTTCGCCTTCCGCGGGCAGGAGCTGCAGGGGCTGGAGGAGGAGCGCCCCCGCTGGAAGCGCGGGGTGGGCGCCGTGCAGGGCGCGATGGGCGAGATGGTCGGGAAGATGTACGTCGAGCGCCACTTCACGCCCGAAGCGCGGGCACGCATGCAGGGTCTGGTGGATAACCTGCTCGTCGCCTTCCGCCAGGGCATCGACGAGCTGGAGTGGATGAGCCCAGAGACGAAGGTGGAGGCGCAGGCGAAGCTCGCCACGTTCAACACCAAGATCGGCTATCCAGACAGGTGGCGCGACTACTCGGTGCTCCAGGTGCGTGCTGGCGATGCGGCCGGCAACGCGATGCGCGCCAACCAGTTCGTCTATCAGCGCATGGTCCAGCGCCTCGGCCAGCCGGTGGACCGCGACGAGTGGGGAATGACGCCACAGACGGTGAACGCCTACTACTCGTCGACGATGAACGAAATCGTCTTCCCCGCGGCGATCCTGCAGCCGCCGTTCTTCAACATGGACGCGGACGACGCGGTCAACTACGGTGCGATCGGCGGGGTAATCGGCCACGAGATCAGCCACGGCTTCGACGACCAGGGCAGCCGGTCCGATGGGGAGGGCAACCTCCGCGACTGGTGGACCGAGCAGGATGCTGCTGCGTTCCAGGAGCGTACGACGATGCTCGCGGACCAGTACAGCGCCTACTGCCCGTTGGAGGGGCTCTGCGTCAACGGCCGTGTCGCGCTCGGCGAGAACATTGGCGACCTGAGCGGGTTGACGGTGGCCTACCAGGCGTACCGCCAGTCGCTGAACGGCCAGGAAGCGCCGGTGATCGACGGGCTCACCGGCGATCAGCGCTTCTTCATGGGTTGGGGTCAGATCTGGCGGATGAACTACCGCGACGAGGCGCTTCGGCAGCGCCTGATGGTGGGCCCGCACTCGCCGAACATGTACCGCGTAAACGGCGTGCTCACGAACATGCCGGAGTTCTACGCCGCCTTTGGTGTGAACGAGGGTGACGCCATGTACCGCCCGGCCGAGCAGCGGGTGAAGATCTGGTAGAACGCTGTTCCCGGGCCTGAACACCAGCTCCGCTTCGTCTCCTCCGCGGAATTAACCTCGGGCTGTACACGGCGGCCGTATCAGTGGCGTGGGCGGGTTCGGTGAGTGGGCACGGCCTGGAGCGGGTCGTCCGGCCAGTGATGCTTGGGGTATCGCCCCTTGAGATCTCTCCTGACCTCGAAGTAGGTGCTCCGCCAGAAGCTGGCGAGGTCCCGCGTCACCTGCACGGGGCGCCTGGCAGGAGAGAGGAGGTGCAGCGTAAGCGGGATTTCGCCGCGGGCGATGCGCGGCGTCTCCTGCAGACCGAACATTTCCTGGAGACGCACGGCCAGGACCGGCGCATCGGGGTCGCTGTAGTCGATCGCGATCTTCGATCCGCTCGGCACCGCGAGGTGCGTAGGCGCCTGCTCGTTCAGCGCCGCGCGCTGCTCCCGGGTCAGCATCCCCGTGATCACCGGCTCCAGGGCGATCCGCTGCACCTCGTCCAGGCTCTTCATCCCGTACAGGTGGGGCGCGAGCCAGCTGGCGAGCGATCCGGCGAGCGCATGATCCGCGACGTCCGGCCACGCCGCGTTCAACCGGTGCAGGAAGATCAGGCGCTGCTGAAGTTGCCGGGCGGAAGGTGTCCACGGCAGCGCTGTAAGCCCCTCCTCCGCGATCCCGGTGAGGAGAGCTTCGAGTACCTGCTCGGGATCGGGATCGGGCAGCGGAGCATCCCTGAGCACCAGTGCGCCGAGCCGCTCCTGCCGCCGTGCACGCACCGCGCGGGCATCGCTTTCCCAGGAGACGTGCTCCTCCCGCGAGATCTGTAAGGCGAAGGCGGTCGTCAGGTCGTCGATATCCACCGGTGCGCCGAGATAGATGCGGCTCTCACGCCCGCTCCCATCCAGATCGGCGGCGACGACGTAGTCGAACCCGGCCAATGCTTGCGACCCGACCAGCTCCGCGCCGCGTCCGTTGCGCAGCAGAAACCGGCCGCGCTGGCCCGCGCGCCGCTGCGCGATCCGATCCGGGTAGGCGAGGCCGAGCAGCAAACCGACGGCTTCCGTGTCGCCGCCGTGAGCGTTCGCGGGGAGCGCGAGCTGCTTTCGCCAATGGCGCGCCTCCTCCCGCGCCCGCCGGAGCGCGTCGCGGTCGACCTGAGCCCTCATCGTGCCGCCTGCCCGCGCGCTACGGAGGGCGTCCACACGAAGGCGTGCGTCGGCATCGGGAAGCGCGTCTCCGCGGCGGAAGATGTCGAGGTCGCTGAGCAGCGCCGCCAGGTCGCATGCCAGCGCGCCGTGCCCCAGCGCCGCACCCCGGACGAGCATGTGAGCGAGCCGCGGGTGAAGCGCCAGCCGCGCCAGCCGCCGGCCGTGTGCAGTGATCGTTCCGTCCGCAGCCAGCGCGTCGAGTTCGGTGAGAAGCTCCCGCGCCTGGTTGTAGGCACCGGACGGGGGTGGGTCCAGCCAGCGCAGCGCCGCGGGGTCGGGCACGCCCCAGGCAGCGAGATCCAGAGCCAGGGGCGCCAGGTCCGCCTCCAGGATCTCCGCAGCGCCGTGGGGAACGAGGCCCCGCTGCTCGTACTCCGTCCATAACCGGTAGCACACCCCCGGGGCGAGCCGCCCCGCACGTCCACACCGCTGTTCCGCCGACGCGCGCGACACGGGCACCGTCTCCAGCCGCGTCATCCCCGTGCGGGCGGAGAACCGCGGGACGCGCATGCGGCCGCTGTCGACCACAACGCGCACCCCCTCGATCGTGAGGCTCGTCTCCGCGATGGACGTGGCGAGTACCACCTTGCGTCGACCCGACGGGCTCGGCTCGATCGCCCGGTTCTGCGCGTCCTGCGCGAGGCGGCCGTAGAGCGGCGCAATCGTCACCGAGGGATCCAGCCCCGCGTTCGCGAGCTGCGCCTCCACGCGCCGGATCTCGCCGGCCCCGGGAAGGAAGACGAGCACATCGCCCTCCTGCATTGCGAGTGCTTCCCGGATGGTGCGCACCACGGCCGGCTCGAGGTGGCCGCTCAGCGGGCGTTCGAGGTATCGGGTGTGAACCGGGTAGCTTCGGCCCCGGCTCTCGAGAACCGGAGCGTCCCCGAGCAGCCGGGCGACCGCCGTTCCGTCGAGTGTAGCGGACATCGCGATAATCCGAAGGTCCTCGCGCAGCACCGCCTGGCTCTCCAGGCACAGCGCGAGGCCGAGATCGGCGTGGAGGCTGCGCTCGTGGAATTCGTCGAAGATCACCAGCCCCACGCCATCGAGCGCGGGATCGCTCTGCAGCATCCGCGTCAGAACGCCCTCGGTGACGACTTCCACGCGGGTGCGCGGCCCTACTCGAGTCTCCATTCGCACGCGGTAGCCCACCGTCTCTCCGGTCCGTTCCCCGCGCAGCGCCGCCATCCGGTGTGCCGCGGCTCGCGCCGCCAGCCGGCGCGGCTCGAGCATGAGGATGCGTCTGCCGGCAAGCCACGGCTCGTCGAGCAGCGCCAGGGGTACGCGCGTGGTCTTCCCCGCGCCCGGCGGCGCCTGCAGCACAACGTTAGTAGAGGTGCGAAGCTCTCGCAGGAGAGTGGGTAGAATGTCGTCGATCGGCAGAGAAACCATGCACGCTTGTACCACAAATGTGAAAGCCGAGGCCGCGAAGCGTGTAGTATAGCGTTCCTCACGCGGCGTGGTTCCGGACCGGGAGAGGTCCCCGCAGGGTGCACCGGAGCTCGGCAGGCGGAAGCTCTCCGACCCACTGGCCAAACCGAGCGAAAGGCCGCTGGTGCATTTTCGTCGTTGCGCTAGTATATTGGTGTCACACTTCTACACAAATCGTTTTTCACCAGCACCTGGTCAGCCATGAGTGCAGCGGTCACAAAGCAGTTGCGGATCGTGGGCGGATCGACGATCACGCTCGACGAAGAGGATTTCTGGCGTTTCTGGAAGCACAAGCTCTTCTCCTACTCCAGCGGGATCGTATACTTCCGGGACGAGGAGGAGAACCGTACGTTCCGCCTGCACCGGGAGATCATGAACATCCGCGACGAGCGGATCGTCACCTTCCTCGACGGCGATCCTCGCAACCTGACGCGGTCGAATCTCCTGGTCCAGGACCGCGGCGTATACGGGCGGGCACGGCCGAGCCAGAGCGCTTCGGGGTACAAGGGGGTCTCTCCGTACCGTGGAAAGTGGCAGGCTACGATCCGCGTGAGTGGAAAGCTCCAGTGGCTGGGTACGTTTCCCACGGCGGAGGAAGCCGCGCGGGCGTACGACGACGCGGTCCTGGAGCACCGCGGCCGAAAGGGCGTTCTGAACTTTCCCACGCGCGCCAGGCGCCGGGCCAAGAGCGATTCCTCCAACTGAGGTCATACCGAGGCCGTGAACCGGCGCGCATTCCGTCGGTTCGTGATTCCGGATCCACGGGGCGCCCGATCCGATCTTCCTTTGCCGGGTATTACTCTCCGGCACACATTCGGCGCGTGTGGAACTGTGACGCGGTTCCACTGCGCTGCGTCATTCCGTATCAGGCCCGGGTGCCGGTGCTGATGCGAGGACGAATCTCATTCCAGGTACCGCGCCACGAGGGCGAACTGCGTATATCATGTGCATTCTCTGCAACTCCGACAGTCTCCGGCTCCTCGCGGCCCCACTGGCCACGCTCTCCAACCCGGAAGTGGCCGAGGCGATTCGCGCCGCCCGTGAGGCGGCCATGCAGCTCGTCCTGGATACGGTGGACGCCTGGGCGGATTTCGGCGCACCGGACGACTCGGCCTCTGCCGTGGAGCCCGAGTCGTACATCCAGTACGTGATCGACCGCGCGGAGCGCGACGGGATCACCACCGCGGACGAAGTGCGTACCTGGAGCCACGCGGTGGCCGACGGGGCGTTGCTGCGGGATCCGCGCGTCCAGGCCTTTCTCTCCTCCACCGCGGAGGGACTCGCGGTTTACGTCACGCAGATCGGTGGAAAGCGCGTGGTACTGGAGCGCTTCCTCGAGGTGCCAAGCAGCGCGGTCGCCTTTGCCGGGATTGGAGTTTCGGGGGAGATCGGCTTCGATTGCGAGGGAGACCGTTTCATCGTTCTCACCGACGACGAGGCGATGCAGATCGCGATGGACTACATCGCGAACGAGCTGTGGCACGAGGACCCGGCTCAACTCATCCGCTACACCAGCCTGCCGGACGAGGGGATCAGCATCCTCACGGCCGCGCAGGAGGGTCCGCAGGACCGCGCGAACGAGATTCTGGCGGGGATCGTAGACGTTGCTCTCCTGGCCGAAGACACCACGCGGCAGGGGGGGTACGGGCGCTTCGTGGTCGACGGGATCACGGACGACTACACGGAGCAGCGCTTCGGCGACCAGGTGGTCCTGCGGCTGAAGATACCCGCCGAGTCGGAAGACGAGGGCTGATTTCGCCGGCACCGCCCGAACCGCCGGGTACCACGGCCTCCGCACGGATCGATTGAGGGCCGGGAAGTAGAGCGTTCCGGCAGCACATGCCGCGTGGTTCAGCGTGGGTTGCCGGAATCGCCTTCAGTCTGCAGATTGTGCGGGGCGGGCATCTACTTCCCCGCGAAGCGGCGCCTTGCACTCCGGCAAGCGGCCTGTCCGTGCAAGTTCCACCTGTATCCTCATTGTGTCTGTTGCCGGCTCTATCCGCGGGACTCTTCTTGCACATTCGCCGCTTGTGGGATCCCCGCAGGTTTGCCCGCATCCACTGCGGACCGCGCGCTGGCTGAAGCCCGGTTCTACCCAATACCACCCCCTGAAGCACCCATGATCGACACCAATATTCCGGGCGCACGAAAGGCCGCGGATTCCGCAGCCGTAGACGTCGGTCCGCACCGGCTGGTTCCCCTTCCGATCGGCCGGGGCGGCATCGCTCCGCTACCGGAGGAACGCTGGGCAGACCCGGGCGAGGCTATCGGTTCGCTCTTCCCTGCGCCGCCCTCCTCCCGCATCAAGCTCTCGCGGCAGGAGGTGGTGCAACTGCTTCGCGACCCAAGCGGTCCGCGGTCGCTGGTTGGGGCGGATCTGACCGGGGTGGATCTGGGGCGGCTCGATCTGCGGGGCGTGAACCTCGTCGGCGCGGCGCTGGGACGCGCCTCCCTGTCGCGCGCGCTTCTCTGCGGGGCGGATCTCCGTGGCGCCGATCTTCACGATGCCAGCCTTGCGGGAGCTGATTGCAGCACGAGCCCCTCTCTGATCCGCCAGGTGTTCGGCGTGTGGAAGGGCCGGCCGCTGCGGCTCTTCAGGCGTCGCCCTGCACCGCTACGGACCTGCCTGGCGGGTGCGAGCCTGGTGCGTGCCAACCTTCGCGGCGCGGAGCTGGCCGGCGCAGACCTCGCGGAGGCGGATCTCTCCTCCGCCAGCCTCGCGTGGGCGAGGCTCACGGGTACCATCCTCCGCGGAGCGCGGCTGGTGGAGGCGAATCTGGTGGAGGCAAAGCTTACGGGCGCGCATCTCGAAGGAGCGGTCCTGACCCGTGCCCACCTGGAGTTCGCCGATCTCACGGGGGCGCACCTCTCCGGTGCGGAGTTGATTGAGGCGTTTTTGCCGCACGCGAATCTCAGTGACGCGCAGCTCGATGGGGCCGATCTCTCCGAGGCACGGCTGCAGGGTGCGTCGCTCGGGAAGGCACGGCTGGATGCCGCCACCCTCGCACGGACCAACCTGCAGCGTGCGGATCTGAAGGAAGCGTCGCTGGTGGGCGCGAACCTCACGCGTGCGAATCTGTGCGGTGCGGATCTCTCTGGAGCGGATCTGCGCGGTGCGGATCTCTCCGGCGCCAACCTTACCGACGCGATCCTGGATAAGGCCAACCTTGCCGGCGCTCGGCTCCCGGAGGCGATCCTCTCCGGGGCGCGCTTTACCGAAGCGGATCTGACGGAGGCGGAGCTGCGTGCCGCGATCGGGATACGAGCCGTCTTCCGCGACGCGAACCTCACGCGGGCGGACCTGCGGCACGCGTGTCTGCTGGAAGCGGATCTGACCGGTGCCCGCCTCACCAAAGCGAATCTGACGCGGATCGACCTGAGCGGTGCGCTTCTCACCGGCGCCGTCCTCGCCGGTGCTCTGCTGGATTACGCAATACTGTTCGAGGCGGATCTTCGCCAGGCCGATCTCTTCGAGGCATCGCTGCGCTGGGCGGATCTCTCCGACGTGCGGCTGGAGGAGGTTCGCCTGCTGGAGGTAGATCTGGAGGGTGCCAACCTGTTCGGTGCCTCTCTGCAGCGGGCGGACCTGCGCGGCGTCGTGCTGCGCGGCGCAAACCTCACGCGCGCCAACCTGTCGGGCGCCAGCACCGACCGTGCGGACCTCACCCGCGCGGTCCTGACCGACGTGCGCAACATGCCGGGCTGAGCCCTGTAGCGCGGCACCCGATCGGCATGGGATTCGCATCGAAGTGGAGCGACGCGCGGCAGAGGAACGCTGCGCGATCATTCACTCCACCGTACAGCGGAGAGACAGATGCCGACACGTAAGGCGCATGCAAGCTGGGAGGGCGGGCTGAAGAGCGGGAAGGGAGAGTTCGGCGGAGAGAGCGGTTCGATCTCGGGACGCTACTCCTTCGGCTCCCGCTTCGAGGACGCGGGCGGAACCAATCCGGAGGAGCTTCTCGCGGCCGCGGAGGCCGCCTGCTACAGCATGGCGCTCTCGCTGGCGCTGGAGAACGAGGGCTCCGCGCCGGAGCGGGTGCATACGGACGCGGCCTGCAGCATCGAAAAGGTCGGCGACGGGTTCAAGATCACCCGTATGAGGCTGACGGTGCGGGCACGGGTGCCCGGGATGGACGAAGAGACCTTCCAGCGCCTCGCGGAGGCGACCAAGGAAGGATGCCCGGTGTCGGGTGCGCTGATAGGGAACGTGGACATCGAGCTGGACGCGTCTCTGGAGCAGTGAGGATCATGGCGGCCGCGTGTCGCCATTCTCATCCGCTCCCGCGTGGAGAAGCCAGCGGTATGCCCGAACGCGGTATACCCTGTGCAGGCCTGTACGGGTGGCGTTGCCCGCGGGACAGGCCCCACGCGCGCCGAGTTCGAACCACCGCGGGGCGGACCCCTCTCACCCCGTACTACGGAGCGAAACATGGGGATCATGACACGTGTTGCCGGCTGGATGACCGCAGCGAAAGTCGCTGCGGCTTCCTCGGAAGGATTCCTTCCGGCGCAGGGGACCCTCACGCGCGCGGACGTGCTGGCCCGGGTCCGGGAGGATGCGCATGCCCTCGAGGGCGCGGACCTCACGGGCCTCGACCTCAGCGGCCTCGATCTGCGGGAGGTCGGCTTCGCTCGCACCGTGCTGCGCGGCACGGACCTTCACGATGCAGATCTCACGGGAGCGGACCTCACCGACGCCTGCCTCTGCGGGGCCAACCTAGCCGGGGCAACGCTGGTACGTGCGGTGCTGAGAAACACGAACTCCGTCACGACCGGAGCAAGGAGCTCGGTGAACCTCTCCGGCGCCGATTTCACGGATGCCGATCTGCTCGGCTCCGACTTCCCGCAGGCCGCGGCGCGTGACGCCACCTTCACGAGGGCGAACCTGTACGAGGCCGGCCTGCACAAAGCGGATCTCAGCGGCGCGACGATGGTGGGTGCGAATCTGGACGGCGCCAACCTGCGGCACGCGATCCTCGATCAGGCGGACCTCACCGGAGCGAACCTGCGTACCGCCGATCTCACCCGGGCGTCGGGGCGCGGTACGAAGCTGATGGAGGCCGATCTCACGCGGGCTACGCTGAACGAGGCCGACCTTGAGGCGGCGGACCTGAGCGGAGCGAACCTGACCGAAGCCAGCCTGGTGGGGACCCGGCTGGTCGGTGCGTGTTTGCGCTCCGCGAATGTGTCTCGCGCCGATCTGGACGCGGCGAACCTGGAGAATGCGTACCTTGAAGGAACCGATCTCGGCGCCGCCTGCAATGTCGCCCGCACCCGGGACTGAGCTGCACTCGCGTCGGTAACGCACACCGCCCCGGAACTGGAGCGCTCCGGGGTAGTGCGTTGGCGAACCGCCTGTTTCAGCGCATTGCCGCGGCTGCCGCGCCTGCAGCGTCTCAGAGGCGCGGCGAGGTCTGGCGGTCCGGCGTGTCCGAATCACGGCTGCCGGGTCGCGTCTCGGGGGTGTTTTGCGAGATCACATCGTGCTTCCCTTCGCGCTTCAAATCGATCTTCTGCTGGTGCGACATATCATCGTCGGCCTGCGTGCGCTGCTTGCTCGCACCCTGCGAGGCGCCTACCTCGCTTGCGCTCTTGCCCTCTTCACGCGCTTCCTTGGCCTTCTTGCGGCGCTCTTTGTTGTCACCTTCCATCTGCTTTCCCATCTACTCCTCCTCGGGGTATGTGCTTTCGTTCCGCTGGTTTGTGCTTATCACAGGTGGCAACCTCCGTGCCGTCGGCGGGACCGTCCCGCGGTAAGAAGAGAGTGGTGGGCCGCTCAGGTCCAGGGAAGCTCGCTCCTGGTCTGCCAGTAAGCCGCCGGGGATTCCGCCAGCGGGGCGAGACGTGCGGAGGCGTCCTCGTCCCATGGAAGCTGGAGCGCGGCGGCGTTGGAGCGCAGTTGCGCGGAGGTGGTTGCGCCGCTCAGCACCACCGAAGCCCACGGCTGCGCGAGCGCGGCGGCGAGCGCGAGCGCGTCTACCGACGCCTTCAGGCGCTCCGCTTCCCGCGCGAGCAGGGCCTGCCGTGATGCGAACGCCGGGTCCCGGTTGCGATCTGTGAGCCGCCCGTTCGCGAGCGCTTCCTTGACGATCACACCGACGCCCGCCTCGTGAGCCTCCTGTAAGGCGGGCGCGGCGGAGGGTTCCAGCAGATTCCAGGTGGCCTGCACGGCGTCGAAGACCCTCTCTCCCTCATGCCTGGCATCAAGCGCGCGCCGCAGTGTGTCAGCCTGTCGCGGACCGCTCAGCGAAACCCCGATCCGCATTCCCTGCTCCTGGCGGAGCCGCGCAAGCTCCGCCAGAATCTCCCGGTTCTCGAGAACGCCGCTCTCCAGGGTCGCGGAGTGGATCTGGTAGAGATCGAGGTGCGGCCCGAGCACGCCGCGGCTCTCCGCCCACTGGCGCCGGAGCACAGGGAGCGAATGCTCCTTCACCTCGTGCGTCTCCGCATCCACTCGCCAGCCAGCGGTGTAGGTGTACCCCCACTTCGAACCGACCGTCACCTGCTCGCGGTCCACGCCGCGGGCCGCAAGCCACGAGGCGAGGAACTGCTCGGCACGGCCGTACGAGCGCGCTGCATCGAAGTACCTCACCCCCGCGTCCCATGCCGTATCCAGCACCGCGTGCGTGCGCGTTTCGAGCGATGCCACATCCCGCTCGGCTCCCAGGTCGTGCGCATGGCCGAGGTTGATGTATCCCGGCCGTCCCAGAGCGGCGAGCCCGAGACCGAGAGCGGAGACCGAGAGCGGCGTGCTCCCGAGCGGTCGGAGGTCGAGCATGTCTTGCACCCGAGGGTCAGAATTGAGGCGCACAGGCACCGGTCCGGCTGCGGGCGTGAGGGGCAGATGCACGAAAACACCGGCACACTCGGAACAAGTATGCCGGTGTCGGCTCTCCGGTGAGGAACGTGTTTGGCTGTACCGAGCCGGCAGCGATCAGGTGCCGAGGCGGCAGTGTACGGCCGTACCGTTCACTGAGGACGGGTTGCGATATCGCGACCCGATCCGGAGGGAATGGGGAAAGAGCGGGGGCGCGTGCGCGACACGCACCGTGCCCGCGCAGCCGGCTTTCTAGAACTGGTTCGCGCGACGAGCCGACTTGCGGTCCTTGTGCCGCCGGCGCTGCGCCGCCTTCGACTTGGCCTTGCGCGCCTCGCTGGGCTTCTCGTAAAACCGCTTGCGGCGCATGTCCTTGAACAGCCCCGAGCGGATCATCCGCCGGCGGAACTGCTTGAGCGCCCAATCCAGGCGATCATTCTCCCCAATCTCGATCTCGACCAAAAGAGCCTCCTACCTAGTGAAAAAATCGAGACCTCGGACGTATGTGTCCAGGCCTCTGTATCGCCGCCGGTCTGCTCCGACCTGGCGGGAAACTACTCGGCACCCTCTGAAAAATAGGCGTCGCTGCACAGATTGTCAATTCACGCACTATGGCCGCGCGCAATGCCCCGGCTCATGCGCGGCCCGGCTCCGGGGGCGGCGACTCCGGGGGCCGCGACTCGGGGGGGCTCTGCTTCACGGCCACGTCAGCGCCAATGGGTGGGCCGGGAAGGGAAGCTTCGGTGGCAGCGGCGTCGGCCTCGCGTCGGTCGTATCCCGCACGCTCCTCCATGGGCTCGTAGTAGAGAATCCGCACGGCTACGGAGATCACGGCGAGGAGTGGCGTTGCCACGAACAGCGCGAGAAACCCGAACCCGATCGCCAGCATCAGCTGCCACACCAGCAGCGCAGCGGCCGGGATGTTGACGGCGCGCCGCTCGACGAGCGGCACCGTGAGCGCGCTCTGGATCTGCTGCAGCACGAGATAAAAAATCGCCACGTACACCGCGGTCGTCGGGGAGATCAGGAACGCGGCGATCACCGCCGGCGCTGCCGCGATCGTGGGTCCGAAGTTGGGGATGAACTCCAGCACCGCGGCAAGCGCCGCGAGCGCGAGCGCACCCGGGATCCCGAACAGCACCAGCCCGATGTAGGTGAAGATCCCCACCCCGATCATCGTGCATCCCTTGCCGATCACCCATAGACGCAGGCTCTGCCCCGCTTCGTCGTAGATACGCGCTACCTTGTCTCGCGAGGTGGGTGCGACCATGGCCAGGGCCATGTCTCTGTACACGTTCGGCTGGGCGGCCAGGAAGATGGCCAGTACGATAATCGCCACCAGCCCGAATACCACGGCGATCAGGTTGAAGGCCAGAGGAACGAAGCGGCCGATGAACTCGCCGATCTGCTCGTTCATCCGCTGCGCGAGTTCGCCCGGAGGCCCGCCCTCGGCTCCGGTCCGCGACTCGAACCATGTGCTTCCGGCGGAGATCGCGGCGGGGAGCTGCAACGCGAGCTGGCTGACCTGGTCGATGATCTGCGGGATGACCGCGATGAAGAGGCCTACGATCGCCGCCAGGAACCCGAAGACCGTAATTCCGAAGCTCACCCGGAAGGGCATCCATCGGGATAGGTACTTCGCGGGCGCGTAGATCATGATCGCGATCAGGATGGCGAGCACCACCATCAGGATCGCATTGTAGACAGACCAGAAGAACCGCCAGGCGAACATGAAGAGGACCACCAGCGTGAGCACCCGCGCCACGTCGGCGAGCCTCCACGTGATCCGGCGCATGTCCCCGCTGCTACTCGGCATAGATCCGCTCAATCGGGTGAAGACGGGAGGAGTGCGGGCCGCGAGTGACCGCGGTTCGGAGAAGCCTTCCCGGCATCAGGAAGAACTGATCTGCACGACGCGTGCGAGGCCACGGCGAGCTGCCGTCGACGGCCTGCTCAGCGGCGGTTGAAGCCCTCCCGAAACGAGTCCACCACCCGGCGCGCGGCGGCCGCCGCCTGATCGAAGCTGTCGCGCGCATCCCCTGCGTACGAACGCGCCGCCTCACCGAGGTCGTCCGTGTAGGGGCTCTCCTGCTCACCCCTGCGCCGGTACTCGCCGCGCACGATCCGGTCGTACTCGCCCGCTTCGAACCAGTCGCGCAGCTCGGCCACACGGATGACGGGGAACGGGTGGGTGGCGCCCAGCACGTTGAGGACCTTGAACACCTGGTCCGCGAGGTCGCCGCCCTGCCGGTACTCGTCGGCCTGCTGGATGAACTCGGGCAGGTTCGTCTCGCCGCGGTTGCCGCCGCCCGCCAGCTTCAGCATGGTCCGCATTCCCACCTCGGGCCGCTGCACCGCGAGCGAGCCGGCCCGGTCCGCCGAGAGCTCCGCCTTCCGGTACCACTCCATAAGCGCGATCAGAATCGCACGCGCGGCCAGGCCCACGATGGGGAAGCCGCGCTCGGCGAGCTGCACGAGGATCACCATCATCGTCGTGTAGAGCACGTGTCCGCTCAGGATGTGGCCGAGCTCGTGGCCGAGGATGAACTGCAGCTCCTCGTCGTCGAGGAGCCCGAGTGTACCGGAGTTCATGATGATGAACGGCCGCTCCATCCCGTACGCGCCGGCGTTCACCATCGGTGTCTGGGCGACGAAGACGGGGAAGGCCGCCGGGGCGTCGAGCGTGCGGGCCACGTCCTGATACAGGTGATGGACGCGTGCGAACTGCGTGGGAGAGACACGGACCGCGTTCGCCTGGAAGGCGAGGCGAACCGGCTTCTCGCCGAAGAAGCCGAAGATCGTCTTGAGGACTTCGTCGAATGCGGGAAGCCTCCGCAGCGCGTTCAGAGCCGCGCGGTCCGCCGGGTGCTCCCAGCTTCGCGAGTCGATCGCGGCGAGGGTATGGGTGATGGGCGCTTCATCGGGCATGGGAGATCCTCGCCAAGGCGTAAGGTGGAGGGCGAACCCAGAGGAATATGATCTGTTCGGCCCTACGGGGCGAGCCCCGCCCCGGTTTCAACTGCGCGGCGGCCGTGCCGCCGGCTCTCACCCACCCTCCGCCTCCACGCCCCTAACACGATTTGCGCGTACGTGTAGCGTTCAGGGAAGCGTGTCCCGCCCGGCGTCCGTCACCGTCCCCGGCGTCGGGACGCCGACGCCCGCCGGCTGGCCACTCTCGGTGGCGGGCGGCACCGGCGTGACCGCGGGCGAGGTCTGGATCTGCTCCACGCCGCCCGTCGCTCCACCACCGGTGCTCTCCGCGGCCTCGCGGTCTCGCTCACGCGCCGGGTTGCATCCCGCGAGCCAGAAGAAGAGCGCCCGCGAGAACGAGGGGTAGCACGCGTGTCGTTGCCATCGAAGTATCTCCGCTGAGAGTGGTCATCACGCCCCGGTCCGGTATGGCGAACCCCGAGTGTGAGTTCGGGGTTCTCTCCACCGAGGCAAACGGTATGCCAGCCGCGGTACTGGCCGGAGCGCACCATGGATCCACGATCGGCGAGTGCGGCGCGAGACTTGCCCGCACGCCGGGTATGAGAAAGGTAACGCCGCCGTACGATCAGGCTAGGTTTCTTCTCCTCCTCATCGTTGCCGCCTCGCTGGGTGGGTGCGAGGTGGGAGCACCCGCTCGCGTGGAGGCACCGGCTGATACGGTTGCGGGAGAGATCGGCTTCCGTATGGCAGGGCCCAACGACGCCGCCCTCTTGGTTCCCGTTCACATCAACGGGGAAGGGCCGTTCGATTTCGTCCTGGATACCGGCGCCACCCTCACCTGTGTCGAGCAAGAGACTGCCGCTCGGCTCGAACTCCCGGAGCAGCGCGGGGCTCGCGGTGTGGGAGTCGGGATCGGCCGCGCGGGTCGCGTGAACCTGGTACGGGTGGATTCCCTCCGCGTCGGCGAGGCCCGTGTAGCCGGAATGACCGCGTGCGTGCTCGACCTGCAACAGTTCGCGGTCCTCGGCACCCCTATCGATGGCCTTCTCGGGTTGAACTTCCTTCAGTCCTTCCGCATGACGCTCGATTTCCGGAGGAACGTTCTCCTGCTCACCGAGCCGTGACGTTCCGACTCCTGCCTCCGGTTGCGGTCGTCGGACGGAGTGCCCACCGATTCCCGTCGAACCGCTTGCAAAGCCTACGCTGCGAGGTTCTTCCGCTATTCCCGAAGTTGTTGTAGCTTTCTGCTATAGGAGAAAGCCATCCCCATGCTCCGGACTCTTGCCGGAGCGCGGCTCCTATCTGACACCTCGGCGTCCGGTCCATTCCCTGAAGTGCTCCGTTTCATCTGCCAGCCCGGAGAACCCGAGATGCGTGTTGCCAACCCCCCTTTGCTCCTCGCGGTTTCGCTGCTCGTCGGTTTCGCCGTACAGGCGCCGGCACAGAGCGCTCCGATTCAGGGCACCTTCAGCTATTCGCCGCGGTCTTTTTGCTCCTGGTGGTGAATGACCGGACGCTGATGGGGGAGCGGGGGATCAACGGCGCGGCGTCCAACGCGGTGACAGGGGTGGTGGTGGGAGTGACCATGGTTCTCGGGGTCTCGGCCGTGATCCGCGCGGCCGCCACCTCGGCGGGGGTGGCCGGGGTGCTCGCGGTTCCGGTGGTGCGGGGGGCGCGGCAGGGGCGGAAGCGGGGCCGCTAAACGCACCTCCAAGCTTTGCTCTGCCCTTCGGAGGAGTACACGTACCTAAGCTGAGCGATTGCGGGATGTAGCAATAAAGAACCCTTTGGGCTAAGTTGCTGGGGTATCGACAAATACACTCAGCACGCGGCTTGCGCCGCATTTAACCCAAAGGGTGAGCGATCAATCTGGCGAAGAAGCGTCGGTCGGGCAATGCAGAGGGACATCGGATTCACCGGCTAGGGGTGACAAAGGACCGGCTGACGGGGCGCGCCGGGCTTACTCTCTTTTCCCGCTACCTGCGCGGAGTCGGGATCCTGCCGGAGCTGGGGCGGGTCTTCGGCTCGGTGCGAAAGAACGGGAAGGGCCTTGCGGTTGCGGAGTGCTTCCAGCAGGCGCTGTGCTTTTTCTTCGACTGCACGAGCCGGCACCTGGTCCACTTCGACGCGCTGAAGGAGGACGCGGGCTACGCGGGGACGACCCGAGACGGCGCCGGAGCGGATGGCCTCCTGCCCACCCACTGAACGCTTACCTTCTCGGAAATCGGTACGATCGCCCCCATCACGACAAAGTATTTATGCTCATGCTCGAGGACCATCCGTATTGCCCGCTCCCGCACCTCGGGGGAGTACCTCGTTGCCTTGTTCATGACCCCGACCTCTTCAGAGTTGCAGCCTCCGGCGATCCTGGGGCGGTTCACCAGCGAAGGGAGCGGCATGCCGGCGTCTTCCGTGTGGCCGCCTACCTGGTGGACCGGCAGCTCGCCGCAGCATAAGGGCTCCCCCCCCCCCGACAACCGTGCGCCTCAGCTATTGATTGCGCCGGTTCTCCAGACGGAAGGGGTTAGAAACCCGCTCAGGATCCGGAAGCAGATCCTCAAATTTGGGAAGGCCGTCACGGTAACGGACATCGGAGTACACGAGGTACACAACGCGATACGTCCCTGGGATCGAATCGACCCGGAAGGTAGGCCATGCGTTAGCTGTTCGCAGATGCAAAACGCGTAGCGTGTCGGTCGATTCTCCACCCGCCGGAACAGTGATTGCAGGCTGCTGGATCAAAGGGCATATTGGGGAGAATCCCAAAATCCAGTCTCCGCCTATGTGCTTCTCCAGTAGGAACGAGGGACCGCTCTCTCCACATCGGGCAATATATACGGATTGCGCGCTCCGGTTGTGGTATGTGGCAACCATCGTTACGCTATCGAGTGTTGGTGTAGAACGCAGAGTGTACGTCGATCGCTCCGTAGCGATGGCCTGTCCTTCGGAGGCACCTCTGGCAGGTGGCTCTAAGGGAACACACCCTGTGGGAAGGGTGAGAGCCCACAATACCAGGACCAGGGTTCCCCATCCTCTCTGCATCCCCTCGCGGTTCAGAATCTTGTTGTTCATCACACTTCGCTTCATAGTTGAAGGATCGCTCAGGACTTTAGTGCAGCCCTAAGCAAATTTTTGGTACGGTTCAGTTCGTGTAAGCGTAGATTTTACCAAGCTCTTTGGAGCCTGTCCATCAAACCGAATGGTGGTTGGTAGCTGTATAAGGGTTCGGATCGCCCATCCGATTCGGGGTGCGTTGCGGAAGCAGGTCGGGAGACCCCGCGAAGCTCCGACCGGCGTGTGACGGCGTCGCAGGAGCTATGCGCTTCCCGCGTCCCCTCTGCGGCGGTGGCCATTCCCCGGTTCAGGGACCCCGCTCCCGCTCTCCAGAGCTTGAGCAGGTTGTGCGTCGTGCACCAGAGCGACCACTCCAGACGCACCTTCGCCTTGCCGCGCAGCTGAAAGCGGGAGAGGCCCCGCATCTCCATCTGCCCGAAGACAGGTTCAATGGTGCTGCCGCGCTCTTTGTAGGCCGCACGCCCCCGCTTCGTTCTCAACTTGCGCTCCATGAGCTCCTTGCGGGTGGCGTGCTTCGGAATCCGCCCCCGCGGCGGTCCCTGCTCCCGTAGTGCTTTGCTCTGCTTGTGGTCCTTCGTCGTGGCAATCAGCAGTTCGGTGCCTGCGCCCTCCCGCCCGGCGTTCTCCTCGCTCCAGTAGCCAGCGTCGGCCAGCAGCTGCTCCGGCCTCTCTCCCGCCTGTGCTTGACAACAACTGAGCATCGGAGCCAGTTGCTTCACATCGTTCTCTTCCTGCGTCACGTCTTGCGCCACGATCACCTGCGTGGTACAGTCGGCCATCGCCTGCGCATTGTAGCCCTGCACCCATCCGCGCCGCGTTTTCAGGATGCGACTCTGTGGATCCGTCGCATTCGCCCTTGATGTCGGGTCCGCCACCGCCTCCGGCGCCTTGGGCTTGCGCCCGCGCTTCTTCCGCCCGCTTTGCTCCTCTTCCTCCAGACGCCGCCGGATCTTCTCCGCCTGTGCGGCCTCGGCCTCCTTCTCCCTCTCCTCCAGGCGTGCCTTCGCCTGCTTCAGCCGCGCCAGCCGCCCCGAAGAAGTGCGGAGCGCCTCCGGCAACTCGTCCCCCCGGGTCCCGGCTCCGTGGCGCGCGTCTTCTTCCCGGTCCGTGCGCTCGGCATCAGAGAGCATGCGCCTCACCTGCTGGCTGATCTCCTTTTCCAACTGCGCGTGCGTACGGTTCTGATCCAACGCCGCATTGCCGGCCACCGCCACGCCCGTCCAGCGCGACACGTCCCATCTTCGTCAGCCCCGCTTCGCGACACAACCGAAGGATCTCCACGAACAGGCCCTCCAGCGCCTCCCGGTGCTCTTTGCGAAAGTCCGACAGCGTGCGGAAGTCCGGCTGCTGGTTCGCCGCCAGATACCGGAACGCCACATCGACCTCCAGTGCCTCGGCCATCCGCCTGGAACTCACCACCCCCGTGCAGTAGCCATAAAGCAGAACCTTCACCATCATCTGCGGCGCGTACGCCGCCCGTCCCCAGCCATCCGTCCGATAGCGCGCATAGAACGGGGCCAATCCCCCCCCGACACCTCCAACTCGTCGACCACCTCCGAGACGAACCGCGCCAGACTCTCCTCCCGCACCCACTCCGCCAGCGAGGGCGGCAGCAAGAACATCTGATCCGGCTCGTACGGCAAAAAGTTGTAGCTCATCGGCAGATCCATTGTCGGGGAGACGCTTCACCCCCTAATCTACTGCCTAAGCGACCTCTTCGCACCTCCCCGAGGGGGTTTGTCGGACAGGCTCCTGACCGACCGTATAGGGCACCCGGTTTCATTGGACACCCAACTGGGATAAACTGAAGGGGTCCAGAGAAACGGAGGTAAGATGTTGAAAGAGAAGGATTTGCCGGAGCGTTGGAGTGCCAAAAGGAAGAGCGAGATCGTCCTGCGCTTTCTGCGGGGCGAGGATTTGGGGGAGCTGAGTCGAGAGATCCAGGTGCCGCCGCCGGAGATCGAGCAGTGGCGGGAGGCCTTCCTAAACGGGGCCGAGGATTGAATGTCGGCGCTGCCGGTTGTTGAACGGGTGGAGTGGCGCGGCACGGAGGGGAGGCGGGTGGAGATCGAGCCGACCATAGCCGGGCGCTCGCGTCACCGGCTCTGACTGATAGCATCGTTCAGGGCTGAAACGTGTTTCGATGGTCTTGCCCCGCATCCAAATCGCCTTTGGCAAGCGCAGCCGCAGGCGCGCATGGCTCACCTGTCGATCGCCCCGTTCCGCTCCGGCACGACCGCGGCCGGGATCGGCTCCGCCGGGAGCAGCGCCTCCACGGTCCCCGGCATGGTCTCCCACGCATCGAACTCTTCCGCGAAGTTCAGCCCCCGGCGGTGACCCGCCGCGCGGAGCCGCTGCTCCAGCCATTCGGGATCGCCGAAGCCGATCTCGCGGTGGTAGAAGCGCCCGAGTTCCCGGATCCCGTCGAGGTACGGCTCTACCTCCAGCGCCACGGCAGGAAGCGCGGAGTGGGCATCCCGGTACGTGAATGTCGGTACCGGAGCGCGGTGGGGATTGGTAGGCGCGACCGTCTTCGCCATCCGTGCCAGCGTGACTGCATCCCGGAAGATCTTCCCGCACGCCTGATGATCGGGGTGCCGCATGCCGCGCGTCCAGCCGTCTCCCCAGGTGAGGAGCCCATCGGGGCGGATGTCGGTGATCACCCGAGCCACCTGCGCGGCTACCTCGGGCGTCGCGACGAGGCGCGTATCCGGGAAGTCCAGAAATCGCGTTTCCGCTCCCAGGA
>JACDHR010000393.1 GCA_013820915.1 Gemmatimonadota bacterium
TCATCCGTACGGACCAACGTCGTCTGCTCTCGCACCGCGTCGTAGGTCACCCGGAAATCATTTCGGTTGATCTCCGAGCCGTAGGCTTCCCCACCCCAACTGAATGCCGGATCCCCGGACGCGGATCCGCCGGTCGGCGAAATCGGGTGGCGATCGGTACATCCGGCCAGCAACGCGGCTGCCGCGAAAGACAACAGCGCTCTCGGGATAAATGATACGACGATTCCGCCATGGCGAATGGGCGCCCTGAACGCGGAGATCGAGACGGAACAATGGGAGCGGAAGGGAACGAGCGGCGAAGATATGCACCACATGTTTTCGGCGCTGGGAGGAGGTGTACGACCGGCGTTGTGTTGGATCGGGCGAAAGGCGTGCGGGTGCAGCCGGAGATTACACGTGGCCCCGGCGCAGTTTGCGATGTGTGCGGGGACGGCTCGGCGGTGGGGAGAGATCTTGATTGCGCCGGAATACCCCCGGCAGCCGCGCCTTCCGGGGGTATTCCGCACCGCCGCCACGTGCCGCGATCAGGCTACAGCGCCGGCCCCAGCAGCAGCGCGTTGATGAAGAGCGGATGCGCGGAGCGCCAGAACATGCGGAAGAGAGGGTCGCCCGCGAAGAGAACGACGCTTCCCCGCCCCATCCGCCGGGTGACGAGCCACGACCCCTCTTCGATACGTTGCAGCGCCTGGGGCGAGATCACGCCCGAGATGCGGGAGAGGTCAGCCGGAAAGTGCACCGCCGTCTCGACAGCGTCGGTCGGCTCAAAGATGCGCGCGCCGGTGTGCAGCACGAACACGCGCTCGGGGTCCCCCGCGCTCCCCGCACCCCAGGCGAGCGGGTGCGCGGGATCGAGCTGCGCGGAAACGATCGTTCCCGGCACGCGGTCGCTCCAGTCGTCACGCTCGCGCTCCTCGCGGCCGCGGAGGGCGCGCGTGCGGGCGGTGGCGGCGGTGTCTTGTGCCTCCTCGCGCATCTCCACCTCCGCGATCGCCGCTACCGTCGAGGCGCCGCCGCCGACTGCGATGAGGCGTCCGCCGCGCTCGACCCACCCGCGGAGGAGATCGCGCTGGCTATCGCCGAGCAGGCTCGGAGAGCCGTCGGGGATCACGATGACGTCGTAGAGGCTGAGGTCGGCGCTCCCGAGGTCGCCGACCAGCAGCGCATCGAACCGCAGCCCAAGCTCCTGCTCGAAGAAGAACCAGTATCCGCCGAACGAGGTGGGGGCAACCCCCTCGCCCGCGAGCACGGCCACCCGCGGGAGTCGAACCGCGGAGACACGGTCGCTGCCGAGGTCGATCCCTTCCTCGCTCAACCCACTCCGCACCGGCACGGCCATCCCGCCCATCCCGGCCGCGGTCACACGGGCCTGGAGGGTGTCGGTTCCGGCATTCGGGAGGAACCAGGTGCCCGCCGGCCACTGCCGGCCCTCGCGCGCCGAGGCGCGGCCGAGCACCCGTGCCCGACCGCCTCCGTCCAGAAAGCGGACCATGCCGGCGGCCGCCTCGGTGCCCGGCGCCACCAGATAGCCGATTCCCGGCGCGAGTGCGGATACGGCTACCGGCGCTCCACCGGTTATCGCAGGTACCCAACCGCCGCGCGGCGTGGATGCGGCCTGATGCGCCTCCACCCCGTACGCGTAAGGGAGCGACCACGCGCTGATGTCGTACGAGTACTCCGCGCGCAGCTCGGTCTCCGGCTGGAGCAGCGTGGCGGCGAGCCGGCCACCGGGCTGCCG
Organism: Gemmatimonadota bacterium; assembly: GCA_013820915.1. Lineage (GTDB taxonomy): Bacteria > Gemmatimonadota > Gemmatimonadetes > Longimicrobiales > Longimicrobiaceae > JACDHR01. Next base: position 1,736 of record JACDHR010000393.1, read on the forward strand.
CATCCGCACCCGGTAGGTGCCGGCCGGGAACTCCGCGCGCCGCTCGAAGCCCGGGTAGGCGCGCGCACCGGAGCGGAACGGCCGCTCCGCGCGCTCGACCGCGATCCCCTGCCGCCCGAGGTGGTCGACCAGCGCCTGTACGCGCGACGTATCGGGGCCGGGCACCAGCAGCACGTCGGGCTCGCCACGGCCCACCTCGCGCTGAGAGGCGGCGAAGTCGAGGAGAAGCCGCGACTTCCCGGCTGCCGCGGTCCGCAGCGTGGCCTGGCCCGCGGTGCGGTGCTGTGTAGCACGTTGCGCCAGGGTAAGCGTATCGCCCTCCTCACGCACCACGGCCAGCCCCGCCATCCCGTGGCCGGCCTGCTCGTACGTCATCCCCACCGCACCCGTGAGGCTCGGCCAGGAGTCGCCGTATCCGGGGTAGAAGAGGTCGAACGCCTCCGCCGTATAGTACGCCCAGCCGCGCGCGTCGAATGCCCGTGCGTTGGCCTCACCGAAGCGACGACCCCAATCCAGCACATGGTCGGGGTAGATCGGGTTGATCGGCGCGGCAGCCGGGAAGAAGAAGTAGCTGGACCGGTAGCTCATCTCATGGAAGTCCACGTGCACCTGCGGGTTCCAGCTCCACCACGTCGCGAGCCGCGCCTGCGTCTCGGGCTGCGTCGCCCACGCCCAGTCGCGGTTCAGGTCGAAGAGATAGTGGTTGAACCGGCCGCCCGGCCAGGGTTCACGGTGCTCGCGCGCCTGCGGGCTCGGGTTCGGAGTCTGACCCACCACCGAGCGGAACCAATGCACGTAGCGGTCGCGCCCATCGGGGTTGGCGACCGGGTCGATGATCACGACCAGCGAGTCCAGCGCGCCCGCCACCTCGGGCACGTCGCGCGCGAGGTCCCACGCCGTCCACAGTGCCGCCTCCGAGGACGAGCTCTCGTTGCCGTGCGTTCCATAGGTGAAGTACACGACGGCCGGGTTCGTGGCGGCGATCTCACGGGCCCGCGCCGCCGAGGTCTCCGGCCGCGTCAGCTCGGCGTTGGCGGCCAGGATCGCGTCCAACCGCTGCAGGTGGTCCGGCCTCGCGATGACGAGCTGTATCAAGTCCCGGCGCTCCGGAGTTCTTCCGTACGTGCGGTACTCCACGCGTGGCGAGGCCGCCGCGAGCGCGCGCGCGTAGTCCCGCACCCCGTGGTAGTCGGTGAAGTGCTGGCCCACCGGGTAGCCGAGCACTTCCTCCGGAGACGGTGGAGCTTCCTGCGCCGCCGCCTGAACCGCAGGCGCGAGGCAGAGCAGCAGCAGCAACATCAGGAAAGAGCGTCGGCGCAGGCCGACGAGACGATCATTCATGCGTACGATGTTCCTCGGAAAGAGAGATCCCACGGTCGACAGGCGGACCGCCGCGGGAATCCGGATACAAACGGAAACCCGAACCGCTAGCGAAGCTATGCGACACCCGAAACGCGCGCAACCGCCCCAGCCGCGGCGTCTTGAGATGCCGCCGGATGCGCGGGTCCGATGCCCCCTCTCCTTGTGCTCCCGGCGATCGCCATTACACTGTAGCGGACTCCGACTCGTGCGGTCGCATTTTCGCGACGCACTGCTCAAGACCAAGGGAGACGGTGTGAGGAGATGCAGCCATTTTCTAACTATGCTCCTCCTGGCTACCTCGCTGGGGTGCGGCGGACGTGAGCCCGCATCGGCCGAGGCCGCAATGACGCGGGAGCGGTTCATCGAAACCTACGTAGCGCTGCGCAGGATCGAGGGGGATACGACGGCGGTCGACAGCCTGCGCCCCCTGGTGCTGGCGGAGCATGGGGCCACCGAAGAGCAGCTGCGCAACTTCGTCATCGAGCGGGGCGAGGACCCTGCAGAGCTCGCAAGGATCTGGGAGGAGATTTACCGTCGGCTGGAGGAGGCGGAGCTACAGGATGTGCTCGCCGACACTCTGGACATGGATACGCTGCCCGTGCTGGACGACGACGGCACGGAGCGAGAGCCGTGGCTGCTACGCCGGCGGGAGCGCCCCACGCCGGAGATCCAGTAGTTCTCGACCTCAGCGGTCGTCGGACTCCCCGACATCGCCCCAGCGCAGCTTACGCCGGAGCGTATCGAAGAACGTCTGACCGGGAAACCGCACGAGGCAGAGCGGAACCGGGGCGCGGCTCACCACCAGCCGATCACCCGGCAGTAGCGCGGCACCATCCTGACCGTCGATGGTGAGGACG
>JACDHR010000394.1 GCA_013820915.1 Gemmatimonadota bacterium
GTCGAAGATCTCGCGGCGGTAGACGATCTCCGTGCCGACGGTGTCCTGCGCCTCCGCGGCGATCGCCGGCGCGGCGAGCGCCAGCAAGAGAGCGCCGCCCAGCGTGAGTCTATTCAGCATCGGTGTTCTCAGTTGGCGTTCCGGTGCCCGGCGCGGGGAGCACATAGGTTTCGATGGAGAAGCGGGCCTCCAGCCGGGGGCTCCCGCCGCGCCCGGTCTCGGTGCGCGGCGTGAGGGTCGGGCCGATCGGGGTCACGATGCGCGGCAGCGAGCCGATCCGCGCCAGGAAGAAGCCGATGTCGTGGTACGAGCCCACGACGGCCAGGTCGTAGGTGCGGCGCGTGTAGAACTCTTCCTGCGTGGCGCCGGTCGGCTGCAGCAGCGTGAGATCCACGCCGGTGCGCTGCGCCTCGGCGGAGATCGCGTCCAGCAGATCCGGCAGCTCTTCCGAGAGCGGGATCAGCCCCTCGACCGCGACCAGTTGCTCGCGGTACATGGCGAGGCGGCGCTCGACGTCCGCGACACCCTCGCCCTGCGTGAGCGCGCGTGCCGTCTGGTTCTGGAGCTGCAGCCCTTCCAGGCGCTGCTCCATGACCGCGACTTCCGCGGTGCGCGGCGTGTAGAGATACTCGTGGATGCCGTAGCCCAGCAGCGCCAGGACCAGCATGCCCAGGATTGCCTGCTTCTTCAGCTTGGGGTCCGATGGGAGAAGTGCCATGCTCAGTTGCTCACGACGACGACCGGGATGGTCTCGATGAAGGTGGAATCCGGCGCTTCGTAGCGCGCCTCGAGCGTGAAGCGGTTCAGCGTACGTCCCTCAGCCTCCACCTGCTCGGTGGTGACGAGCGTCACGTCGCGGATGAAGGGCGAGGCCTCCAGGTTCTTCATGAAGCGCGTCAGCGCCTGCGTGGAGCCGGCCGAGCCCTCGAGCGTCAGCGTTGGCCCGCCGTCGCCCTCGGCGGACTCCATCTTGCCCAGCCAGGTGAAGGCCGGCACGGAGCGGCTGATCTCGTCCAGCACGCGGGGCCACACGTAACGGCGCGTGTCCACGCTGCGGATCACCTCGATCTTCTGCTGGATCGTGTCCTGCCGCGCCCGCAGCGAGGTGACCAGGTCGATCGTGGCGGCGTAGCGGGTGGAGTCGGTCACCTCCTGCGCGATCTGCGATTCCAGGCGCGTTGTGGCGGACGCGGTGCTCCACCAGATGCCGGCCGCGGCCAGCAGCAGAAGAACCGCGGCAGCGCCGAGGCCTACCATCCAGGGATCGGCACCGAAGCCTGGAACCTTGAGCGCGCGACGCGACGAGGCAGGCGCGGCACTCTGCCGGGTCGGGCGGCGCTTATCGCCGCCCGGTAGAAGATTGATCTCGATCAACGGAGTGTCCTGCGTGTAGGGGAAGAGCTAACGACTGAACGGGTTGAGAACTACGCGGCGCTACGGAGCGCGAGGCCGACCGGGAGCATCATCATCGGGGCGAGCTCCTCTACGGGGAAGAGCGCGGTGGCGCCGGCGCGGATCTGCAGCCGCTCGAACGGAGAGGCGACCTCGGTGCGGGTGCGGAGCCGGTCGGCCACCGCCTCGGCGAGACCGGGGATGCGCGCGCCGCCGCCGCAGAGGTACACGCGGCCCAGGGTGCTGCGGCCCGCCGTGTTGCCCATCGAGAGGAAGGCCACCGCGCGCTCGATCCCCACCGCGAGCTCCTCGCTCCCCTCGGTGAGCTTCCCCGCGAACTCGCGCTGGCGATCCGAGCGGCCCTGGATCACTTCCTCGGCCTGTTCGGCGGTGAGGCCGTGCATACGGCGCAGATCCTCGCGCAGGTGGCGCGAGCCGAAGGCGATGTCGCGCGTGAGCAGCGGCACACCCTCCTGCAGCACGTTCACCGTCGAGACCTCGTGGCCCACGTTCACCAGCGCCATGGTGCCCTGCATCGCCTCGGGGTAGTTGTACTCGAAGGCGTTATGCAGCGCGAACGAATCCACATCCACCACGCTGGGGCTCACGTTCGCGTCGCGCAGCAGCGCAACCTTCTGGTCGATCAGCTCGCGCTTCGCCGCCACCAGCAGCACGTCCATCTGCAGGCCGTCGCCGAAGGGGTCCAGCACCTGGAAGTCCAACTGCACGTTTTCCATGTCGAAGGGCACGTACTGCTCGGCCTCCCAGCGGATCACCTCGCGCGCCTCTTCCGGCTTCATCCGGTCCATCTGGATCTTCTTGACGATCAGGTCGCGCCCGCCCACCGAGGTGACGACCCGCTTCGGCTCCACACCCATGTCCTTGAGCAGCGTGCGCACCGTGTCGGCCACCAGCTGCGGGTCCATGATCTCGCCCTCGACGATCGCGTCGGCGGCGAGCGGGACGTGGCCCACATGCGTAAGCTCCGGCTGCGGGCCCGAGTGGTCCACCACGGCGACCTTGATGGCGCCACTGCCGATATCCAGACCTACCGTGCTCTTGTTGCGGCGGAAGAACGAAACCATGAGGAGTTTTTCAGGTTGGGCACAGTCCCGGACGTCGGCGAGGGAGGAGTTTTCCTGGTGCGACGTGGTGGGTGGCTGCGCGAATATATACGTGCGCCCACGCCCTCCGTCAAGAGGAACGTGAGCGCGGGAGAGCTACCGTACCAGCTCGGACCAGCCCACGGTGCGACCGGCGACCCGCAAGCTGCCGCCCGGGTTCACCGCGCCCATCACGCTGTTGATCGCGCAGCGGTTGAACCGGACCACCGCATTGCCCAGTACTTCCGAATCGGTGTCCGAGGGGCGGTCTACCCGCACCTCGTTCTGCGAGACGATGGCGCCCTCCACCTTGTTGCCGGTGCCGCTGATGTCGATGTCGTGCGTGCTGACGATGATCCCGCGGAAGATGAACCCGCCGCTGATGCGCAGCCCCCCGTTCACCACGATCAGCATGCCCTGGCCGTGATCACCCTGGATCGTGACCTCGCCGCCGCCGGCGTCGATGGCGATGATCTTCTGCGAAACGGTGTCGGCCAGCAACTCCGTCGGCACCTTCCAGCAGTCGTTCTGCGTGTCCATCCTTCCCGGGCAGTACCAGTTGTACGGGTCGGTGTTCGATTTCCGGGTCGTCTTCGAGGCCACCGAGTTCGGCTTGTCGTTCCCGGTGCCCTTATAGGCCGGCTCCGTGCCCCAGATCTTGTTCGTGCCGAATTTGACATATTTGTCTTTCGTCAGGCCGAGCGTCTCCAATTGGCGGAGCAGCCCTTCGATGGTCATTCCGCCCAGCGTCTGCCGGATGAGTTCCTCGCCCTTGAGATCCGACTCCGTCACCGACCCCTTGATAGCCGCCTTGTTGCCGACGGTGTCTACCGTGGTGCCTTCGCCGTGCACGATCGCGTCCTCCGCGGTCGCCAGGTTGCACGATGTGCCGTCCGACCCATCGCTGACAATGGTGCTCCCGCCGATCTTGGAGTTACCGCCGAAGGTGGCGGCCGATTCGATGTTCAGCGAGAACGGCCTCACCATCACCATCGCGGACACCGCGCGCCCGCCGCCCACCGGCTCGGCCTTGACCGTGAAGACCGCGTCGAACGCGCCCGGTACCCTTTCAGACGGCACCGAGGAGAGCTGGTCGACGTCGATCCGCGCGACCGGCCCGCCGCCCGGAGGGGTATACTCGGCGTTCACGATCGGGACCAGGCTGGCGCCCAGCCCCGCCACGTACGACTCGAGCGCGCCCGCGGTGCGGTACAGCCGGCTCGTCGCGTCCTGGTGCGCGACGCTGAGCGCCGCCTCCATCGACGAGCTGACGAGCATCCCGGAGACCAGGATCGAGGCGAAGATGATGCCCAGCAGCGAGAGCGGAAGCGCTACGCCGCCGCGGTCGCGCGGGAGTGGGAGCCGCCGAATGATAGTGCGCATGAACCGATCCTAGTCGACGCGGTTGCGAAGGAAGATCCGAGTGGATGCCGTGTTGTCCTGCGGTGTGCGATTC
>JACDHR010000395.1 GCA_013820915.1 Gemmatimonadota bacterium
CCTTCTGCACATCGCCGCGGCCGTTCTGGGCTTCCGACTTCCGCTGGCGTTTTCCGCCCAAGGGATCTCGAGGCTGCTGAACTGCAGCAACAGCTACCCTTGGAGGCATACAGAAGGAGCCACCACCTGTATTGCTCGGCAGGTCGGCTGGAGGGAACAGGGTTTGCACGTGATTAGCGATTCCGACTAGCAGCCGTATCAATGACACTTCAACCCAGCAAGGTATCATGCGCAAGTCACGCGACCCTGAGTCCAGTCCTCGGGGGAATGCTGAAAAATATCTGAGCTACCGCGAGGCGTGGGCACGGATCAAGGCTGCTCAGGGACATGGCTTCTACCTTGAAGCAGTTACGATCGAGGAGAGCATCATCTCCGATCGACTCATCCGCTACCTTCTCAGCAAGAACGCGATTGAGTTGAAGGATGATCTTCGCCAGTACCCTCCCTTCGGTCAGCTCATCCAACGCTGGAAGCAAAAGCATCCAGAGCCGATCACGTCTCGAGGAGTTGATAACCTGCAGGAGGCGGTAGACCGCTGGAGAAGGCGCCGAAACAACATCGTGCACGGGCTTGTGAAGTCGAATCCTGGTACTGCGACGGAAGACATTGACGATTTCCTCTGGGCCGCTCGCCAAGCGGCAGCAGAGGGAGAAAAGCTCGCGGATGCGGTCAGCCAGTGGTGCAAAAAGGAGATCCCTCGATCTCCGCGGGAAGCGCGAACATCGGCGTCAGAGGCCGCCGTGACTATCGTTTCGATTTCTCCGGAGGAGCATCGACTCACCCGTGTGCTCGGTCAACTTGGCTTGTCAGTGCCAATCCATGTACGTGGTCGAACATCTGTTGCCGATCTGTTCAACCAGAAGGAACGATGTGGTGTATACGTCCTTGAGTTCGCAACCGGTGAACTCTATGCCGGCAAGGCACGAGATGTGACTCGACGCTTCGTGCAGCACTGGAAGACTCATGATGATATCGAGCGGATTGCGTTCATGCGCGTCCCCGAAGCCGAACTGGACACTGCGGAGCGCTCTGTGATCAAGCGGCTGGAGGCAGAAGGTAAGCCGCTTCGAAACATCACATTTACTCGGCTCCCCGAGGGCGAGACGGATTTTGATCTTGTGATGAGCCCCGAAGAGCAGAAGCGGTGGCGAGCCGATCTGTCTTTCCAAGACCTCTCGGGCCCCCGTCTTGTCGATCCGGTCCTCCGTCGCAAGTACTCCCGTCGCTATCGCCAGTTCGAGAGGCTGGGATCTGCCGAACGAGTGATTGACGTGGTCCGCACCTACGTTGATGCAGCCATTCCTGTACCTCGGCGCAGCGAAGTCGCCTTTTGGGCTGTCACCTGCCTGCCGTCGGTCGGAATGCCTGCACGCATCAACATTAACTGGCAGGAGGTGTTCAACGTCCACGGTCACGACGCTGATCTCTGGTGCTCGATCTTCATGGCCGAGTCTCCGTTCTACGAGTGGTCACAAGAAAGATCAGACAAGCTTTATGAGCGGTATCTGACGCTCCAGCCGACAAGCCACCGGTACAAGCCGGGTGGAGAGGATCAGCTCAACTTCTACATCCGTGCGGACGAGGTAGAGTCGTTCGTCACTGATCCTGAGGTCTTACCTGCCATTCGTGAGTTCAACCTGCGGTTGATGCAGCGAGGACCCTGCATCTACGGCCGGTATCATTGCATGGATCTCGCAGACCGGCTCTTGGACGAGAAAGAGCGTGCTGGGGAGTTGCCAACCGCGGTGTCCACGTGAATGGCACAGGTAAAGAATTTTGTGTAAGCCAATGCAAGGCAACCACTTACCGCCTACGGAGGCGCTGAACACGGACGCAGGGCCATCCATATTTTCGGGAAAGTTTGGTGTGATCGTCGGCTTCGGTGCCGTTCACAACCTTCCGTGCCGGCCCTGCGCCGGTTAGCTTGAGCGTTAGCCGATGCTGCTCCCGCGTGTGCCTCCGCCTCTGCCTTCGCTGTCCCGACCTTCCGGTTTGACTACGCCATTGGCGCACATTATGCTTCGGGATGATCTTCGTCGAGACACGCGTGTTCAGTCGACAGCGGCGTGAGCACCTGGAGGAGTAGCAGTTCCGTGCGCTGCAGAATCACCTGCTGACGACCCCCAACGCCGGTGCTCGCATCCCAGGCACCGGCGGACTCCGGAAGCTGCGGTGGAGCATGGAAGGCAGAGGTAAGCGCGGCGGAGTTCGCGTCATCTACTTCGTGGTCGAGAGACGCGATCTCATCCTGTTGCTGCTCCTCTACCCGAAGAACGTGCAGGACGACTTCTCGGCCGAGCAGAAGGGTGTGCTGAAGGAGTTTGTCCGAGCCGAACTCGAGCAGAAAGGTGAGCCATGAAGGACGAGTTGTTCAACGAGCTGGTCGAGAGCGTCAAGGAAGGCGGTGCATACCTTCGCGGGGAAGTCGAGCCTGGGGCGATCCACTTCGCCGGTGAGCCGGATCCGCGGGAGATCCGCGCGCGCATGGGGCTGACGCAGGAGGAATTTGCGGAGGTGCTCTGCATCAGCGTGAAGACGCTGCGTAACTGGGAGCAGGGGCGGCGGGAGCCGAGCGGTCCGGCGATGCGGTTGCTCCAGATTGCCGCGAAGCATCCGGAGGTGCTCATCGAAGCGGCGTAAGCCTCGTCACCGCAACATCTCACGAGGGGGCGAAGGCGACCTGGGGCCATCCATGAGTTCGGCCGAGTTCTGCGTGTTCTACACCTCTTGCGCCGTTCGCGTGCTTCTGCGCCGGTCCTGGGCGCCTTACCCTCGCCGTTCAGTCGGGCTATCCCGCCGCTGGTCTGCGATGAACTGCTGGTTACTCGCGTTACGGTGCTGATCTTCCCGACTCGCCGTCTCACGTTGATGATGTCGCACTGTTGCACTTCGACAAGAGGAGGTCCGATGGGCACCGGTTACACCGCCGTTGTGCTGGAGCGTACGGAGTGGTGGATCGGCTGGATTGCGGGGATCTCCGGGATCAACTCGCAGGGCGAGACTCAGGAGGAGCTTTTGCGCAACCTCCGCTCGGCACTACAGGAGGCGCTCGAGATGAATCGCGCCGACGCGATCGCAGTGGCCGAGGGAGAACCACATGAGGAGGTCGAGGTCAGTACGGTCACGTGAAGCGTTCCGTGCGCCTCGGCCGCCCGACCTCACGGTTACGTCGCCACGCCCCGCAGCCGCTCCTCCAGTTCCGGCTCCGGTTCAACAAACACCGTCTTGACCCGCTGCGGAATCACCGCCCCCGGCGGAGCCCCTCGCGGCTTGCGGACGTACTTGCGGCGGGTCCAGTCCACAGCCACCAGGCCGGATGTGCGCGATTTGCTGAAGAGCGCCGCCAGGCCGGCCGCCTCCTCGAGATCACGTGCGGGTGGGTTTCCCTCGGGATCAGGCCAGCGCAGGATGACGTGCGAGCCGGGCACGGAGCGGGCGTGCAGCCAGATGTCTCCCGGAGAGGAGAAGCCGAAGGTGAGGCGGTCGTTGTCCCTGGAGCTGCGCCCCACCCGTACCTCCAGGCCACCGGACGTACGGTAGCGGCGGTAGGGAAGCGCCGGCTCCTCCGCGCGCCCGGGCGAGGCTTCACGGGTGGGGCTGCGTTCCAGCTCTTCGGCGGCCCAGGCCGGCAGCGCCCCGGCTGCCTCGGCGTGGCGCAGAGCGTCTCGCCAGCGAGTCGCCTCGGCGTCCGCCTCGGCGAGGAGCTGCGGGAGGCGTTCGAGCGCGCGGCTGCGGCGCCTCGCCTTCTCGTACCAGGCGTCGGCGTTCTGGGCCGGGGTGAGGGTGGGATCGAGCGCGATCTCCACCTCCTGATCCTCCCAGTCGCGCAGCCGGACCGACTCGGCGCCGCGGGGCACCTGATGCAGGTGCGCCAGCAGCAGGTCGCCGAAGGTGCGCATCTGCTCCGCCTCTCCGGCGCGCCCCAGCTCGGCGCGGATGCGCTCCGCACG
>JACDHR010000396.1 GCA_013820915.1 Gemmatimonadota bacterium
GCGGGGCGCGAGGCGGCGCCAGAGCAGGATCAGCAGGTTCTCCGTGGTGGGGATCAGCCCACCGGGCGCGAACTCGGGCACAACGTGGTTGAGGTGTTGATGATCGAGCGGGTGGACGACCTCGTCGCGGAGTGCGCGGTCGAGCTCGGCGAGGTCCACGGAGAACCCTGTCAGCAGCGCCGGCTCACCCGCAACCATCACCTCCAACCGGTAGTTGTGCCCGTGTCCGTGCGGATTGCTGCACGCTCCGAAGACCTCGCGGTTTCGATCGTCACTCCATTCCGGGCGGAAATACCGATGCGCTGCGCTGAAGCGGACGGAACGGCTGAGATAGGTTACGGACATGGGTCCACGGTGATGGGGGTCGCTCCGGCCGGGACTGTGAAAACCGCTACTGATTTAACACGCCGCGCAGCCCCTCACAACCCTGTTCCGTCCCTCCCCTTCCATCCTGCCGCGTCGTAGCCACCCCTCCTATATTGTCAGTGACGGCGCCAGCGCCTAGATTCTTCGCCATACCCGAGCCCCGAGGTCCCGCTGGCTGAATCGTTCGACCTGTCCGGCCTGCTCGACGAGTACCGCGACGAGGCGCGTGGTCAACTCGATGAGTTAGACGCGGCACTCCTGAAGCTGGAGCGCGAAGGTACGCTGCCGGACGCCGAGCGTGCCGCGCTCCTCCGCGCGCTTCACACCCTGAAGGGCAACAGCGGGATGCTGGGCTTCACACCGGTACGCGACTACGTGCACGGAGTCGAGACCGTCTTCAAAGACGCTCTCCCGGAGTGGCCGCAGTTGCTGGTCGATCAGCTCTTCCAAGGGGCGGCCGCGCTGCGCCGCCTGGTGGAGCTGGCGGGCTCGGACGAGGAGGCCGGAGCGCTCGCGCGCATCACCGCGCTGCCGCCGCTCAGCGCCGTGATCATGAGCGGCACCCCTCCGGCTCCTCGCGTGGAGCCCGCGCCTCCGGGGGAGGATCCAGGTGGGCCCCCTGCGGAGGAGCCGCCAGAGGCGGAGCGGTCTACGGCGCCGGAGGACCTACACCTCTCGCCGTCTACCGACATGTTGCGCGTCCCGTTCGCCAAGCTGGACGCGCTGATGAGCCAGGTAGCGGATCTGGTGAGTGTCCATGCCGCGATCGACGAGCTTCTCGAACGTCACCGGCCACAGTTGGATGGCATCGGTCTGCGTCGGCCGCTCCAGGCGCGGGCCGAGCAGCTCGAGCGGTCCGCCGAAGCCGTGCGTACCGCGACGATGGAGCTTCGGCTCGTCCCGGTGAGCCGCGTGTTCACACGTTTCCCGAGCCTGGTGCGAGACCTCGCACGGGATCAGGGTAAGAAGATCCAGGTAGTGCTGGAAGGCGAAGACACGGAGCTCGATAAGAGCACCGTTGACATTCTCGCTGAACCTCTGCTCCACCTCGTGCGCAACGCCGTAGACCATGGGATCGGCACGCCGGAGCAAAGAGAGGCACTCGGCAAGCCGCCGGAGGGCACCCTCACCTTGCGGGCGGCGCAGAGCGGCGATCAGGTGAGAATCGAGGTGCAAGACGATGGCACGGGGCTGGACCGCGAACGAATCCTCACGCGAGCCATGGAGTCCGGGCTGGTGAGCGCCAACGAACATCCGAGCGACGTTGAGGTCGCGGAGCTAATCTTTCAACCCGGCTTCTCGACGCGGCAAGAGACGAGCATGGTTTCGGGCCGCGGGGTCGGGCTCGATGTGGTGGCACGCAGCGTCGCACGCCTGCGGGGTCGGCTCGAGGTAGAGGACACACCGGGTGACGGAACTCGCTTCGTCCTCTTCCTCCCGCTGACGGTAGCGATCGTCCCGGCCCTCCTCTTCCAGTCCGACGGCGAGATCCTGGCACTGCCGGCGATGGATGTGGAGGAGGCGATTCGCCCCGGCGCCACGGACCGGGCGGGCGCGGCCGATGTCGTGCGCTACGGCGACGAGCTAATCCCGCTCGCGCGCCCGGCGCGGCTCTTCGGCTGGAATGCCGATCGAACGACCGACGACGTCCCCGCCCCGTTCGCGATGGTGGTGCGCCGTGGAACGCGGACCGCGGCGGTGGTGGCGGACCGTCTCCTGGAACAGCGCGACGTGGTGGTGACAGCGCTGCCGCCATACCTTGGCCATCCACCCGGAGTGTCCGGTGCGACGATCGCACCGGATGGCCGGGTGGTACTGCTCATCGACGCCGGCGGCCTCATCGATCTCAACCTGGAATTCCATCGGAGGGAAAGTCGTGCCTGATATTCCCGGAAAAGTAATGATCGTCGAGGACAGCCCCACCATGTGCCAGTTGTATCGGATCGTGCTCGGGCAGACGGGACGGACGGAGCTTGTATTCGCCCATAACGGTGTAGAAGGATTGGACCTCGCGGCGCAGGAGCAGAATATCGGCCTGTTCATCGTAGACATCAACATGCCGCAAATGGATGGCCTGGAGTTCCTGCGGAAACTTCGCTCGGATCTCGGGGTGCGCGATACGCCGGCGATCGTCATCTCCACGGAGGGCGAGGAAGAGGATTTTGCCGCCGCCCGCGACGCCGGAGCCAATGCCTACCTCCGGAAACCGTGGACACCGGAGCAGCTCCTGAAAACCGTCCGCGAGGTCTGCGCGAGCGCAGACGAATGAGTATCCAGGCCGAGCCGACCGTGCGGATGGATTCCGATGCTCCACCCTCTCTCGTGGAGCCTGTGGTGATCGTGCGTTTGGGGCGCACCGAGTACGGCATCGCGATTTCCGCCGTGCGTGAGGTTCTACGTACGCCATACATCACGCGCGTCCCGCTTCCTCCGCCCGCGGTGTGCGGCGCGGCCGCGGTACGTGGCGCGGTCGTTCCGGTCATGGACCTCGGCATCCGCCTGCTGGGGCAGCCCGCGGAGCGCCCGGGATGTCTCGTGATGGTGACAGACCCGCATAGCGGTGAGCCGGTCGGGCTGCTCGTGGACACGGTCACCGGGATGATAGACCCGGATGGGGCGGAGCTTCGCGAAGCGCCACCGGAGGTGGAGGCCACCCTTCCCCCTGGCTGGATCCTTTCCGTGATCTCTCCCCAAGCCGGCCGGCTGGTGACCGTTCTTCATCTCACAGCGGTGCTGGCGCGCCACTCGGAGCCGGCACCCACTAATTTCCCCCTTCTCAAGGAGCGCGGATGAGCCGCTTCGCAGGGTGGTTCGTCAATCTGAAGGTGCAGAACAAAATCCTGGTGGGCTTTGCTGTCGTGCTGCTGTTGATGGCGATCGTCGCCGCGGTTGTGATAACACAGGCTGCGATCATCGCGGATCTCAACCGCGAAACCGCGCGTACCGAGGAAATTCGGCATGAGTCGGAGATGATAGGAACCGCGCTCGTAGACCGCACCGCGGCGTACCGCGACTATCTGCTTACCGGGCAGGAGCCGGCACTCGTGGCCTACCGTGACGCCGATAACCGGATCCGGCAGGCCGTGGTCCGCGCGGGTGAGCTGATTCGCGACTCCCTTCAGCAGGCGCGGTTAGACACGATCGCCGACTTCGCGCAACAGTGGGAACAGGAAGTTGGCAGCGTGGGGATTGCGCTGCGGGCGGGCGATCCCCTCGGCCCGGTTTCCGATACCGTCACGGCTTTCGTTCGTGGCGGCGCCGGAGCACGCGGGGGAGAACGGGCACGGATTGTCGTGGAACGGTTTCAGGAGCGTGCCACGGTGCTCTCGCAGAACGCCCGTTTCGCGATGACCGACTCTCTCGAGAACATTCGCTGGGCCACACTCATCGGCATGTTGATCGCGGTGATCCTGGCGATCGCCGTTGCGGTCTGGATCGCACGAACGATCGCCGGCCCTCTGACTCGCGCCGTGGACTTCGCGGCCGGAGTCGCGGCGGGAGACCTCACGCAGCGGCTTCCGGATGGCGGCACCGACGAGATCGGAAACCTCGGCTCCACGCTGAACGCGATGGCCGGGGA
>JACDHR010000397.1 GCA_013820915.1 Gemmatimonadota bacterium
CGCTCATGTCGCTCACCGTCACCCGGCGCCGTAAGGAGGTCGGCATCCGTACCGCGCTCGGCGCCCGACCCGGCCGCCTCCTGGCGAGCATCTTCTCGCGCGCCGCGTGGCAGGTCGGACTCGGGGGCCTCGTCGGCTCCGCGCTGGGCGGAGCGCTCCTCTTCCTAAATGGTCTGACGAGCTGGGAGGCGGCGGCCTTCCTGGGCGGGATCGTCGTGCTGATGCTCACGGCGGGGCTGGTGGCGGCGGTGTGGTCGAGCGGACCGGGGGCTCATGATACGATCGCCTTCGGTCGATCAGCGGGAGCGCGCCGTTGCAGCCGCAGAGGAGGACCTCACACGCGCCGAGGTGGCACGGCAGTTTGGTCGTGGAGAGGCCACGCTGTACAACTGGGTGTCAGCTCGACAATGCCAGTGCGATCTCCTCCCGCACCCAGACATCCTCCTCCACCTCATCCCTGGCCTGTAGCACCTGGAGCGCCGCCTCGGTGCCGATTCTTCCGAGTGCCCAGGCCGCGTGCCCGCGGATCAGCGGCTCCGCGTCGTCCAGCGCCTGCGCCAGCACCGGCACCGCCTCGGCCGAGCCCCAGTTCCCGAGCGCGACCGCCACATTGCGCAGCGGCCCCCGTCGCTTTGCTCGCTTGACCGGCAACTTGCGGAACCTAGCCGAGAACTCCTCCTGCGAGAGCGACATCAGCTCGATCAGCTTCGCTCCGTGCACTCTTTGGCGCGGCCAGAAGGCGCTCTCATCGGGTAGCTGAACGAACCTCGGGTTGTTGTGCGGGCACACTTCCTGGGAGATCTGCCGGTTCAATACTTTCCTGGTCGAACTCACAACCGGCAGGAACAGAACGACTTCCGCGAATGGTGGGTAACAGGCAGATCCCCGCTGACCGAACGGCCGGATCCGGGAGAGGGCGCCGTACGGCTTGGCCTTTGCGCAGGTGCCCTTTCCCGCGGAGGCGTCAGCGACGCTGCCTCGTGGAGATCACGATCACTCCATTGCGGCCGCGCTCGCCGTAGATAGCAGTCGCGCCCGCGTCTTTGAGGATGTCGATCCGTACGACGTCCTGCGGTCGGAGACCCAAAAGGAGGTGGGAGTCACCCTCCAGTCCATCGACCACTACCAGGGGCTCGACGCCGCGGATGCGGATCAAGATCTTCCCAACCCCAGTGCGCTGCACCTGTACGCCCGCGAAACGCCCCGCGAACAGGTCTTCGATGCGGGTGGTTTCCACGTCCCCCAGTTCATTCGGCTGCGAGGACTGAACCCCGATGGAGGTACGCGCCGTGGCGTGCATGCCATGCCCGACCTGTGCCTCATCGGGAGCGGAGGAACGCGCAGGACCGGCGGACCTGTGGTGACAGCCGGCGGCTGAGGTGAGAACAAGGCTGAACACGAGAATGCGAGGGAGAATCCGCGACTGCGACATGGTAGCCTCCGGGGCTGTGAAGTAACGGGGTGGTGTGACGGGAGAGGCGGCCTACCGTGACCGGTCACCGCAGCTCCGCGCTCATCGGTCCCCCTCTACTCGGATTCGGCTCCCAGAACGGCTCACACCCCGACGCACAGCCGTGATGGTACCGGCGGTGATCGTGACGGGCCAGGCGGCGATTGCTGATGGCCGCCCTGGACAGGAAACCGATGATGCATAAGATTCCTAGGAGCGGAGTTCCCTCTCCGTCTGCTGTGAACGCCTTTCCCCGCCGAAGCTGCAATGCCATCCGCCGCGTCCCCAATCACCAGTCTGCTCCACCGTTGGAGTGAAGGCGACTCCCGAGCCCTCGATCAGCTCGTCCCGATCGTCTACGATTCGCTGCGTCTCCTCGCACGCCAGCGCCTCCAGGGTGCACCCGCGGAGCGTTCGCTCAACACCACCGCGCTGGTCCATGAGGCCTATATCAGGCTGGTCGACGTGCCGAAGATCAGCTTGAGGGATCGCAGCCACTTCCTCTCGCTGGCCTCTCGTGTAATGCGCTGTCTATTGGCCGATCATGCTCGCGCCCGGATGGCCGCGAAGCGCGGGGGCGGCGCAGCCGTGCTGGAGCTACGCGAAGGGACCTGGATGGCGGACGAGGATCTCGATTCGGTGGTCGAGCTGGACGAGGCGCTGAAGCGACTGGAAGCGATGGATCCCAGGCAGAGCCAGATTCTGGAGCAGCGCTACTTCGGCGGCCTCTCGCTGGAGGAGACGGCCGAGGCGATGGGGCTCTCACTGGCCACGGTGAAGCGGGAGCTGCGCTCCGCGCGGGCCTGGCTGCTGGCGGAGCTCAAGAACGAGCCATCCCTCTGATTCGTATGGACCCACAGCGCTGGAGGGAAATCCGGGCCGTCTTCGGCGAGCTGGTCAAGCTGGAGGACGATCAGCGCGCCGAGCGGCTTGCGCTCATCGGCACGGGCGATCCGGAGCTGCGTGATGCGGTGGAGTCGCTGCTGGCCGCCGATGCGGAGAGCAGCGGAGGGCTCGGCGGCGCGGGCCTCCCCCCGCGCGGCGATCACCACGGTCCAGCGCCCGATCCACTCGGCCTCGCCGGCCACACCCTGTCGCACTTCCGCGTGCTGCAGCCGCTCGAGGCAGGCGGGATGGGCGTGGTCTACCGCGCCGAGGACACCCGCCTCGGCCGCGCCGTCGCGCTGAAGTTCCTCCTTCCCCACCACGTCCTCGACCCGTCCGCCAAGCAGCGCTTCCTCCACGAGGCCCGGACCGCCGGCGCGCTCGACCACCCCAACCTCTGCACCATCTACGAGGTGGGCGAGGCCGAGGACGGCCGGCTCTTCCTCGCCATGCCCCTCTACCCGGGCGAGACGCTCAAGGCGCGCCTGGCGCGGGACGGGCCGCTCCCCGTGTCAGAGGCGCTCGCCATCGCGCAGCAGATCGCGCAGGGGCTGGCGTGCGCGCACGCGGCGGGCATCGTACACCGGGACCTGAAGCCGGGCAACGTGATGCTCCTGCCCGACGGGACGGTGAAGATTCTCGACTTCGGGGTGGCCAAGGCAAGAGACCTGAGCCTGACCCAATCCGGGGAGCACCCGGGAACGGTGGCCTATATGGCGCCGGAGCAGGTCCGCAGTAGGCCCGTCGGCCCCCATACCGACCTGTGGGCGCTGGGCGTAGTGCTCTACGAGATGCTCACCGGACGGCGACCCTTTATCGGAGAGCACGAAAGCGCGATCGCTCACGCCATCGTGAACGATGAGCCGATCCGCCCCTCTGCCCTGCGGGCCGACATCTCGCCCGCGGTAGAGGAGATCGTCCTCACCGCCCTCCGCAAGGCTCCCGAGAGCCGTTACGCCGGGGCGCCGGAGTTTCTGAAGGAGCTGGCGACAATATCCCTCGGCGGTGAGCCGACCCCGCGCCGCGGGTGGCGCTGGCTACACAGGCAGTCGAAGCGAGCCACGGCGCGGTGGCTGGTGCTCGGCGGGGCCGTACTCGTGATCGGCGGCGGATTCGCCACGCGTCCGCTGTGGAGAGAGAGCACCGGAGGCACGGAGGTCGAGCGCTCGGTAGCCGTGCTTCCCTTCACCAACCTGAGCCAGGATCCGGAGAACGAGTACTTCAGCGACGGCATCACGGACGAGATTCTGACCACACTGGCCGGCGTGGGGGACCTGCGGGTGATCAGCCGCACCTCGGCGATGCGCTACAAGGGGAGCGGCAAGCCCCTGCGCCAGATCGCCGGCGAACTGGAAGTGGCACACGTGCTGGAGGGGAGCGTCCAGCGCGCCGGCGATCAGGTGCGCATCAACGTGCATCTGGTTGACGCGAGGACGGACCGGCAGCTGTGGGCCGAGCGTTATGACCGCCCGCTGCAGGACGTCTTCGCCGTGCAGAACGAGATCGCGCAGGAGATCGCGCGTGCTCTGCGGGTGAGTCTCAGCGCGGGTGAGCGTGCGCGGATCGAGCGGCGCCCAACGACCAATCCGCTT
>JACDHR010000084.1 GCA_013820915.1 Gemmatimonadota bacterium
GTCTACGACGCGCTGGTGCGCATGGTCCAGAACTTCAGCCTGCGCTATCCGCTGATCGCGGGGCAGGGCAACTTCGGCAGCGTGGACGGCGACAGTGCGGCGGCGTATCGCTACACGGAGGCGCGCCTGGCGCCGATCGCGACCGAGATGCTCTCGGACATCGACAAGGAGACGGTCGACTTCGCGCCCAACTTCGACGACCGGCTGCTGGAGCCTACGGTGCTGCCGGCCAAGATCCCGAACCTGCTGGTCAACGGCAGCAGCGGCATCGCCGTGGGGATGAGCACGAACATTCCGCCGCACAACCTGCGCGAAGTCGTCGGCGCGGCGATCCACCTGCTGGATCACCCGGAATGCTCCATCGCCGACCTGATGAGGTACATCCCCGGGCCGGACTTCCCCACGGGCGGCATCATCGTGGGCAAGAAGGGGATCCGCGACGCCTATGAGAAGGGGCGCGGGCGGGTGGTGATGCGGGCCCGCGTGGTCCGCGAGCAGAAGCGGGCGGGCCGCGAGCAGCTCGTGGTCACCGAGATCCCGTACGCGACCAGCAAGACGCGGATCCTGGAGCAGATCGTCGACCTGGTGAAGCGCGGTAAGATCGACGACATCTCCGACCTACGCGACGAGTCGGACCGCGACGGGATCCGGATCGTGATCGAACTCAAGCGCGGCGCCGACGCGGTGGCCGTGCTTGGCCGGCTCTTCAAGTGGACCTCGCTGCAGGCCACCTTTGGCGTGATCAGCCTTGCGCTGGACGGCGGCGTGCCGCACGAGTTCTCGCTCAAAGAGATCCTGGAGCGCTTCCGCGACCACCGTGTCCACGTCGTGATTCGGCGCTCGCAGTGGGAGCTCGGCAAGGCGCGCGACGAGGCGCATGTGCTCGAAGGTCTGCTGATCGCGCTCAAGCGCATCGACGAGGTGATCCGCCTGATCCGCGGCTCGCGCAACCGGGGGACGGCCAGCAAGAAGCTCGAGAAGCAGTTCAAGCTCACCGAGCGTCAGGCCGAGGCGATCCTGAACATGCGGCTGGTCAAGCTCACCGCGCTGGAGAAGAAGGAGCTTCAGGATCGGATGGCCGTACTCAAGGCTCGGATCGCGGAGCTGGAGGCGATCCTGGCGAGCCCGGAGCAGCAGCTCGCCGTGGTGCGCTCCGAGGTCGAAGCGCTCCTCGAGGCGTACGGGGACGAGCGCCGCACCCGGATCGTGGAGGAGGACGACTTCGTGCTCGAGGATCTGACCGCGGACGAGGAGATGGTGGTCATCGTCAGCGCGCAGGGCTTCGTGAAGGCGATCCCGATGGCGGTGTACCGTCGGCGTGGCGGCGCCGACCAGGCACTCGCGGCGATGGAGCGGTATGAGGGCGACTACCTGCGACACGGCTTCGCGACCACCACCGGCGACACGCTCCTCTTCTTCACCGACGACGGCCGCGCCTATGCGCTTGCGGCCGCGGAGGTCCCGGAAGGGGGGCGCACCGCGCGCGGCCGAGCGCTGTACCAGATCCTGGGGTTCGCGCGTGCCTCCCGAGTGGTCGCGGTTCTGTCTCTGGCGCGTGCGCCGGCAGAGGGGATGCTCGTCTTCGTCACGCGCGATGGCACCGTCAAGCGCACGCCACTCGACCAGTTCACGGGCCTCCGCGCCGGCGGCGTGAACGCGATCAACCTGCAGACGGGCGACCGCCTGCTCGACGCGCAGTTCTCCAACGGCGCGGGCGAGATCCTGCTGGCCACCCGCAAGGGGCGGGTGATCCGCTTCGAGGAGGAGGAGGTCAGCCCCATGGGCCGCGCCGCGCAGGGGGTGCGCGGTATTAGGCTTACCAGTGGCGACCGCGTGGTGAGCTTCCTCGCCACCCGGCGCGAGACGACCCTCTGCACCGTTACCGAGAAGGGGTTCGCCAAGCGCACGCCGCTCGCCGAGTTCGCCGTACAGCGGCGCGGCGGGCTCGGCGTCGTCGCCACCCCACTCGACCGCACGACCGGGGCGGTCGCGGTGGTGTCGGAGATCGCGGATGGGGATCAGATCGCGCTGATCTCCAACAGCGGCCGCATCTGCTCCCTCGCGGGAGACCAGCTACCGATGGAGGCCCCCGGTGCGCCGGGCGCACCGCTGATCGACGTGCCCGCGGGAGAGATGCTGCTGGACCTCACGCTGGCTCCTTCCCGGAGCGTCACCGGCGATACGGAACAGCCGGCTGAAGACGAATACGACCCGGACTCGCCACTCGATCCCGACGACCTGGTCGCCCCAGCCGGCGACGCAGAGGAGACCGACGAAACACAGTACAACCTGTTGGGAGCCGATAAGGAGTAGGCGGGCTCGCATGCGTGCTTGTTGCGCCACATCTGCCAGCGCTTGAACACGCCCGTACATGCGGGTAGCTTGAGGAGTCCGGATTCCGGCACCTGACCTTCAAGATATCCGCCGTACATGATAACGACCGCTGACCCCTCTGCCGAAACACTCCGTGAGGCCGGACACCGGCTGATCGACCGGATGGCCGATTACCTGGACGGCATCGAGTCGCGCCCGGTCTCCACGCCGCACGCCCCAGCGCATATCGCCACCCGCTTCGCCGAGCCCCTCCCCCTCACCGCCCGCCCCGCCGAGGAGGTGTGGGACGATGCGTGGGAGATGGTGGTCGCCGACTCGATCCATTTCGCGCACCCCATGTACATGGGGCACCAGGTCGCGCCGCCGCTCCCCCACGCCGTGCTCGCCGATACGCTGGCGAGCCTGCTCAACCAGTCGATCGCCGTGTGGGAGATGTCGCCCACGGGCACGCTGGTGGAGGCGCAGGTGATCCGCTGGCTGGCCGAGCTGCTCGGGTTTCCCGCCACCGCTGACGGCACCTTGGTATCCGGTGGCAGCGCGGCCAACCTGACGGGGTTGCTCGCCGCCCGCGAGGCCCGCTTCCCCGGAAGCTGGACGGCGGGTGTCGCCCGTACGCCGGAGCTGGAGCGCGCCGTGCTCGTCGTCTCGCCTCACGCGCATTACTGCATCGAGCGCTCCGCCGGGCTGATGGGGCTGGGCAGCGATGCGGTCGTGAGCGTGCCGGAGCGGGACGGCCGCATGGACCCCGCCGCTCTGGAGGAGGTACTGCGCGCCGTGCGCCGCGAAGGGCGAATCCCGCTCGCCGTCGCGGCTACAGCCGGCTCCACCGCCACCGGGCTCTTCGACCCGCTCGACGAGATCGCCGATGTCGCGGCGCGCGAGCGCGTGTGGCTGCACGTGGATGGTGCCCACGGCGCGTCGTTCCTGCTCTCCGACGCGCTCCGCCACCATGTGCGCGGGATCGAGCGGGCGGATTCTATCGCCTGGGACCCGCACAAGATGATGTTCATGCCGATCTCGCTCGGCGCCGTACTGGTGCGCGACCGCCGCCACCTGGACACCGCGTTCCAGCAGAAGGCGCCCTACCTGTTCCACATCCGCCCCGGTGAAGAGCGGTCGCGCGACATGGGGAAGCGCACGCTGCAGTGCTCACGGCGCTTCGATGCGCTGAAGCTGTGGATCTGCCTGCGCCACTACGGTGCGAACTTCTTTGGCGCGATCATCGAGAAGACCGTTCAGAACACACAACTGCTACATCACCGGCTGAGTGAGGCCGCGGACTTCGAGCCGGCGCACGCCCCCGAGGCCAACATTCTATGCTTCCGGCACCTCCCGGACCGGCTCCGTGATACTTCAGATGCCGAGATCGACACCTTCCAGGCCGCGGTTCGCGAGCGCTACAACGCCTCGGGACGCGGCTGGATCACCACGACGGTGCTGGCGGGCAGACGCGTGCTGCGCGTCACGATGATGAACCCGCACACCGGCGGGGAACACCTGGACCGCCTTCTGGAGGGACTGCGGGAGACCGGGCAGAGCATCTAATTGAAAGAACCTTGGAAGTTCCATTTTGCGGCGGTAGCCGGGGCGTGGCTGTCCCGCTCGATAGGCGCTTTTGCCCGCGGGCCCCTTGCTATGTGCCCGATCAGGTAGAATTTTGCAATGTTGGGCGTGATGCACCACGCCGGGATGGAGCAGCTAAATTGCCGCAGCAACAACTGGATAGGTGGAATAACCGTAGAATGATCAGTCTTGAACAAAGGCACGTTTTCCGCCGAGGAGCAAGCGCGTTCACCGGGATTCGCGTGAGGGGTCCGCACTTCCTCCCGGTCCTCCTGCTGAGCATGCTCGCTTTTTTCTCCGGAGCGCCTGCTGCGTGGGCTCAGCAAGATACCGCATCCGTGCAGGATGCAGCGACCGCCGTGCCCGACGCGCTGCCCGACCCGCTGGAGATCACGATTCGGCTCCGCTCGCTCACCGACTCGGCCGCGCTGGCAGAGCGACAGATCGTGAGCCTGACGGACACCGAGGCACTGATCGCCGACCTGGAGCTCGCCCGGCGACGGCAGGTGGAGCTTCAGCAGATGGTGATCAGCCTCGGGGAGGCGGAGTTCGTGCGCGCGGATCGCATCGCCAGGGTACGCAATCAGGCGCTGGCGGAGGACGGGAGGTTGGCACTCCTCGATGAGCGGGCATCCGAGCGGTTGATTGCGCTGGGACAGCTCCGCTCGGAGTGGGTCCAGCGGCAGCGGTTCTGGCTCCAGTGGCAGGCGGCGCTCCGGGCGGATGCGGAGTTCGCCCTCTTCGAGCCCGAGATCACGCAGGCGCTGGAGCGGATCGAGGCGGTGCGCCGACAGCTTGCCGGCAGCCTGCCCGAGGTCCTCGATATCCAGCGGGAGATTCAGGCGCTGCGGCTGGAAACGTCGCAGATCACAGAACAGGCGTCCTCCGCGCTCGCCGGCCGGCGTGAAGCCCTGCTGCAGAGAGATCAGCCGGCGCTCCTGACACCGGCATTTCTGGACCAGCTTCGACAAGATCGCGATGCGGAGTGGAGACCGGCCACGGCAGTGCAGGGCGAGGGATACCTTGTTTTCCTTCAGGAGAATGCCGTTCTCCTCGCCCTGCACGCTCTGCTCGTCCTTTTCCTGGCGCTGATCGCCCGTCGGCTGCGGCGACGCACCGCCCTGGCAGCCGGGTGGTCCGAAGTGCTGCAGCACCCCTGGGCGGCCGCCCTCTTCGCGTCCACGGCACTGGTCGCACAGCAATACGCGTTCGCGCCGCCTTTGCTCGAGGTGATGGCGTGGGGCCTGCTCGCCGGCGCAGGTGTCGTGCTGGCTCGCCTCCTGGTCGCGTCGCAGCCGCTACGGCTGATGGTGTACTGCTTTTCCGTGTTTTATCCGCTATTCCTGCTCGCAGAGGCCCTATGGGTTCCCCCTTCGCTGTTTCAGCTGGGGCTGGCGGTAATCGCTGCCACGGGTCTGGCGTTCTTCCTTGTTCTCACACGCCGAAGTGCGAGGATCGAGGGGGAACGGGCGCATGCTCGATGGGTGATCCGCTTCGGCGCGACCATGTGGGCCGTTGTGCTGGTCGCCGAGGTGATAGGCTTCCACCGCCTCGCCCGCTGGGTAATTCACGTCGCGGTTACGAGCGCGCTGGTGCTCTTCGTGGTCGGCTTCCTGGTCATCGTCGCGCGCGGCCTGATCTGGACGCTGCTTCACGTCGAGGTTGAGGGGCGCTTCCGCGTCGTCCGCACGGTCGGTGTCCCGATCGCGGAGCGGTTGCTTCAGATGGTTCAGGTGGTGCTCGTCATGGGTGCGGTGCTGGCGCTGCTGAACATCTGGGAGCTGGCTCCGTCACCCTTGGAAGCTTGGACGCTGATCACGGGGCTGGGCTTCACGGTCGCCGGTGCGCACGTCACGATCGGCCGAATCCTGTTCGCCCTCCTGCTGGTCTACCTTGCCGTTTTCGGCTCTTGGGTGGTGCGCACCTTTGTCTCATCGGAAGTCGTCCCGCGGTGGGACGTGGACCGGGGCGTCGGTGATTCGATCACCTCGGTCGTCCACTATCTCGCCATTGCCATCGGAGTGCTCGTCGCGCTTGGCGCCCTCGGCGTGCACCTGCAGAACATCGCGATCGTCGCAGGTGCGCTCAGCGTCGGTATCGGCTTCGGTCTCCAGAACGTCGTCAACAACTTCGTCAGCGGGATCATTCTGCTCTTCGAGCGACCCGTCCGGGTAGGAGACACGGTGGTGATCGGGGGCGAGTGGGGAACGATCCGAAAGATCGGGCTTCGCTCGACTCGGGTGGAGACGTTCGATCGCTCGGAGATGATCGTGCCGAACGGCGACCTCGTTTCGGAGAAGGTCACCAACTGGACGCTGTCCAACCCGATCTCCCGGTTGGCACTGCCGGTCGGTGTGGCATACGGCAGCCCGGTGGGCCGTGTGATGCAGATCCTGAGGGAGTCCGCACCCGTTCATTCCGCCGTGCTCGATGAGCCCCAGCCTCAGGCACTCTTCATCGGCTTCGGGGACAGCGCGCTCGATTTCGAGCTTCGCGTCTGGGTGCGCGAGCTCCACCACCGCCTGGAGGTGAAGAGCCTCATCCTGGAAGAAATGGACCGGCGATTCCGAGAAGAGGGAATCGAAATCCCGTTCCCGCAGCGAGACCTGCACCTCCGCTCGCTGGACCCGGCGATCATCGAGGCTCTGCGCAGAACCGACGGCGAGCGCCTGGAAGCGGCGGATTCGCCGCGATTCGAGGGTGGCTAGACGTGAATCTGCGGATGCTGGCCGAGGGGCGGCTGGCTCCGAGTACCACGCCAAGCACGAGTACACAACGCCGTACCGCAACCATGGCTCCACACGCCTCGAGGTGGAGACCGATCACGGCGCGCGCTCCGCTCCGGCTCGGAGCCGAACCGCGGGCGGAGCGGCAGAACCAGCAGAACGACGGCCAACCAGAGGCGATGCATCGACTCCCCGGAAACAGGGCGGAAATGCAAGCTGCTGAGGGGCACGCGGGGTGTCAAGCTTCAGAGCGTGCCTCCCTGCTCCAAATCCGGTCTTCCTGCACTCGGTGTGAAAGACGGCACAGGTTGCGCTGCCTCGAAGAGGTCGATAGATACTCGCCACGCTCGCAATTGCAGCGCCCGACTCCGATTTTTACTCTGCTCCGTGCATGTTCCTGGTTGACCAGCTACTCCTGATCGGTGCGATTCTCCTTTTGATCGGCATCGTTTCCAGCAAGCTCTCCCTGCGGATGGGGATGCCGGTGCTGGTGCTCTTCCTGATCCTGGGGATGCTGGCCGGTGAAGAGGGGATCGGCGGAATCGTTTTCGACAACTTCGTGGTGGCGCACGGGATCGGCACCGTTGCGCTCGCCGCGATCCTCTTCGACGGTGGGCTGCGGACGCCGCTCGGCGCGATCCGCTCCGCCTGGAAACCGTCCGTACTCCTCGCGACCGTAGGGGTGCTCATCACCTCGCTGGTCACCGGCGTGGCGGCGGCCTACATCCTCGATGTCCCGCTCCTCTTGGGGATCCTGCTCGGAAGCATCGTGGGTTCGACGGATGCCGCGGCTGTCTTCTCCGTGCTGCGGTCCCAGGGGCTCCGGCTCCGGGAGCGGCTCGCCGCTACGCTGGAGATCGAGAGCGGCTCGAACGACCCGATGGCGATCTTCCTCACCATAGGCGTGATCGAGATGCTGCTCGGCCGGATCGGGATGGGGCCGGACCTACTCCAGCTCTTCGTCCTGCAGATGGGCGTCGGCACGATCACCGGCTTGTTGTTCGGCTATATGGCGGTCCGGCTCATAAATTACATCAACCTCGAAGCGGCCGGACTCTACCCCGTCCTGACCGGGGCCTGCGGGCTTCTTGCCTTCGGGGTCGCGGCATCGCTCGGCGGGAGCGGCTTCCTCGCCATCTACCTTGCCGGAATCGTGATCGGAAATAGCCGCCTCGTTTTTCAGCGTGGCACCTTTCTCTTTCACGACGGCCTCGCCTGGGTGGGGCAGATCCTCATGTTCGTGGTACTCGGCCTGCTCAGCACCCCGAGCGCCCTGGCCGAGGTGGCTGCGGAAGGGCTACTCGTCGCCGCCGTCCTGATCTTCATCGCCCGGCCGCTAGCCGTGATTCCCTTGCTTCTGCCCTTCCGCTTCAGCCTGCGCGAGCAGATTTTCATCGCCTGGGTCGGTCTGAAGGGCGCGGTGCCGATCATCCTCGCCACCTTTCCCCTTCTCTTCGGGTTGCCGGATGGCGCCCTGCTCTTCAACGTCGTCTTCTTCGTCGTGCTGGTCTCGGCGATCGTGCAGGGAGGCACGCTGCCGATCGTGGCTCGACAGCTAGGCCTGGAGGAGGAAGCGGAGCCTTCGCCGCCGGTGACGCTCGAGATCACCTCGCTGAGAGATGTGGACGCCGATATCGTGGAGTACACGCTGGGGAAGGATTCTCGCGCGGCGGGCCGCCGGCTGAACCAGCTGGCGCTGCCCGATGGAGTGGTGGTGGCGATGATCGCCCGGGAAAACACGCTGATACCGCCGCGCGGTTCCACGACCATCCTGCCGGGCGACCACCTCTTCATCGTGCTGCGGCCCGAGACGCGCCCGCTGGTCGACCGCATCTTCAGCCGTGATGGCGGCGGAGGCGAGGAGTTGCCGACGCTGATCGAGTTTCCGCTGCTCGGCTCCACCACGGTCGAGGAGATGTGGGAGTTCTACGGCATCCGCCTGGGCTTGCCGGGGCACATGACGCTCGACGAGGTGATCCGGCAGCGGCTCGGCGATGGCCTCGCGCCCGATGCCATCCTCATCATCGAACGCGTCAACCTGCACGTGCGGGAAATCGTGGACGGGCACGTCACGATGGTCGGGCTGGCGATCCCCGAGATCCCCACAAAACGGGCATGATCGGGTCCGGGGGGTTCAGTAAACCCGCATTCACGCTCCGAGCGGCCACCGGAGCGCGAACCGGTGCGGTTCAGCAGATAGGGTGCGGATGTGAGTAATCTGTAGCGGTGAGAGAGTGTCGTGAAACAGTTTACCTCGAAGGATTATGGAAGAACAGGATTGGCAGCCCACGGGCGAACGGCGGTGGCGGGTGGTCAGGCGAGTGGGGGGTTTCCGCAAAGTGCGCTCCGAGCGGGGGGAGATCGACTTGAACAGCGGCGAACGGCGATGGGTCCCGCTTGCCCACGGAACCGAGTTGCGTAAGAAGTCAGCGGGCTGGGCACGTCTACCTGTGTACGAACGAACGGAGATAGACGACAGGCCCGACGAGGACATCCTGCCCTGGGGGTACGATCAAGGAACGCGGGATTGAGGCTTCGGAGCGGTTCCTCTGACCTGCTTCGCCACGAAGCCGCAGACTTCCCCGTCGTTCTTCCACTCCGTGAAACCAAGCGTCTCTCTCTTACACCGTGGCCGTGGCGGGCAGCCTCTCTCCCAAACGAGCGATGTCGGCAGAGCGCAGAAGGCGCCCCGCGCTGAGCAGCTCGATCACACGGTCCGTGCCCGGCTGGTACCGGAGAGCGATCGCTCGTACACCGAGCAGCAGGTTTACCGTAAGCAGAGTACCCGGAACCCCGGTGCGGGCGAGCATCCCCGCAAGCTGCTCCGCCGTCCTCGGTTGAAAATTCCGTGCGACCACCACGAGCGTGTCCGGCATCTCTTCGACCGCCGCGGAAACCGCGGCGCGCACATTCCCGCCGATGGAGAACGCCACCTCGGGATAAGCGAGAACGATCCCCTCGCGCTCGCCGTGGCGGAAGCGGATCGCGGGCTCCGGGCCTATGCTCGCGATGTGAGCTGCCCCGGCCAGGTCCTCCACGATGCGGAGCATTCCCAGCTGGAACTCCTCCGCCACGGAGGCACCACGGAAGGAGAGGCGCCGCAGGTGCTCGGCGAAGTGGCGATCCGCATCGAAGTGGCGGAACTCCGGGAGAAGACGCGCGGCGGTCGCCCGCTCGATCCATCCCGTCTCGGAGATGGCGTCGAGCAACGCATCGCCGGAGAGGTGAGGAGCGCGGGTCGCAACCCACTCGAGCGCGTACTTCAACCGGTTACGCTCGTACGCCCAGGCGCGGCCGTGTGGCGGCGGGATGGGGGGGAGCCCCGGAAGCTGCTTACCAAACCAGATCATCGAGCCTCATTTCAGCAGGGAAGGTACGCTGGACTATCGCCAATCATCCATCGAGCGTCAAGGGAGAGCACCGTCACTCTACCGGCCCACCCGGACCCCCCGCGGGCCCTTCCGGGTCGTGCGTCCAGAAGCGCGCCTCGATTCCTCCCTTGCGCCGAAGCAACCGGCGCTCCAGGCTGCGATGTACGCGACGGACCAGGAAAGCGCGCGAAAACGGTACGAGTAGCGCCACACCGAACAGATCGGTGAGCACGCCGGGCGTGATCAGCAGCGCACCACCGAGGAAGACGCCCAGCCCGTGAAGCAGCGCGTCGCGCGGCATCTCTCCCGCGGCGAGCGACCCGCGCAGGTCCCGCCAGGTGCGGGTCCCCTCGCGCCGCGCCAACCAGGCCCCGATCAGGCCGGTGATCAGGATGATCGTCACGGTAGGGAGGGTGCCGATCCGCTGGCCGATGCGGATCAGCAGCGCCAACTCGATGACCGGAACGAGGGTGAACAGCAGGAGAAGCTTTCCGAACACAATTCTCCAGTATGGTAAGAGGGTCACGCGACCATCGTTGCACGACACGCCTTGACAGCGCCGGGACAAGCTTCATTTTCAAGGCTCCATCTACCCCGAGACAGGAGCCGCCGTGTATCGACCTCTGGCTGCCGTGGTGTGCCTCGCTCTGGCCCTGCCGGCCTGCCGCATCCAGCCCACTCCGCGCGAGTACATCGACCGACAGATCCCCGTGACCGATGTGCGGCAGCAGGCGGAGGACGCACTGCGGGACCGCATCGCCGCACTCGTGCAGGCACTCCGCACCGGAGACGACGAAGCAGCCCTTGCCGCGCTCGCTCCCGCTGCCGGCACCTTCATCATCGGACCCGGCGAGGCAGATCGGTTCACGGGTGATCAGCAGATCCACGCGCTGCTGAACCTGATTTCCGCATCCGGCACGGCGGATATCGAGCTGAGCGATCTGGAGGTCGGCGTCAGCGCACGCGCCACCTCGGGATGGTTTGCCGCGTGGCTGGAGGTGCGCCCCTCCGAGGGAGAACCGATCGCCCTCCGTTTCACGGGGGTCTATCTGAACCGAGAGGGGACGTGGGAGCTCGCACAGGCGCACCTGTCGACCCCCTCCCCAGTGCTACTTACTGCGCCTGTACCGTATCCGCCGCGGGACTCGCCTGCAACGGGACGCGGATCACTTCCGCCTCCCGTCGCCCCGGGTCGGTAGGCCGCGTCATGGGCGTATGCTCCAGCCCCGGCTGAAACCCGAGCGGCTCCTGGAGCGCGGCTGAGTATTCAGTTTCGTCGATCGCGCCGGCATCCCGCATCGCGCGCAGCACCTCGTTACGGCGTAGCCCCACCGCGCCGACCGCCCGCTGCGGATCCGTGATCCGGGGCGGCAGGACCAGCCCCGCGAGCGTCGCCGCCTCGCCCACCGTCAGCTGCGTCGGCTCCTTGTCGAAGTACTCCCGCGCGCCATGAAATATGCCGAAGACCGGCCACCCCTCGTCCTCGCCCAGATAGACACGGTTCAGGTACAGCTCCAGCAGCTCGCCCTGCGAGAGCCGCGCCTCCAGCAACGGGCCCATCATCAGCTCCCGCGCCTGGCTGCCCACGTCGTCGCGAAGCAGGTACACCTGCCGCAGCAGGTCGCGAGAGAGGGTGCGTCCTTCCGCCCCCTCATCCAACGGAGCGCGATACAGGAAGGTGGGATCGACCACCACCATGAATGCAAGCGGAACATGGCGTGGCAGTGCGCGAAGCGGAACCCAGTCCGGCCGTTGCGCCGCCTCCGCACGCTGCGCCAGAAGGCCGTCGCGGAGGTTGCGGTCCTGCATCCACCCGAAGGCCGCCACTCCCGCGATGACGAGAAGCGCCACCACGAGAATCGCGGTGACCTTGGGGCGCTGGTTGGTCTCACCCCCACGGCCTGATACCTGCCGCGCCCACCTGCCCCCCTGAGGAGCAGTACCCCGCAGATGAGCTCCGGACCTGGTTCTCATGCGGAAGTACGGCAGCAGATTAGGTCGACCGGTTCCTGCTCAGCGATCATCCGAACTCCGGTCGGCTGCCGATCGAGGACAGCACGTACGAAATAATTATGCCGAAACACGGCGCCTGGTGGGGCAAAAACTATTCCCCCCAACGCGAACGCGAAAGTGGGAGGGACGTTTCGTTGGTTGCATGGCGGTCCGGCTCCCATTACCCTTAAGGTGCGCAGGCCGGAACCGCCGGCCTGATCATGAGGAGCCCCGCGGTGCGCGGGCAATCCGCGCACCCGAATCACATAAATGCAATGGAATCAACCTACTTCCGCCGCGGATTCGGCCTGAGCAAGCAGATTGAGCCGATCGTGCAGGCGGAGTACCACAGCGGGCTCGTGGACCGCATCCGGGCGGGCGGCAACTGCGAGAGCTTCGGCGAAGGGGAGCGGCAGGTCACGATCCGCCTGGCGAACGCCTTCGGTTTCTGCTACGGCGTCGATCGCGCGGTCG
>JACDHR010000398.1 GCA_013820915.1 Gemmatimonadota bacterium
AGGTGCCGGTACGGGAGGTGGAAACAGCCTTCCAGCGGTGGGTCGGCGCTTCGCCTTCGGCCAGCACGGTGACACTCGCCGAATCTCGCCTGGCGCCTACCTGCACCCACACGGTGGCGCGGCCGGCGGCCAGCGCCTCGATTCTGCCTCGTGACTGGCTTGGCACCCGCAGCACCGTCTCGTCATCGGTCCACCAGCGTGCATTTGCAGCCGGTTCGATCCCTGAGCCGGGCTGCCGTCCGGTGTTGCCCGTCTCCTGAACCCGCGCCGTCAACGTGAGCGTCTCACCCGGCTTCAGCACCACCCCCGTCTCCCCGATCCACAGGCCGTGAGGACCGCGGTCTCGCGGACCCAGGATGTCCCCGCAGCCGGCGAGGAGCAGTAGAATTCCTGCTGATACGAGGATGGGGAAGATTCGCAAGATCATGCGAGGTAGATGGTTAAGGTATTCTGGAACGACAGACGATTACGAAAATACTTGCGTAAAAGTATCGGCGGGGGGGTAGAGTATGTCAAGGCCGCTCACCTTGGGGCGACCGCCCGCCCTTTTTGTTCCCGGAGGTATCCTATGCGAATCCGTATCCCTCTCCTGCTCTCCTTCCTCGCGCTGATGGTCGGAGCCTGCGCCGACTATCCGCGGGACCCGCTGCTGCCACCCCCTGACGCGCTGACCTCCGCGTCGGCCACCCCGGAACCGGTTCCTCCTCGCACTGAGGACCTCGCCGGCTACTGGGAAGAGATGGCGGACGAAGAGCTGTGGCAGCATCTCGAAGCGCAGAACGGACATGCGGTGATCGGCATCAAAAACCCGGGCGAGGCGCGCGGAATCTGGCGGAACCGGGTGCTGGTCAGCCCGGCGAACCTGAGAGGCGCGGAAAACGCGCTGCGCGCGCGTCGGGACGTGAAGGTGCTTGGAGTCAACGACTATCTCCCATTCTTCACGCTACGGATCGAGAGCCTGGAAGCGCTCTCGGCGATCCGCGCGCTGCCGTTTCGCGACTACCTTCAGCCGCTCTACATGGATACCGGCGACGGCAGCGGGATGATGGGTGGCTGCGGCTGGCGCAACACCTATACCGGTGGGGCACCGCACAGTAGCTTGGGCGATGCGATCCCGTCGGGCCTCGCCCGCATGGGCATCCAGGACGCGTGGCGGCGAAACGCGGGCGAAGCAGCGGTGATCGGCGTGACCGATACTGGCGTTTCGGTCGACCAGGCGAACCTCCGCACCAACTTCTCCTCTGGTGCGAGCGCGACCGGGCGCTGGCATGATATCGTGACCGTGATCGATGGTGGGACCAACGACCAATGTGGCCACGGAACTCGCCTGGCGGGGCTTTCCTTCGCGCCCCAGAACGGTAGCTCCATGGTAGGCGCCGCGTGGAAAGCGAATGCGGTGAGCGTGCGGCAGGGGAACGGCGTCAGCACGTCTGCGGGAATCAACTCCGCGAACGCGGCCAGTGCCGCTGTCATGGCGGTGGATGAGCGGTTCTATGCACCGCACTTTATCAATCAGCGGCGCATTGTCTCCATGGCCTGGGGCGCCGCCAGTTCACACAGCAATGTGGAGGGATGCACTTCGTTCGGATCGATGCCCCCTTCTGGGTGGATCCGAATGCAACGATCACCGTCACCGCCTATCCGCAGGGAGGAACCGGTCCCTTCACGTACCAGTGGGATAACGGCGCCACGACGCAGAGTACCACCTACACTGCGGGGTCGGAGGAGTGGTCCACGGTAGAGTATTTGGTATCGGTAGCCGACACCTTCGACGGTGCAATTCGTACATCAGGCGGCATATCTTATGTTTCGGACCGGAGCGGTTGCGAGGATCCCACGGTGATCATCTGCTAGATTCACAATCACGGTCACAATCAATCGTGTGAGGCCCGGAGACCCAGCGGGGAATCGGGCCTCATGCCCGGACCCCGCGAGATCCGAGTAGAAAGGTGCGTGATCTGCGCGACCGGTGTGGAGCCCGTATCCGGCTGCGCTCTTGTTCGTGCAGTTTCGGGCAGTCCCGTCGGCGCACGTAACGTGCTCTGGCTGCCTGAGTTGCCGAAACTCAAACGGCGGAATACCACGTTGGCGGCTATTCCGCCTGCACCACGGCGAACAACGTTTCGTGCGGTGCCAGCTCTCCCAGGTTGACCACGAACTTGTAGCTGCCCGGCTGCGGGAACTGCACGCCGACCAGCGTGAACACCTGGTTCGCGGTCGAGAACTCGCCCGGCGTCACCGGGGGGCCCGTGATCTCTCCGTTGGCTTCGAACAGCACCCCGCCGTCCTCGTCTATCAGGCGAACACGCACCGCATAGGGCTGGCCGGAGTCGGGAAACTCCGACTGCACCCGGAAGGCGAATACCATGCGGGGGTGCACGGTGGGGAAGGCCGTGGAGGCGATCCGATCAAAGATCCCCAGCACGTTCAGCTTCCCTTCCTGGGACACGTTCGCTTCATCCGCCAGAAACGCCATCGGGATCTTCAACGCGATATCTCCTACGCGGTAGGGGAAGTCTGCTGTACACGGGGCCGTGAACCTATCGGCTCGCGTCTTCCCGGGCCAGACGTGGAGAGCCGTACGTGCGTACTGTTGTGATTAGGAGGAGGGCTACGCCGAAGGGCAGGTGTCGGTGCCCCCGCGTGCGAATACATCGCGCACCGTGGCGGAGCCGGGGATCTGACCGGGGTCGCGGCGGAGTGCAGTGAGATCGGAGGGTACCTGTGCGTCCAGAATGAAGCTGATCCCCGGCTTCTCGGGAAACCACATCACCACCCGCCCTTCCCTCACACCAGCGCACCCTTGACCGTAGGCGGTGCGCAGCTCCTCGACGCGGGAACCCACTCCCAACCCCTCGGCCGTGCGGATGCCGCGGTCGCGGACCCAGATCCCATTAACCCGTCCATTCACAAGGCGCACGACCGCGTTCGGTCCGGCCGCCTGCGGCTGGCCGGCCGCTCCGGCGCGAAGCGGAACGACCATTCCGCGTTCGGTGGTTCCTTCGGCCTGCCAGGTCGTATCCCGGCTTTGGGGAGCGACCTGACGCACTTCATCCGCGGACATCCCGAGACGCACCGCACCGACGCGATCCCCCTGGATCTCCGCTGCGTCCTGCAAGTCGTGCCGCTGGCCTGCCGCGTCTGCTCCCTCTGCGAACGCCGTTGCGTCCACGACCACCTCGCTCTCGACCTCGGCACCCAGCGGGTGGCCGCCGGGTCCGGCGAGCCATGCGCGGATCGTGCGGGAGGGGGAGATGTCGGCGCCGCTCCAGTGCTGTGCGGGAGTGCGGA
This sequence comes from Gemmatimonadota bacterium, assembly GCA_013820915.1. Classification (GTDB taxonomy): domain Bacteria; phylum Gemmatimonadota; class Gemmatimonadetes; order Longimicrobiales; family Longimicrobiaceae; genus JACDHR01. The sequence goes on from JACDHR010000398.1 coordinate 3,292, forward strand.
CCCGCTGAACCACGGTTCGCGACTCGCCAGGCTGCAGCGGCGAACGCGCCATCTGATAGGAAAGCCGCGTTCCCTCGCCCGAGGACACCATGGTGACCTCGGTACCCTCCGGCTCCGGCGGGCCGGGCTCCATCCACGCGGGCAGGAGCAGCTCCGCGCGGAGCTCCGTCACAGCGGTATCCGCGCGGTTCCAGACCGAGAGGCGGATCGTCGCTTCCTCCCCCGGCCGCACCACACCGGGCGGCTCGAGGTTCAGCGTCACCCCGCCCGCCCGCGCTGCCACTGTGTCCTGCCCGCTTCCCGCACGTATGCGGTCGACAACCTCGCATGCGGAGAGGGTCGTCAGCGTCAGGACCGCGATCGTCCGCCAAACTCGTCCAACCATGTCTCACCTCCCGGGAGCCTGTGTCTGTCTGCCGAAGCTTATAGTGCGAGAATCGCACCAGAACCGGACGGCGAGGGTTCATCCGCTGGTCTCGCGCCCCGCGTGTGCCACGCCGTGCCGCCCGAGCGCGTTTGGTACTCGACGTGCGAATCCCGTATGTTACCGGCGGGCTGCTCGGCAGATAAGCCCGCACTTCGATGCCGCGCCGGGTAGCCCCTATGGAGCCGTTCGCGCCGCGCG
>JACDHR010000085.1 GCA_013820915.1 Gemmatimonadota bacterium
AGATGCCGGGTCCCGCGCCGAGGTTGAACTGGACCTCGCCGCCATAGCTCTGAATGTCTTCAGTCTCGTTGAACTGCGGCGTGACTCCGCGCCAGTAGAACCCGCGCAGACCGATGAAGCGGTTGAAGTCGAGCCCGGTGCGGATGCCGATCAGCTCCTGCCTTTCCAGCCCCATCTCGTCGGCGAAGCGAAGCTGCCCCGCGAACGGTTCGATCGGGATGGCAGCACCGCGGATCCCGGGGCCCGCGTCCGTGCGGTCACCGCCGAGCGGAAGGTTGAGTGCCGCGCCGAGCGCCAGGTTGTGGCGCAGTTCGTCCGCCTCCGGATCGGGCGGAAAGACTCCGCCGGGGCCGGGGGTGAACAGCCGGTTGCGATTCACACGGAAAGCCCAGTCCTCCGCGAACAGTTCGCCGGACAGCGCGCCCGCGATCCCGAAGCGCAATCCGCCGCCCGCCTTGAGCAGGATCTGGTCGGTACGTTCCAGCCCGTCCGGCTCCAGCCTCAGCACGCCACCGCCCGCGCGCAGGAACGGGACGATCGTTCCGGTGCCGAGGTTCAGCACCAGGTCCGCGCCCGCGGCCCTCACATCCAGCGCCGGACCCGGCACGCCGGCCTCGAGGCCGGCGTCCGGCCCCAGCACCGCGGCGTTGGTCTCCAAACCGGTACGCTGCAGGTAGTAGCCTTGCAGCCCGAGCAGCTGGCCGAAGTTGAACCCGACTCTTCCGCCAAAGAGATAGTCTCTCTCGATCCCCAGCGCCTCGTTCCACTGAAGCTGGACGATGGTGGGGGAGAGCTCGTAGCTGATGCCCTGCGCCGCGGCGGGGCGCGCACCGAGCGCGAGCGTCGCCGCGGCGCCGACCGCCACCGCTACCAGTGCACGTGGAGGGGGTAGCGCGGCGAGAATCAAACGAACCATAGGATGCATAACCGCTCCTTTTCCGGAAAGGAGCGTGAGAACGGCTTGGCAGGCAGGCGTTCTCCACTCCTTTGAGAATGGATGAACTGTAAAGTGTTGGCAACAAACATGCCTCAGAAGTGGACGAACGTTTCGCAGCGGCCCCGAAGGTGGGTTTCGGGGCCCGCGGGGCAGTCATTCCGAAAGCGGTCCGAGCACGAGCTCTTCGTCCAGCAGCGCGCCGGCAGAGGCGCCCGGCGGCGCAGGAGCGCGACCAGCAGGGCCAGGTTGGCGAGCAGAAGTACGACGGCGAGGAGGAGCAGCGTCTGGGCCATGGAGAGCAACAGGGAAACGGCGGCATGGCCCGTACGTGCGGGCGGGATGCTCAGCCGGCGGGCGGCCCGGGCCAGGGCGGCACCGGGCGCACACCCAGCAGAAGGAGGTCCGAATTGTGTGGATCGTCGATGGTGAAGACCGGCAGCCCCCACCGGATCCCCTCTCCGGCGCGACGGTAGGTTCGGCTCGCCGGCGCGGCGTGAGCGATGAAGACAGACGACGCCAGCGCTCCCACCAGCAGCATGCGCGCCTCTGCCGTCCGGGTGGTTGGGCGGCGCAGCGTTCCGCCGAACCGCGAGACGAGCAGGAGCCGCCCTTCTTCGAAGGGGCGGCGCCACGTGGAGGGGAGGCGCATCCCTTCGATCTCCCGGGCGGGGGAGACGACGACCGGCTGCTGCCCACGCAGGAGGAATTCCAGCATCGCCTTTTCCGTGGGCGTGTGGAACCCGCCGATTGTCGCGATGCCGGCATCGCGCAGATCGCGCGCGGCGTCCAGAGCACGGAGGGGGAGCGCGTCGGGCACGTTGGCGGAGCAGAAGATGCCCATCAGGGGGCGGGTCAGCAGCTCCGCGTTCCCGCGCAGCGTGAGCGTGGCGGGTGCGCCGGCGCCGAGCCTCTCGGCGACCGTGGCCGGGTAGCCGGTGTCGCCCGGGCTCAGATCAATGCAGCTGTTCATCCGCACAGGGGAGGGAGAGGGCTGGGGAGCTGCGGGGTTCGCGGCTCCGAATGGGGCACGACGTTCTCGCACGGCATCCGCTGCCGCGCCGAGCACCACATCGAATCCGCCGTGGCGCATGATCTCGTTCCACTCGACGAACAGATGAAGCGGCCGCGCGGAACCGTGCTGTGAAGTGCCAGGATGAGGAGCGGGTACCCCGCGCGCGGCGGTTGCATCGACGGCGCCTCGCAGTGCTTCCAGCCGCACCGAAAGCAACGGATCCAGCTCTCCGGCGGTGTGAGCGACGTCTCCATCGGCCGCGACGCGTGCCCGCCGCGCGATCTGCCGCGCACGGCCGATCGCTTCGGCCTCCTCCGCGATCTGCCCTGCGCCCGCAACGGCGGCTCCGGCGGGGCCGAGCCGCTGCCGCAGCTCACCGGCGGTGGACACCCCGAGCGCGACGCCACCGACACGGAGGTTGAGGATCGGGGGGCGTGAGGCCGTGCCCGTCCCCAGCGCGTGCAGCAAACGTTCCCGACACTCCGCCACCTTGCAGGGGTCGGGGTCCGCGCCATGAAGGTTCGCCTGTAGGATGGTGTGGCGGATGAAGTGCAGGCGGTCCGGGTGCCTGCGAACATCGGTGGCGCGAGCGAGGGCGGCGCGAAAATCGGAGAGCTTCTCCGGGCGGTGCCGGGCGCGGGTGCGCTCCACCTCGCGGACCCAACTCTGCATTCGCTCCAGACACGCGTCGTAGAGCGGCTCCAGCACCTCGCCCGCCGCAAGCAGCCGGCCACCCGCTCCGCACGCGGGGTCCAGCACGGCGAACTCCCGCAGCGCTGCCCAGATCGCCCGAAGCAGCCGGATGTCCTCCGTGGCCTCGATCGTCTCGTGGGCGAGGTGGCGGATCTCGATGCCCAGCTGCAGCCGCTGCGCCACCGCGCCGCCCGCCTGGAACGGTGCTGCGTAGCGCCGGCGCGCCACGCGCAGGAGCGCGGGGAGCACGGAAGCCGCGGTCGCTTCGACCTGCAGTGCACCCGACTGGCACCAGGTGCTCCGCGGAGTGGTGGCTGGGCCGAGCGCCGCGAGGCGCCGCAGCAGAAGCGCGCCGTCTTCTCCGGCGCGGGCCTCGTGCTCACGGTAGATGGCGGGACGCTCCGGAACACGCTCCACCCACTGCCACACCTCCACGCCCCGGAGAGCGTCCGTGAAGATGATCAGGGGGTCATTGTACCGGCGTGCCACTTCGCTGCGGATCGAACGGCGAGTGGTGTACTCCGGCAGCGGGTCGCCGAGCGGTGCCGGGCATTGCAGCGCCGTCAGTCCACTCCGCATCGCGAGCGGATGCAGCGGGAAGTCAACGTCCCCTGTCCGGATGTGGAGCGGGGAGGCCGACACGGGTGACCAATCGAGCCGCTGCCTCAGGATCTCGCCGGGCGGCAGGTTCTCCGCGTCTCCGGGCGCCGGCGTGATACGAGGTCTCATGCGCGACGTGATTGGAATGGCGTCGGCACCGTTGCGACGCGCGTCTCGGGCGACAGGCTTCCTACGTGATGTATGTGCCGGAGCGGCGAGTATCCAGCCGCTTCGTAGTTGGCCCGGGAAGGTTGGGGAGGGTGGAACTTGCGCGCTGGAAGAAAAGGTGTATGCTGAGAGGATCGCTCGTTCCGCCTATGACGTGCAGATGAACCCGGTACGGATGTTGTATGCACGCGCATCTCACCCTTTTTACCGGAGGCTCGCATGATCCCACCCGTTCCCCAGGCCCCATCGCTCGCGGGAATCGCTTCGAACGAGGTGTTCGAGCTCTCCTGGGAACTCTTCGGCGAGCTCTCCCGCGTACTCGCGCTCCGGGTCGCGCGCGACTACGAGCCGGATCTCGTGATCGGAATCGCTACGGCCGGCGTGATCCCCGCAGCCGTCATCGCCTCGATCCTGCAGGTCGATTTCTACTCGATGAAGATTTCCCGGCGCTCCGGCGGCGAGATCGTCCGCGAGCAGCCGCACGTATTCTCCGCGATCCCTCCGGAGGCAGCCGGGCGGCGCGTGCTTCTGGTCGATGAGATCACAACCAGTGGCGAGACACTTCGCCTCGCCCTCGCCGCTGCCCGCGACATCGGGGTCCGGGAGGTGCGGACCGCCACTAGCTTCGTGCGGCCGGGCGCGTACCGTCCGAACTTCTTCGCCCTGGAGACGGATGCGTTGATCATCTTCCCCTGGGATCGGCAGGTCCTCGAAAACGACGAGTTCGTCGTCCACCCGACGTACCGCGGCTCCGTCGACGAATAAAAGTACGAAAGTACGACGGATGTTTGGGGTGCCCGTACTTTCGTACCGTGAACGTAGCCCACCCGTACTTTCGTACTTGTCGTTCCCGTACTACCGTACTGTGTTTTTACCCAAACTTCCGTTACTCAGCCGCCCTTAGCCATCGAGTCCAGGAAATCCTTGTTGGTCTTCGTTTTCCGCATGCGGCCCAGCAGGAACTCCAGCGCCTCGGCCGGCGGCATGTCCGCGAGGAAGTTGCGCAGCAGGTAGACGCGGCTGAGCTCCGTCTCGTCCAGGAGCAGGTCCTCCCTGCGTGTACCCGAGCGGTTGATGTCGATTGCCGGGAAGATGCGCTTGTCCGCGATGTGGCGGTCCAGCACCAGCTCCATGTTGCCGGTGCCCTTGAACTCCTCGAAGATCACCTCGTCCATCCGGCTGCCGGTATCGACCAGCGCCGTGGCCACGATGGTCAGCGACCCACCGCCCTCGATGTTGCGGGCGGCGCCGAAGAAGCGCTTCGGCTTATGCAGCGCGTTCGCGTCCACACCACCGGAGAGGATCTTCCCCGAGTGCGGGACGGTGACGTTGTAGGCGCGGGCCAGGCGAGTGATGGAGTCGAGCAGGATGACGACGTCCCGGCCGTGCTCGACGAGGCGCTTCGCCTTCTCCAGCACCATTTCGGCGACCTGCGTGTGGCGGTCGGCCGGCTCGTCGAAGGTGGAGGAGATCACCTCCGCCTTCACGTTCTCTTCCATGTCGGTGACCTCTTCGGGCCGCTCGTCGATGAGGAGGACGATCAGGTGGACTTCGGGGTGGTTCTCGGTGATCGCGTTCGCGATCTTCTGCATGAGAATCGTCTTCCCCGCCTTGGGCGGGGCGACGATCAGGCCGCGCTGCCCCTGACCGAGCGGGGCCATCAGATCCATGACACGCATGGAGATGTCGCCGCTCGTGAGCTCCAGGTGCACCCGCTCATCGGGGTAGCGCGGACGAAGGTTGTCGAACGCCACCCGGTGCTTCGCTCTGTCCGGGTCGTCGCCGTTGACACGCTCCACCTTGAGCAGCGCCAGATAACGCTCGCCCTCCTTGGGCGGGCGCACCTGCCCGAGCACGGTGTCGCCGGTGCGCAGATCGAATCGCTTGATCTGGCTCGGGCTCACATAGATATCGTCTGGTCCGTAGAGGTAGTTCCAGTCCTGCGAACGCAGGAAGCCGTACCCCTCGGGTAGGACCTCGAGTACGCCTTCCCCGCGGAGAACGACCTCAGAATCGAGCAGGTTCTGTTCGATGCGGAAGATCAGGTCCTGCTTGCGCAGCCCCGAGTAGTTCGAGATGTTCAGACCTTCTGCCATCTCGTGCAGTTCGGCAATCGTCTTGGATTTCAAAGCCGTGATGTCCACAAAAGTCTCCGAATATAGGTCGATCCGACGGCAAGAGCGTTTGCTCGCCGCCGGCTACTGTGCTGTAATGACTCTGAAGTCGAGGAAAATCATGCAAGGCAGGAGGCGCGGAGCGCCATTGAGCCGAGGCCGGGGTGATGTGAGGACAAGTCGACAACGTAATCGTACCCACGAGAGAGGTCAAGAGTTTCGTGGGTGATTGGGTCTTTCTCTTCGCCACATACCGCGTCGTCGTCGTTCGCGACGACGAGATCGTACAGGGAGTTCTGCTCCCGGATCTCCATCCGGACCACCCCGCCGTGCGCACCGTACTGGATGCGTGGGAGGGGACCCACTGGGCGCAGCCCGGCGCGTTCGGAACGGAGCTGACGCTGGTGCGGCGGCTCACCCCGCCGCCGCCCGAGCGCTGGTGGCTCCATGCGCTGCTCTTCCTCCTGACGGCGCTCACGACCACCGCGGCAGGTGCACGGTTCATGGGGCGGGAGCCGTTTCCGTTGGGAGCCTTCGCGGTTGGTCCGATGGGCCTGCCGTTTCCGGTTGCCTTCTCTCCCGCCGACCTGGTCCACGGCCTCGCCTTCTCGCTGCCGCTCATGGGCGTCCTCTTCGGGCATGAGATGGGCCACTATGTGCTCGCGCGCTGGCACCGGATGGACGTTTCTCCTCCGTATTTCATCCCCTCGCCACGGTTCAATGTAATCGGCACCTTCGGCGCGTTCATCCGGCTGCGTTCGCCGATCATCAACCGCGCGATGCTTCTCGACGTGGGCGCCGCGGGTCCGATTGCAAGCTTCGTGCTCTCCATTCCGGTTCTCGCCGTAGGGCTGGCACTCAGCGAGCCGGTGGTGTACCCTGGCCAGCAGCCACCCACGGGCTTCGCCGTGTCGCTAGGGGGGCAGCTGATCTTCGTCGGCGGCTCGGCGCTGGTGCACGCCATGGCGTGGGGCTTCGGCGGCGTGGGCAATGTGCTGATCCTCCATCCGCTCGCCTTCGCGGGGTGGCTGGGCCTGTTCGTGACCGCGCTCAACCTCTTCCCGCTCTCGCAGCTCGATGGTGGGCATGTCCTCTACGCGCTGTTCCGCAGTTGGCAGCCGCGCATCGGGCTTGGCTTTCTCGTGCTGCTCCTGGCGCTGGGGCAGCTCTGGATGGGGTGGTGGTTCTGGGCCGCGCTCATCCTTCTCCTCGGCCGGGGCTCGATCCGGCACCCGGCCGTGCTCGACCCGGAGTTCCGGGTGCAGGGAGTCCGGCGCGGTCTGGGATGGGCCTGCATCCTCATCTTCGTTCTCACTTTCGTGGCGGTGCCGTTCCGGGTTTGAGCGGGTACTTCTTGACAAGAAATCGGATGGGAACGAAGATTGGCTCGGTAGCCGGGGAGGAAATTACTCGACGCCCGTAGAGGTTTGAATGGCACGCCACAACCGTGAAGCTCGCGGGGAAGACCAGCACGGGCACGAGTACGTGATCGAGTATCAGCCCGACTGGCTCCACCAGGTCAAGGTCACACGGGATCTGGACTCGGGCCGACAATCCACCAAGACGCTGTTCCGCAACCTGGAGCCCGCCGATCAGGAGCCGGGCTCCCGCGTGCGCACGCGCATCACCGCGCCCGCGCTGGGGATCGATGTGCAGGTGACGCTCAACGACGAGGATAGCGTGGTGCGCCGGGTGAGTGTCGAGGTCACCATCCCTACGGGAGCCGAGCAGGGAGAGATCGTCGGCTTCGTCCTCTCTCGCAAGCGCCAGCGACCCGGCTCTTCCTCACGGGGGTGAGATCCGGGGGGCGGCGGGTCCGCTCCCCGCTCCATTCCTTGCTCCGGCCCACCCATCCTTGATGCTACTGGCGACTCTGCCCGCGGTGCTGGAGCTTACCGGGCCGAACACACGGCTTCTCTTTTTCGTCAATCTGCTCACCGTGATCGCCGTCTCCACCTTTGCGTGCACGGTGATCGTTGTTCTCTTCCGCCGCAGCGATCAACGCCGGCTGGAGGAGCAGCGGTTGGCGGCCATCGGGATCGTGACGGCACGAATCCTTCACCAGATTAAAAACCCGCTGCAGAGCTTGATCCTGCAGGCCGAGCTGATCGAGCAGTTCGACGGCGAGGATGCACGCGAGCTGCGGCGCGAGTCGTCCGCCGCGGTGGTCGGGGAGGCGCACCGGCTGGCGATGATGCTGAACGAGCTTTCCGTCTGGGCGTCCGGCGCAAGACGCAACCTCGCACGGGTGCCGACCGAGCTCCACCTGCTGATCGAGGAGCTGGTGCGGAGGGAGCGGAGGGAGGCCGAGCGGCGCGGGGTTGATCTCGAACTGACTCGTCTCGATAGGGTCGTGGCGAGCGTCGACGCGTACTTCCTGCGTCAGGCGGTCGAGAACCTCCTGCGCAATTCACTGGAGGCGATGCACGGGCAGGAGGACGCCCGCTTGCGGGTCGAGCTGGAGCGGCTCGGCTCCGTCGCGGCTGTACGCGTGATCGACAACGGGCCCGGAATTGCGGCGGAGCGGCTGCGCGAGGTTCTCGAGCCCTTCGTCTCCACGAAATCTTCGGGGATGGGGCTCGGGCTGCCGATCAGCAAAGATATCGTGGAGGGGCACGGAGGAGAGTTCCGCGTGGAGTCAAAGCCCGGTGCCGGCACCACGTTCACGCTTCTGCTCCCGATCGATAAACATGCCGCGGCACGCTCCGCCGCGATTCGCCCCGGAGGTACACCCTGATCGATCTTCAAGGCATCTTCGCGCCGGCCACGACACCGTTCGACCCGGTGACCGGGGAGGTAGACGTCGTATCCATGCGCCGCAACGTTCGCAGCTGGCTGGAAGCCCCGCTATCGGGGCTGGTGCTCTTCGGCTCTACCGGTGAAGGGCTGCTGCTCGACGAGGAGGAGCGCGTGCGCCTGCTGGCGGCGACGCGGGAGGTGATGGAGGAGCGCCTGCTCCTGGCGGGTACGGGCGCCGAGTCGACCCGCGCTGCGATCCGCCTCTCGCGCGCCGCTGCCGAAGGGGGGGCGGATGCGGTTCTCGTCCACCCTCCCTCGTACTACCGTCCGGCGATGACAGCGGAGGCGCTTCGCGACCACTTCACCGCCGTCGCCGATGCGTCTCCCGTTCCGGTGGTGCTTTACCAGGTGCCGCCGCAGTATAACGGGGTGGAGGTTCATTCTGGGCTGCTCGGCGAGCTTTCGCGCCACCCGAACATCGCGGGGATCAAGGACTCCACCGGCGACCTCAAGACGCTCGCGGCGTTCGTGGATGCCTGCGGCAAACGCTGCGCCGCACTCGTAGGGAGTGGCGCAGCGCTGTTCGGTGCGCTGGAGGTCGGGGCGAAGGGCGGGATCCTCGCGCTCGCGCTGCTCGCGCCGCGGGAATGCGCCGAGATCTACCGGCGCTGGACCGGGGAGGATCCCGCGGGTGCAGGACGCCTGCAGGAGCGTCTTGCGCCGGTGCACCGTACAATCGTCGGGAAGATGGGGGTCGCCGGGGTCAAGGCAGCGCTCGACCTGCTCGGCATGGCCGGTGGCGCACCGAGATCTCCACTCAAGCCGCTGCGCGAGAAGGAGCATGCAGTCATTCGTGAGACGCTCACAGCGGCGGGGCTGCTGGAGGGCCGCCACGCGCTACCGCGGCGGTGAGCCCCGGGAATGTTCTCGCGGTTGCGGGCGGGGCGCTGATCCTCGCGGTCGTGCTGTGGGACGTGTTCATCACCGTCCTGCAGCACTGGCACGGGGCTGGCCCCATAGGCGAGCGTGTGGTGCGCGGTGTCTGGCGGGTGGCCGTCCGCGTGCTCTCGAATCACCCTGCCGCCCGGCGCCGCCGGCTGCTGGGCTATGTCGGCCCGGGGTTTATTCCGCTCCTGATCGGTCTCTGGGCGGGTCTGATCATTCTCGGCTTCGGCCTCGTTTACTTCCCCTGGATCGCCACGAATTTCAGCCCGGACAGCGGCGCTCCCCCGCCGACCGGCTTCACCGACGCGCTGCACTTCAGCGGGGTGAGCTTCTTCACGATCGGGTATGGCGACATCATCCCCACCACACCGGGGATGCGCGCGATCGGCATTATCCAGGGCGGCGCGGGCTTCGCGCTGGTCACCCTCGCGGTCAGCTACTTCGTATCCATCAACATGACGTACTCGCGGCAGAAAGCGCTCGCCGAGTCTCTGCACGCGCTGGCGGGCGAGTCGGCGGATGCGGCGCGGGTGATCGCCGCCACACTGGTCGGCGGCTCGGACCCGTCCATCCTGGCGTCCGAGCTGGCCCGCCTGCGCGAGGGGCTCTCGAATCTCGGCTCGGGCTACACCAACTTCCCCATCCTGCACTACTTTGTCGCCCGGACGCCACGCGAGTCGCTGCTCCGCCTGTTGTTCGTCGCCCACGACCTTTCCAGCCTGCTAGACACCGCCGCGGACGCGGAGCGGTGGCCGGCCGGAGCCGGGCTCGGACGGCGTCTGGGGATGGAGAGCACCGCACGGCTGCTGCGGCACTCGCTGGCCGAGACGCTGTGCGGTGGCGGGGAACGCACCCGGCAGGCCACGGAGGCCGAGCGCGGCGCGATGGAGGAGGGACGGTGGGACGAGCGCTTCTTGCACGCCTGTGAAACGCTGCGCTCCGCAAATGTCCCGGTGCGGGAAAACAGTCGCGATGCCGCCGCGGCGTACCGCCGTGCGCGGCGCGAGTGGGAACCGGAGCTGCGGGCGAGCGCGCACGCGCTCGGCGAAGATTGGGAGGCGGTAACCGATGGACTCTGAGGCCGCGGGCCCGCGGCCGTTTGGTTGCTCCCGATTCGGCGCCGCGCTAGCTTGTGCGCCGTCCTCCATTCACGATCGTTCCCGGACCCAAGCCGTGTATGCCTGACTTTCAGAATCTCCAGTTGGATCTGCGCGACGGAATCGCGACCCTTTCGGTCAACCGGCCGGACAAGCTGAACGCGCTCAACGCGCAGACGATCCGCGATCTCGCGGCGGCGGTGCGCCATGTCGCTGAAACCCCTGAGATCCAGGGCGTGATCCTCACCGGCGTTGGGGAGAAGGCCTTCGTGGCGGGTGCGGACATCGCGGAGCTGTCGACGATGGGCCCGGTGGACGGGGTGGAGGTCAGCCGGCTCGGGCAGCGGGTGTTCCGCGAGATTGAACTGTCTCGCAAGCCGGTGATCGCCGCGGTGAACGGCTTCGCGCTCGGCGGCGGGTGCGAGCTGGCGCTTGCCTGCCACCTGCGCATCGCATCGGAGAACGCGAAGTTCGGCCTCCCGGAGGTCAAGCTGGGGATCATTCCCGGCTACGGCGGTACGCTGCGTCTGCCGCGCATCGTCGGGAAGGGCAGGGCGCTGGAGCTGATCCTGACCGGTGAGATGATCGACGCGACCGAGGCGCACCGGATCGGCCTCGTGAACCGCGTCGTACCGCAAGCCGAGCTTCTGGACGAGGCGCGGAAGTTGATGAGCACCATCCTGCGGAACGGGCCCGTCGCGCTGGGATTGGCGATCGAATGCACCACGCGCGGGCTGGAGATGTCCATAGACGACGGGCTCGCGCTGGAGTCGAACCTGTTCGGCCTGCTCTCCGCCACCGAGGATATGCACGAGGGGATGACCGCGTTCCTTGAGAAGCGGAAAGCGGAGTTCAAGAACAAATAGCTGCCAGTCCCGATTTTACCGGTACGCTTCCGGTGTGACTGGCCTCCGATGCACTGCCACCTGTCTGTAACATGCGACTTCTTCTCTCTTCCCCTGTTGGCCCGCTCCTGGTGGAGTACGAGCCGGACGGTGTCCATGAGGTGCGTTTCTGGCCGCGGGGTGAGCACCCGCCCGCGGGCACTCGCGACGAACCGGCCCGCGACGATGAGTTGGGAGGCGAGGTTGCACGGCAGATCCGCGAGTACTTCGGGGGCGAGCGGCTTGATTTCGATCTTCCACTGGCTACCCGGGGGACCGCCTTCCAGAACCGGGTGTGGGACGCGCTCCGCCGCATCCCCGCGGGGGAAGTTCGGAGCTATGCGGCCGTTGCGGCAGAGGTCGGTTCGCCCAAAGCGGTCCGCGCGGTCGGGCAGGCGAACCGCGCGAACCGCCTCCCGATCCTCATCCCCTGCCACCGCGTGGTCGCCTCCGGTGGCGGGCTCGGAGGCTACGCGGGGAGCGAGTCGGGCGCCGGTGTTGAGGTGAAGCGCTGGCTGCTCCGGCTGGAGGCCGGCATGATGAATAATGAATAGGAGACCGCGCCGGAGAGCGGCTCAGAGCTGCCCCGGCAGCACGTAGTTGGATCCAACATTCATCATTCACAACTCGACCTCGCAGTCGTGTACCTGTCCCGGCTCCGGCTCCGCAATTTCCGAAACTTCACCGACCAGACGCTGGAGTTTCCTCCACAGGGCGTCGCGATCGTCGGCGACAACGGACAGGGGAAGACGAACCTTCTCGAAGCGATCTACTACCTGGAGATCTTCCGTTCCTTCCGGAACGCGCCGGACGAGCAGCTCGTGCGCTTCGGCGAGGAGGTGTTCCGGATCGAAGGCCGCGTCACCAGCGCGGCGGGCACCGCGGAGGAGATCGCGGCGGCCTTCGACCGGCGCCAGCGCAGGAAGAAGGTAACGGTGGAGGATCTCGAGCCGCCGCGCTTCGGCGACGTGATCGGGCGGGTGGGCGCGACCATCTTCTCCCCGAGCGACATCGGGATCATCGCGGGAAGCCCCGGCGGGCGCCGCCGCTTCCTGGACATCCTCCTCTCCCTCTCGATCCCCGGGTATCTTGCCGCACTGCAGCGCTTCCGCCAGGCTCTCACGCAGAGGAACGCACTGCTTCGGCAGGGCGCGGCGCCGGCGCTGGTCGCCGCCTGGAACGACGGGCTGATCCGCTGGGGCAGCCGGATCATCGC
>JACDHR010000086.1 GCA_013820915.1 Gemmatimonadota bacterium
GGCTTCAACCCCATGTTCCAGAACTTCGCCGCGAACGGCTACGTGGTGCTCTACACCAACCCGCGCGGCAGCACGGGGTATGGCACTGCCTTCGGCAACGCCATCGAGCGTGCCTATCCGAGCGTCGATTACGACGACCTGATCGCCGGGGTGGATGAGGTGGTCGGCCGCGGCTACATCGACACGCAGCGGATGTACGTCGGCGGCTGCAGCGGCGGCGGCGTGCTCACCAGCTGGGTGATCGGGCACACCGAGCGCTTCGCCGCCGCGGTGGTGCGCTGCCCGGTGACCAACTGGCTCAGCTTCCTGGGGCAGACGGACGTGCCGCTCTTCACCCAGAACTTCTTCGAGAAGCCCTTCTGGGAGGATCCGGCGCCCTGGCTGAAGCAGTCGCCGCTGATGTACGTGGGCAACGTCAAGACCCCGACGCTGCTGATGACCGGCGAGCTGGACCTGCGCACCCCGATGGCGCAGACGGAGGAGTACTACGCCGCGCTGAAGATGCAGGGCGTTCCCACGGCGCTGCTGCGCTTCCAGGGCGAGTACCACGGCACCGGCTCAAAACCCTCGAACTGGATGCGCACGCAGCTCTACATGATGAGCTGGTTCGAGCGCTGGGGCGGCCCCCAGGGGCAGCAGCAGCGAGCCGTGGAGGCGGCCAGCCGGAACTGATCCCTCACCCCCTGACCCCCTCTCCCGCATGCGGGAGAGGGGAAATTGGTTGGTGAGAAAGGTAGTAGCGCACTCGCACCCGATTCGGATGTGCGGCGGGTTGAGGAGGGTGATGGCGGCCGATGCCGGCAGAGCGCCAGCAAGTTCTCATCACTGCTTGTGAGCACCCCAGCATCAAGGACCAGCCGCCGCATCGCTCCGCACGGCGCGGAGGGCGTTCGCCACGTCCTGCTCCACCTCATGTTCCGGTAGCTCCGGCAGGCCCTCGCGGATGCGGTCTGTCACCTCGAACCGCTCTTCACGGTTGGCCATGTCTTGGCCCCACACCCATCCCTGCGGCCCGTAAGCGAAGCGGAAGTCCTGCAGCTCATACCTCACGCAGTGGCCGTCGCTCACACCGCCGGTAGCGCATGGCTCCTTCAAGTCCCCCAGGCTCACGCCGTTGCGGAGGAGCTCCTCGTACGGTAGATCCACGCTGTTCACCTTGCCTGTTGGATCGTAAAACCCTGGCAGTTCCTGTGGAAGCAGCACCCGCACGCGATCGTCGCCGAGGCGCGTGCGGATCGTCGTGGCGGCATCGCGTTGAAAACGCCCGGTGTTGGCGACGTACGTTTCGTCAAAACGGATTGTCGCGTCTTTCGCCGTAATCTCGTGAGAGAGCGCCTTACCTTCGTTCTTCGCGAAGTGCGCCTCCCAGGCCGCACTCTCACCGCGCAGTGCCCACTGCGGCTCGACGTGGTAGACAGATTCGATGAGTCTACGGTTGTCACCGGGCACGGCAACGCCTTGATGCTCCGGGTGGTTGATCACCCGCCGGGTCAATTCGAGAAAGCCGAGGTGCTCGTAGACTGTTCCCCAGCCGTTCGGACCCCCGTGATCCCGTCCCAGGAGTGGTTCGAATCCGTCTTCAGGCTCGATCACCCAAACCTGCACCTCGCCGCAGGCTGGCGGCCGTAAATCGTCACGCTCACGGTGGCGCCACACGCGCCCCATACGCTGCAGCAGCACGTCAACAGGGCCGAGGTCGGTCACCAGAAGGTCGAAATCAACATCCAAGCTCTGCTCCGCGACCTGGGTGGCTACCAGAATGCGGCCATTGCCGCCGGTACCGCCTCGGCCATACGCAGCGAGAACGCCGACGTCCAGCGCCTTCCGGTCGGGCAACGTGTAGCGCGAGTGGTACGCAGGCGTGTGAGCCGAGCCTTCGAGATGCCAGAGCAGGTGCCGCGCTTCGGCATCGGCTAGCAGCGCCTGCACGGTGGCTCGGGCGCCTTTCACGGTATTGCGCAGGATGCACACGCGGGCACCGCCTCGCGCGGCCCGCACTGCCCGCCGCAGCCCCGCATCTTCGTCGCACAACTGCCAGCGCAGCGGTGGTTTCGGTGGACCAGGAGCCGGCTCGAGATCCGAGTCGAGCCACGATTCTCCGGAGCGCACACAAACGGATATGACAGGGTAGTCACGGGTTACGGCTTTGGCGAACGGCGTCTGATCGTCCTCCGATGAAAGCAGGCCACCAAAGCGTAAGCGCTCCCGGTCCGAGAGTGTTGCCGACATCAGCAACGCTACCCCGCCCGCAGCAGTGTGGATGTCGAGGACCTCCTGAAGCACCTCGGCCATATAACGGTCGTAGGAGTGCAGTTCGTCTACCACCAGCAGATGACGACTGAATGCGGCCAGCCGCAGGTGTGCGTGCTTCACGGCCAGTCCGCCGAGGAGTACCTGATCCAGCGTGCCCACCACGATCTCCGCAGCGAAGAACTTCTTCGAGTTCGAACTGGACCACCGTACCAGCTCCTCATCGCCAATATGCCGGGTCGTGGCCGGATCCGGATAGGTGATCGGTTCTCCGGTCAGCATCTCGCGGGAGTGCTGTGAGCCGTAGGTGACCTGCACGAATGCCTGTTCGCCGCCCATGGCCAGGACGATCGTCGGGCGTTCCCCAGGCTGATACATCGTCTCGATTGCGGACATCACCCGCTTGTGCATTGCGTATGCGGTGGCACGGGTTGGCAGCGCAAAGAGTAGCCCGCCCACCTGTCCCGCTGCACGCAGCCTGGCGTAGAGCGCCAGCGCTGCTTCTGTTTTTCCACTCCCTGTTTCGGACTCGATCAGCAGGCGACTGCCGGGCACGGGCAGTTCCATGGTTGCAATGCGGCGTTGCAGTGGAGTGGGCTCGGCAGGCGGGAGCTCGGGCGGCCGCTCATCGCCGAAAATCTTCGAGAAAATGTGCCGCAGGAGGGAAACACCGGGGTGCGTTGCGCCATGCAGAGACACGATCGTCGTACGCGGCGTCAAACCGATCTGCGTACACGCTCGTTCGGCGAGCTTCTGCGCCTGGCGCCAGTAGCGCTCCGGCACATCATCCGCCCACCGTGCGAAATCGAACGCCGTCCGCGTAGAGCCTATCCAGTCGGCCAGTGTCAAAATACCGGCGAAGAGGTGGGAGAACTCGCAGGAGAACCGAGGAAGCATCATGTCTCCTGCTCCCTCAGCAGCCCACTGAAACGCGGTCGCCTCCAGTCTGGCCATCTCGCGGACAGGATCCCGATGTGTATTCGGAAGCCAATAGGCATCCATCCCATCCAGCGTATCCATGTAGGTGTGTGGACGACCGTGGTGGGAGACCACGGTAGCGATCACCTCGTAGGCATCCTCGAAATCCAGATGGAGGCGCTGCGTCACTGTGCTTACGAACGAGTCAACAGGCTCGCAGTCGAGCGACTGGAGAAAGAGGGTGACATGGCCCCGCTCCTTCCAGGGACCGCGGGCAGCTCCGCTCAGCGCCTGTGTCTGAAAACCATGGTTCACTTTGCCTACATCGTGCAGGGCTGCCAGGTAGGTCAGCGCCGCGATCTGGTCCGGGGTCAGGGCCGCCTGGCCGATCAGGGTCGCCAGTCGGTCCGACAGCTTCGATCGCCGGAGGAGATGTTGCAAGACTGCGGCAACGTCGGCGGAGTGCGCGATGAGCGGGTGCCACTCGGTTGGGTTGACGCGCGGATGGAGCTTGGCCCAGAAGCGGCCGGCCGGTACAGGATAGAGATGGATAGACGACATGCGTGAGGTGATTGTGCGTTGGATGAGGCCCGGCAACGAGGCGCCAAGCGGACGACCTGCAGGAGAACGAATCTGCCGGATGGCCGACGCTGCTGGCGTCGGTCCGCGACCTTGCCCCCGGGCCAGGTCGGTGCCACTTTTCAACGAACCAACCCTTGCCCGAGAGGCAACTGTGCAGAACGCGTACCGAACGCGGGGCCGGATCACCAAGGATGGAACGCTCACCCTGAGCGGACTGCCGTTCCATGCGGGTGAACAGGTCGAGATCATCGTTCTTGGAGAGATTTCCGAGCACCGCACCGACCGCCGGTATCCGCTTCGTGGAGAGCCGCTGCGCTACGATGACCCGTTTTCCCCGGTGGACGAGGCAGACTGGCAGGCTCTGCAGTGATCATCCTGGATACCCACATCTGGATCTGGTGGGTACATGGAGACGCGAGTCTGACTCCTCGGCAGAACTGGTTGATCGAGGAGAACGAAACAACCGGATTGGGGGTGAGTGCCATCTCGTGCTGGGAAGTCGCGAAGCTGGTCGAGCGCGGGCGGCTACAGCTCCCGCGTCCGACGCGGGAATGGCTCGACCAGGCATTGGCGTATCCCGGCGTTCAGCTACTCGAGATTTCGCCACAGATCGCGGTCGAGTCCACGGAACTGCCAGGCCAGTTCCACCGTGATCCCGCGGACCAGATCATCGTCGCGACGGCGCGTATCTGGGGATGTGCGCTGCTCACCTCCGATGAAAAGATCCTGAACTACCCGCACGTCCAGCTGGCTTCCTTGACGCAGTAGCTTGCCCGGAGGGGCTGTGCATCTCTGTAAGGGATGCCGTCTGGGCAGGCGGTGGTCACGTCCCGGCTACTGCCTGCTCGTGAAAGGAAGTTCCGACGCCACGTCTTTTCATGCTCATCCAGCTCCCGCGGCGTGCCTCTCAGCCGTCGTTGTCAGAGGGGTGGCGTAGATTGTCTCGAGCGCACCAACATCCACATCTTCAACGGAGCTCCATGGATCAGGCCACCCATGCCCATGACGTGCTTGTCGAGCCGCTGTTCGCCATCACTCCGGGGAACGAAACGCTCGCTTTGACCACCCTGCTAGCGCGGCTCCTCGTCGGTGAAGAGATCCAGTCCTTTCCCAACCTGGCGGCGGAGCAGCGTGGCCACTTCTGGCGCTTCCTGGTGCGCTGTGGCGCAAAGGCACTCCATACGCGTGGTTGCAGCGTCGAGCAGGCCACGCGGATGCGGCAGGGTGATCTCGATACCGCGATCAGGGATACGCTCCGCAACGCAGCAGGAGATCCGGACGGCAGTCGAGGGGCGTGGGCGCTGTACCAGCCCAACTTGATGGTGCCCGGGTTTCTCCAACCGCCATTTCCGCCCGGTACTAATCCGGAAGAAGGAGTGAAGACTGGCTCCTGCGCCTACCTCTCGACGCTTACAGGTGAAAAGTGCCACGAACGCAAGGCAGATACTGGCCGCACGCGCACTCCCGAACAGGCTGCGCTCGGGCTGATCGAGCTGCAGCTCGGCGCCTACTATGGCGGGCCGAAGAACTACGAGTCCCAGATCACGGCGGATGGTTACTGTGGAACCCCTTTTGTGGGCGCACGAATAGCCGACAGCAACACTCAGACGTTCCGCCATGATGTGCAGGTGCTACTCGAACATTGGCACCAAATCACTGAGGACCTGAAGCTGAGTGGAGATGTGTGGGCCTTGTGGACGGTGGCTTGGGATAAGAACGGAGGTGCGCTCAGTGCCGCTCGCCTCGATCCCGCATTCATCCCGCTCGCGCGGTTTGTTCGCCTCGACCGACCGGAGCACGGTACCTTCACCTCTCTTCGATACTGGCCTACGGAGAACCCACGCGTCGCCGAGCAACAGCCAGGCGGACACTACGGAGATCCTTTCGCGTCACTGACTTTCGATGCGAAAAAGGGGCACCTCAAGGTCCGCGGTACTCAGAGAAAGGGATACGACTATCGGGAAGTGGTCGAGCTTCTGTTTCCGGAGCGCAAGGACGGCCTGGGCGGCGAGGTTGCTCCGAGCGTGAAGACCCTGCAGCATCATCGTCACCACGGTCGCCCGAATCTTTCCGTGGTTTTCGAAGGCATCGCGTACAAGCAAGGCGGCACCGAGGGGTTTCACCGGCGCGAGCTGGTCTTACCAGCCAGCGGCCCCCGGCGGCTCGGCTCCCCTGAGCCCGTGCGCAAAGCACATGGGCAGATGCTGAAGGTCGTCGGGAACACCGAGGAGGCCGTCAAGAAGGCGATTCGCGTTCTTCTGCGAGGTGAAACGAAGAAAGGACAGAACCCTCCTCGGGTGGATCCGCGCCCCGGTGCGGATGCCGTCCGGCACCTGAACGCGCTGCTGGACAGGATCTACCTGGATGAGTTGTTCGCTATGGCAGACCGTTTGGATGCCGGCGATACTACCTGGATCCTGGATTGGGCCGCAACCGTACGTCGTATGACCTGGGAGGCCTTCGAGCACACGATTGCGGTTCTGCCTCTGCCCGATACGCGACGCTGGCAGCGGATCGTTGTCGCACGCCAGCGTCTTCGGCGTGAACTCACGAAGCTGACACCCGCGATTACGACAAGCCCCACCCGCTCGTCACGACAGACAACCCCTCAGACGGAGCTACCACTGTGAATCAATTCCCGGGTCAGCGCCCGGTACCTCCTGCCAGAACTGCCCGATCCGGTTTCAGCAGCTTCGTACGCACGCTCGCAGAGCGCATTCACAAGGTCGAGGTGGACCGCGACGAGAAGAGACACCGGGAGTTCAGCTCCGGCGACCAAGCGATGTTGCGGCGGCTCTCTCCGGAGCGGGACACGGTTCCACCGGAAGCCTACTGGCGATTGCTTCCGCAGGGTGAGACCGACTGGAGTCAGCGGGCGTTCTGGTATGCGCTCCTGCCGCTCCTCGTTCGTCATCCACATGCGGAAGGGACCTCCCTCGGCACTGCCCTCGCCCGTGCTGGTGTCAGCGAGGCGCGGGTGGAGCGTTGGCTACGGCGAACCGCAAGGGATGCGCGAGCCGATGCACCTCGCCTCTTCTCCCGGCTCGTCACCGTGGACTGGACAGAGGCGGGTCCGCTGTTGCGGTACTGGCGCCAGCGCGACCGCTGGCGCGTTGCCGACGATTTCTTCAGCACCCCGCGCGAACAGTAGCATTCCTCTCACTCTCGACCGGAGACGAACAATCCAATGAAGAACGGCGACATGATCCAAGTACATCTGCTCACGGCGTATCCCGCCACGCTCCTCAACCGTGACGACGCCGGCTTCGCCAAGCGAACCCTATTCGGCGGTGCGTGGCGAACACGGATTTCATCGCAGTGCCTCAAGAAGCACTGGCGGGATGAAGGCACGATCAAGAAGCTCGGAAACCACGCAACCCGGAGCCGGTTGATCTACGAGCGGAAGATCGCGCAACACATCTCCGCAGAGCAGCGGGAGAAGGAGGGCAAAGATCGCGCGAGCGAAGGGGAGGCTCGACAGATTGCGCAGTACCTGCTGGATGTTACCCTCAGCAAGTCCGAGAAGCGGTCCGAGGGCGAGGAAACAGAGAAGAAGCGGGGAAAGAAAGAGGAAGCCGCGGAGATCGAGACGGGGCAGGTAGTCGTCCTCACGCACGCGGAGGTCGCATTTCTCCAGGATGTCGCCGAACGCATGCTGAAGGAGCTTCGCTCATCTCCGGACCCGGGCTCCCAAGCCGAAGACAGGCTGCACCAGGGGTTTTTCAAGTACCTCGATGAGCAGGGCATTCTCGGCAACCTGAAGATCAAGGCGAGCGTGGAGGACCTCAAGGCGCCGAAGAAGCGCACCGCATTCCTGCGCAAGATTCGGGATGGCTATTTCGCCAAGCTTACCGAGCACGACGGCGGTGCATCGTTGGACACGGCCATGTTCGGACGCATGGTGACCAGCGATCTGTTCTCGCGCGTGGACGCGGCGATCGGAGTGGCACACGCCTTCACGACCCACGCGGAGCAGAAGGGCGTGGACTACTTCACGGCCGTCGATTCGCTCAAGGATGACAGTGACGATGCGGGCGCCGGGCTCATCCAGGAGACCGAGTTAACGACGGGGGTGTTCTATACCTACGTCGTCATCGATATGGTGGAGCTCCGACGCAACCTCGGCGCGCAGGCCGACCTCGCCGAGGAACTGACGGGCACGCTGGTACGGGCAATGGCCACGGTTTCGCCCGGCGCCAAACAGGGCAGCACCGCACCCTTCTCGTACGCCGAGATGATCCTGCTGGAGCGAGGCGCTCAGCAGCCGCGGACACTCGCCAACGCATTCCTTCAGCCGGTCCGCGCGAACAATGGGAGCCTCATGGCCGAATCCGTGGGAGCCCTCCTCACGCATCGGGCGGCTCTGGAAGCGATGTACGAGCCGTTCGAGGGCAAGGAGGCACTGGCAACGATCCATGACGCTGCACTTCCCAAGGATATCCGTAGTTCGCTGAAGACCGTATCGCTGAAGGAGGCGATCCATAGGGTCCTCGGGGAGGGCTGAGCGGTGCGCACCTTTCTGCTCCTTCGTCTGGAGGGACCGCTGCAAGCGTGGGGTGACGTGGCACTGGACCCGCGCCGCCCCACCCGCGCGTTCCCCTCGTGCTCGGGATTGGCAGGGCTCCTCGCCAATGCTCTCGGCTGGCAACACCGCGAAGGCGAGCGGACCACCCTGTTGCAGGACGCACTGCGATACGCGGTACGCGAGGATCGTCAGCCGCACCCCATCTGGGACTACCAGACCGCGGACCTGAGTGAGCGTGGTCATGCTGGCGTCGAAGGCTGGACGCGCTGGGGAATCGAGCACCGGGGTACGAGTGAAGCAGCGCGGGGTACACAGGTGTTGCACAAGCAGTATCTCGCCGATGCCTCCTTTCTCGTTGCGCTGACTCTCACCGAAGCCGCACCCGCCACAATCGATGCGCTACAGGAAGCGCTGCGCAGGCCTGCTCGTCCGCTCTTCCTCGGTCGCAAGGGGTGTCCGCCGGCGCTGCCGCTGCTGGAGCACCCCCGCTGCTTGGTCCGTGCGGAGAACGGTTACGCGGCACTCGAATCCGCTCCGCTTCCCGAGCGACTGCGCCGCCGCAGCCACCCCCAGCGTTCCATGTCGCGGGATGCTGGCGAGAATGGCGACACCGTCTGGCTGCCCTGCTGGTACTCACCAGGCGACGGACCGCCCCACCGCCCTGCCCAACTGCAGGAGATCTGGGATCGCAGAGACTTCGCCGCGAATCGCTTTGCCGGCTCCCGCCGCATCGTGGAAGGCCGCGTGAATCCACCGGTAGGATTCGCCGACAACCCTGCGGATGCCTCATGAGCGCGCCTACGCTGAGCCGTGCACTCCTGCGGCTGCGACCGGCACGCGGCTGGACGGCCGAGTACATCACCCACCAGCTCGTGGCGGACCTCTTTGGTGATCGGGATGATCGGTGCTACCTGTATCGGACCACGCGCGAGAGGCCCGGCGGAGTGGAGGTCCTGGTGCTCTCCGGTGCAGAGCCGCTCCCACCCCACCAGCTGCCGGTGCGCGACTGGGGTGCCGCGCTCAACGTGCAGAGCAAGCCGTTCGCGCCCGCGCTCTCGGCCGGGCAGCTGCTCGATTTCGAGATCCGCGTCAACGCCACACGTGTGGTTACGGGCCCGGACCGCAAGCCGAATGGCGAGCTCAAGAAGCGGCGGCACGACGTGTGGGAGCTGGTCTGGCAGGCGGACAAGGAGAACTTCGAGCACACACCGCACCGCACCTACAGCGAGTGGCTCGCCGGCCAGCTCGAAGGCGCGGCCGAGCTGGTGTCGCCGGGTGGCGTTCGAGGTGAAGTCGACGGAGAGCCGCTCGCCCGCGTTACCGAGCGAGGCGAGGTGCGCGCGCGCCGTGGCGATCGTCGCGAGGCGATCCGTTTCGTCGCTGCCAACCTGATCGGTACATTGCGGGTACTCGATCCAGATCGCTTCCTAGAACTCGTAACGCGCGGGATCGGACGTGAAAAAGCCTTCGGTTGCGGACTGCTCTGCCTCTCGCGTCCGGGGACTGTGCTGCCGCGCGCGTACCCGGACGCCGCGAAGGAGCTGTATTGATGCTCCAGATCAAGGACCGCCTCTCCTTCTTCTACGTGCAGCGCGGCTCGCTCACCGTGATCGACGGCTGCCTCGTGCTCACCGACGCCGAGGATCGCACGCAGTACGAGGTGCCCGCCCGTGCCACTGTCTGCATCATGGTGGGGCCGGGTACCAACGTGAGCACCGAAGCGATGCGTCTGGCTGCCGCCTACGGCGTGCTCATCACCTGGGTTGGCGAGCACGGGGTGCGCTGCTACTCGGCCGGCCGTCCCTGGGGTGACAATATCGAGTGGCTCGAGAAGCAGGTCCGCTGCTACAGTGATCCACAGCTCTCGCTGAAGGTCGCGCGCGAGATGTTCTTCCGCCGCTTCGGCGTCCGCATGGAGCGGCGGAGCATTGATCAGCTCCGCGGCATTGAGGGGGCACGGGTGCGCGAGCTGTACAAGCTGAAGGCTCAGGAGTACCGCATCCCCTGGAGCGGGCGCAAGTATGTCCCCGGAAATCCGCTGAAGCAGACGGACGCGCCCAACCTGGCGCTCAACGTCGCGAATACCTGCCTGTACGGTCTGGTCGAGACGGCGGTACACGCGGCAGGGATGAGTACGGCACTCGGCTTCATCCACAAGGGTGACCGGCTCTCGTTCGTGCTCGACATCGCCGACCTGTACAAGATGGAGCAGATGGTGCCGCTCGCCTTTCGGCTGGTTGCGCAGAAGGCAGATGGTGCCCGGCCGTGGCCGAATCTTGAGATGGACGTACGCCGCGCCTGCCGCGACCACTTCAAGGAGTCGAAGCTGCTGGACCGGGTCGTCAATGACATGACTGGTCTGATCGATGCTGGTCTTGGTTCTTGAGTGTGCTTCGCCCAAGCTCTATGGCTTCTGCTCGTCGTGGGCCCTGCAGCTGGCTACGGGTGTATACGTGGCGAACCTGCCCACCAAGACGCGCGAGGAGATCTGGGAGCAGGTCGTGGAGTGGGCGAATGCGGACACGCGAGCCGTGATGATCTGGTCGTCAACGACCAATGAGCAGGGACTGGAATACCGTATGATCGGGGAGCCGCGCCGCCGCGTCGTCGAACGTGAAGGGTTGCTGATATCCACCTGGATTCCACGGGAGGTCGAAGGCGAGAATGCACCCGAACATTCCCCGTAGACGTTTTTCCGTTTCGGTATCTCTCTGGGGCGCAATCGGATAGTGAGAAGAGTGATCCCCGCGTGGGCGGGGGTAGACCGTCGTGGCCGCTTCCCTGGACCTGGGGCTCAACGTGATCCCCGCGTGGGCGGGGGTAGACCTTTGGCTGAGTCGCTACGACGGCATCTCCATCTGTGATCCCCGCGTGGGCGGGGGTAGACCGCGGGAGCACGGCTGGTCGGACGAGGGGCTGCAGTGATCCCCGCGTGGGCGGGGGTAGACCGCTGATCTTCCCGACCTTCGAGCGCGCTGACGCGTGATCCCCGCGTGGGCGGGGGTAGACCGGAGCTCTGCGACTTCCCGCACGGCAAGCACGAGTGATCCCCGCGTGGGCGGGGGTAGACCCTCCGGGGTGACCGCAAGGGAGACGCAGGACGGGTGATCCCCGCGTGGGCGGGGGTAGACCCCTCGACGACCTCGACGGGTGCGGGTGCGGAGTGTGATCCCCGCGTGGGCGGGGGTAGACCGCGGGCTCGTCTCGACGGCACGGCCACCCTCTAGTGATCCCCGCGTGGGCGGGGGTAGACCGGACGAGGACGGCAATCTCAGCGGCGGGCAGACGTGATCCCCGCGTGGGCGGGGGTAGACCGGACTACCCGACGCTTACAGGCGCGATCGGCGCGTGATCCCCGCGTGGGCGGGGGTAGACCACATGCGGGCTGCTGAGACGGCCTGGGATGCGCTGTGATCCCCGCGTGGGCGGGGGTAGACCACATGCGGGCTGCTGAGACGGCCTGGGATGCGCTGTGATCCCCGCGTGGGCGGGGGTAGACCGGCTTACAGGGGATATAGAGCGAGTTCGTGTCGGTGATCCCCGCGTGGGCGGGGGTAGACCGCTGCATGGGTAGCATGGGTAGCCATCACCGGCGTGATCCCCGCGTGGGCGGGGGTAGACCTGGCTGCCCTACACGTTGATGCTCAATATCAACGTGATCCCCGCGTGGGCGGGGGTAGACCGTTGCACCCCGATGGCGCGAGTCTCCGTGTCTCGTGATCCCCGCGTGGGCGGGGGTAGACCCATCACCCAGATGCCGCAGACGCAGTTCGAAAAGTGATCCCCGCGTGGGCGGGGGTAGACCCGCGCCCAGTCCCAACTGGTTCAGAGTCCGAACGTGATCCCCGCGTGGGCGGGGGTAGACCCCATTCCCCGAGGGGGGGGCCGGCGGAGATGTGGTGATCCCCGCGTGGGCGGGGGTAGACCAAGTTGGCGGGCGCGGATTCCCACCGCTGCGCCGTGATCCCCGCGTGGGCGGGGGTAGACCGCGGCAACGGACGGCACGACGACAGCGGCCACCGTGATCCCCGCGTGGGCGGGGGTAGACCCCGTGATGGCCCCCGGAAAGCTCGTCTCCTGCTGTGATCCCCGCGCGGTCCAGTTCGCCGGGGGCCGCGACCAGAACAC
>JACDHR010000087.1 GCA_013820915.1 Gemmatimonadota bacterium
GCCTCGCTGACGGAGGGTTCCGCGAGGTTGTTCCGCGACGTGGTGCTGTCCGGCACGGGCGAGTTGTTCGAGCGCAACACGGTGCTTACCGCCGATGCCTACAGCTCCATGCGCGGGGCGGGGATCTCCTCGATCCCCGTGGCTCCCGGGCACCTGATCGGGCATGCGGGCGATGAGCTTTCCCAGGATCTGATCGGTCGGCTGCAGCGCGCCGGTATGGAGCAGATCTCGATGTTCCGGCCAGGGACGTACGGCGGCTCCACGCTGCGTGCGACACTCGCGAAGGACCCGACGCACGGCACGCTGGACGCGCTCTTCGCGATCCACAACCTTCTCCGCCCGGGCACGGCGCCCACGCCGGAGACGTGGACGGAGGACGAGTTCGAGGAGTCTGCCGCGAAGGTCCTGCATGTGGGTGATTTCCTCCGCCTCTGGGCGGACGAGGCAAGCCAGCCCGCGGACACCGCGGCGCGCGAGATGCAGCGCTCCACCGAGGAACGCATGCTGCGCTTCGCGCAGGAGCGCGGTATCCGCTACGTCTGGGAGAACTTCCGCGAGGAGCGCACGGAGAAGAGCGCGAGGTCCGGCCGCGTGCTGGTTTACGAGATCTCGCGGATCCTACAGGTGTACTCGGCCGTGTGGCGGCTCCTGTTCCAGCCGCGAGGCGCACTCGTGGTGGCGAGCGAGCTGAACGGCCGCCCCGCGGAGGCGCGCTCCGACTACGGCGAGTACACCCAGGAATCGCTCAACAAGCGTTACGACCTGGGCCGCGTAGGCCGTTACAAGATCAATCAGCGCCTGCATGGCGCCTTCGAGGCGATGGGCTTCACCTCGCCGCCGGCAGGGATGACGGCGCTTACCTCGCAGGATGTGCTCGCGATTCTCTACCAGCTCGTCGAGCTGCACGAGGGGCGCGGCTACACCGACGATATCGACCACCTCGGCAACCGCCGCGTGCGGTCCGTGGGCGAGCTGATCGCGAACCAGTTCTCCGTCGGGCTCTCCCGCATGGCGCGCCTGGTCCGCGAGCGGATGTCGATCGTGTCCGATCCGGACAAGATCAACATCGACGACCTGGTCAACGCGCGTACCGTCTCGGCCGTGATCCAGCAGTTCTTCGGATCGTCGCAGCTCAGCCAGTTCATGGACCAGACGAACCCGCTGGCGGAGCTGACGCACAAGCGTCGTCTCTCCGCGCTCGGGCCTGGCGGTCTGACCCGTGAGCGGGCGGGCTTCGAGGTGCGCGACGTGCACTATTCGCACTACGGGCGCATGTGCCCGATCGAGACGCCCGAGGGTCCGAACATCGGCCTGATCAATTCGCTGACAACCTACTCGCGGATCAACGATCTCGGCTTCATCGAGACGCCTTACCGGAAGGTGGTTCGTGCGCTGATCCGCTATCCGGCACGTATCACGCTCCAAGAGCCGGTGCGCGTGGTGATCGGCGACCGGGCCCGCTCGTTTGCGCCGGCCGGCGAGGAGATCGATGCCGAGCGCGGTCGTGACATCTTCCGCCAGATGATCGTGGGTGCGGAGCTCGCTGAGGATGTCCGCGATTGGAGCGACGTGTTCCCGCGGCTGCTCGCGGGTGAGATCCCGCAGATCGAGTGGGAAGCGGAGTTCGAAGCGCTCCCGACGATCGCGCGCCGCGGCGAGCGGATCACGGAAGATCTGGCCCGCAGGATCTCGGAGCAGCCGGTCAACCTGGTGCGGGTGGTCTCGCGCCGGGCCGGCGCCGAGATGCGCGGAGTAGCCCCCGAGACGATCCGGAACCCGATCTCGCTTCCCGTTCGCGTCTTCGCGCCGCGGACAGCCGCGATCCTCGCCGTGCCCGGCACGGTGCTGACCGGGGATCTCGTGGAGCAGCTGTACACGCGGCAGAGCGAGGGTCTCGCCGAGGCCGAGGCGCCGATGGACGCCCCGGAAGCGGTGGGGATGGACTACACTACCGGTGTGCCGGCGCTGTCTCCTGACACAGAGATCGGGCGGGTCGCTCTCGTTCCCTCCGCGGCGCTCACCTACGTGATGCCGTTGGTGACCAAGATCAACGCCTGGCTTTCGGCGAACGAGGAGGAGACGGCGCGCATCGCGCAGGCGAACGCGCCGATCACCGACGACGGAAACTTCGAGCGCGAGTTCGTGCTCTGCCGCGAGCGCGGCGACTTCCCGCTTCTACGGCCGGATGAGATCGACTACATGGACGTGGCGCCGGACCAGCTCGTCTCGATCGCCGCTGCGCTGATCCCCTTCCTCGAGCACGACGACGCCAACCGGGCGCTGATGGGCTCGAACATGCAGCGCCAGGCCGTGCCACTCCTCTTCCCGGATGCCCCGCTGGTGGGGACCGGGCTGGAAGAGACCGCCGCGCGCGATTCCGGCTCCGTGGTAACCGCCCGGCGCGCGGGTATGGTCAAGGAGGTGACGGCCGATCACGTCCTGATCGACACCGGCACCGTGGGTACCTCCGGCAGCGACGAGCCGCTGCGCCGCCTGGCGCAGTTCGATCGCTACCGCCTCAAGAAGTACTGGCGGACCAACCAGGACACCGCGATCAACCAGCGGCCCCTGGTACGAGTCGGCCAGGAGATTCAGCGCGGAGACATCCTCGCTGACGGTGCCTCCACCGACCGTGGCGAGCTCGCGTTAGGGCAGAACTTGCTCGTCGCGTTCATGCCGTGGTACGGACACAACTTCGAGGACGCGATCGTCCTCTCCGAGCGCCTGGTCAAGGACGATGTTTATACGTCGATCCACATCCAGGAGCTGGAGCTGCAGGTCCGCGACACGAAGCGCGGCATGGAGGAGATCACGCGCGAGATCCCCAATGTCGCCGAGGACTCGCTGGTCGACCTCGATGAGCGTGGCGTCGTCCGCGTGGGCGCGCGGGTTAAGGCGGGCGATATCCTGGTGGGCAAGATCACACCGAAGGGCGAGACCGAACTCTCCCCGGAAGAGAAGCTTCTCACCGCGATCTTCGGTGAAAAAGCAAAGGATGTGAAGGACTCCTCGCTGAAGGTACCGCCCGGCGTGGAAGGGACCGTGATCGACGTCAAAGTCTTCTCCCGCCGGATTGACGATCCGCTCCTGGAGAAGGAGCACGGCCAGCGCATCGGTGAGTTGCGCACCTTCGAGCGCACCGAGATCCTGCGCATCTCGGGGGCACGCGACGAAGAGATCAAGGAGATGATCCGCGGTAAGCAGGTCGCGCTCTTCCTGAAGCGTGGCACGGTGGAGCCGTACTTCGACGAGGACACCGAGCTCAGCGAAGAGGTCGTCGACGCGCTGGACCTCACGGAGGTCGACCTCACGACGTTGAAGGTCACGGATCGGCCCGTAAACGAGCAGCTCCGTCGCACGATCGACGAAGCCAAGCGGCGGATCGAGCGGGTGCGCATGCGCACCGAGGAGCAGATCGACAAGGTCTTCCAGCCGGACGAGCTCCCGCCGGGGGTCGTGCAGCTGGTGAAAGTATATCTGGCCGAGAAGCGGAAGATCTCGGTCGGTGACAAAATGGCCGGACGCCACGGAAACAAGGGTATCATCGCCCGGATCGTGCCGGAGGAGGACATGCCGTTCCTTCCGGACGGCACGCCGGTGGATGTGTGCCTCAACCCGCTCGGCGTGCCGAGCCGGATGAACGTGGGCCAGATTCTGGAGACTCACCTCGGGTGGGCCGCGCGAGTGCTGGGCTTCGAAGCCAAAACCCCCGTCTTCCAGGGGGCGTCCGAGGATGAGATCGGCCTTCTGCTCCGGCTCGCCGGCACGCAGTGGGCAGCGCAGGCGCTCGGCATTTCGGCGAAGCCGCCGGAGTTCGATCTCAACGATGCGCGCAAGCTGACGCAGGCGACGCGGTTCCTGGCGGCCGAAGGCGAGCCGCGCCCGGAGCAGGGGATCGGCCGTTCCATCGACCGGATCCTGGATGTAGCGGGGCTGGACGAGGACGCCGCCGGGAAGATTCGCGAGTTGTCATCCTTCCTGGTGACGGCGGCGAACGAGATCGCGAAGCGTGAGGACACGAAGTTGGAAGAGGCCTTCCCGGCCATCGCGGCGCTCGATCGCTCCGGTGACGGGCTGACGGCCGCGGCAGAGGAGCTGATGCGCCGCGCCGGGCTCACGCAGGGTGGGAAGGTGCGGCTGCGCGACGGCCGCTCCGGGCAGGAATTTACCTCGCCGGTCACGGTGGGCGCGATTTACATGCTGAAGCTCTCGCACCTGGTAGACGACAAGATCCACGCTCGCTCGATCGGGCCGTACTCCCTTGTCACGCAGCAGCCGCTGGCCGGCAAGGCGCAGTTCGGTGGCCAGCGCTTCGGCGAGATGGAGGTGTGGGCGCTCGAAGCCTACGGCGCCGCGCATACGCTGCAGGAGATCCTGACCGTCAAGTCCGACGACGTGAACGGGCGCTCCCGGGTGTACGAGGCGATCGTCAAAGGCGAGAACCTCCCCGAGCCGGGGCTGCCGGAGAGCTTCAACGTGCTGGTCAAGGAACTGCAGGCTCTGGGTATCAGCGTGACGCTCGGAAGCTGAGAGCCGATGACTGATAGCCATCACATAGAAAAGGGGACCCATACATGATTGATTTTCCCCGCACCCGCGAAACACGCGCGACGGACTTCAACTTTATCCAGGTCAAGCTGGCCTCGCCCGACGAAATCCGCGGCTGGAGCTTTGGTGAGGTCGTCAAGCCGGAAACGATCAACTATCGCTCCTTCAAGCCGGAACGCGATGGGCTCTTCTGCGAGCGCATCTTCGGGCCGGTCAAGGACTGGGAGTGCCACTGCGGGAAGTTCAAGCGGATCCGCTACCGCGGGATGATCTGCGACAAGTGCGGTGTCGAGGTCACGCTCTCCAAAGTGCGGCGCGAGCGCATGGGGCACATCGAGCTGGCCGTGCCGGTCGCGCACATCTGGCTCTTCAAGACGCTCCCCTCGCAGATGGGGTATCTGCTGGGAATGACGCTGCGCGACCTGGAGAAGGTGATCTACTACGCCGCGTACGTAGTCACCAACCCGGGCGAGCAGGACGTAAAGCACTCGCAGGTGCTGGACGAGGACGAGTTCATCGGGCTCCGCGAGAAGGCGCGCGAAGAAGGCGACCAGGATTTTGACGCCGGGATCGGCGGAGAGGCCGTGCGCAAGCTTCTCGGCCAACTCGACGTGGAGGCGGACTCCGCGCGGAAGGGCAGCCGCAACAGCGATGGCCACGGGCTGGACCGGCTGGCCGAGGTGCTCCGCGAGCAGGTCATCAACGAGACGAGCCAGCACCGTAAGAAGATGGTGTTGAAGCGGCTCAAGGTGATCGACGCGATCCGCAACTCCGGCACGATCCCCTCCGAGCGCAACAAGCCGGAGTGGATGATCATGGACGTGATCCCGGTCATCCCGCCGGACCTGCGCCCGCTCGTCCCGCTGGACGGCGGCCGTTTCGCCACCAGCGACCTGAACGACCTGTACCGCCGGGTCATCAACCGGAACAACCGCCTCCGCAAGCTGATGGAGATGCGGGCGCCGGAGGTGATCCTGCGCAACGAGAAGCGGATGCTGCAGGAGGCGGTGGACGCGCTCTTCGACAACGGCCGCCGCAGCAAGGCGATCCGCGGCCGCGGCAAGCGCCCGCTGAAGTCGCTCTCCGACATGCTGAAGGGGAAGCAGGGCCGCTTCCGTCAGAACCTGCTCGGCAAGCGCGTGGACTACTCCGGCCGAAGCGTGATCGTGGTCGGCCCGGAGCTCAAGTTGCACCAGTGCGGCCTGCCGAAGGCGATGGCGGTCGAGCTCTTCAAGCCGTTCATCATCCACGAGCTGGAGAAGCGCGGCGCGGCGGAAACCGTCAAGCGCGCCAAGAAGATCGTGGAGCGCGACGACCCCAAGGTGTACGAGGTGCTCGAGGACATCATCCGCGACCACCCGGTGCTCCTGAACCGTGCGCCCACGCTGCACCGCCTGGGAATCCAGGCGTTCGAGCCGGTACTCGTCGAGGGGAAGGCGATCCGGATTCACCCGCTCGTCTGCGCCGCCTTCAACGCAGACTTCGACGGCGACCAGATGGCCGTGCACGTGCCCTTGAGCTTCGAGGCGCAGCTGGAGGCGCGCGTGCTGATGTTGTCCTCGAACAATATCCTGCTTCCCTCCAACGGCCGCCCGATCGCGGCGCCCTCGCAGGACATCGTGATCGGCTGCTACTGGTTGACGAAGGAAGCGGCGAACTTCGGAACCGCATTCTCCGCGGAGACAGCGGAGGGCCAGACCCCGGTGCTCCGGATCGGCAGCGTAGCCGAGGCGGAGATGCTGATAGTGCACGACATGGCCACGCTCCACACGCCCGTCTACTACTGGCGGCCTTCCCAGCCGGACGAAGAGGACGAGTACGGCGATCCCCGCCGCTCCGAGTGGATCGAGACCACCGCGGGCCGCGTGATCTTCAACTCCGTCGTGCCCCGGGGCCTCGGCTTCTGGAACAATACGATGGGGAAGAAGGAGCTCGGCGACATCATCTTCGCGTCGTACCGCAAGGTAGGGCTCGGGCAGACCACCGTCTTCCTCGATGCGCTGAAGGACTTCGGGTTCCGCTACTCCACACAGGGCGGCGTATCCGTCGGCATCGAGGACATGGAGATCCCGGCGGACAAAGAGCGGATCCTCGCCGAGGCCGACGATGACGTAGCGCGCTTCACCCGCGCCTACGCCAACGGCGTGATCTCCAACGGCGAGCGCTACAACAAGGTGATCGACACCTGGACGCACGCCAACAACGACGTGGCGGACGCGATGGTGAGCCGCCTCGCGCAGTCTCGTGGCGGCTTCAACCCGGTGTTCATGATGATGAACTCCGGCGCCCGCGGCTCGCGCGACCAGATGCGGCAGCTCGCCGGGATGCGCGGCCTGATGGCCAAGCCCCAGAAGAAGCTGACCGGCGGGATCGGCGAGATCATCGAGAGCCCGATCAAGTCGAACTTCCGCGAGGGGCTCACCGTGCTGGAGTACTTCATCTCCACGCACGGCGCGCGAAAGGGCCTCGCCGACACTGCGCTGAAGACGGCCGACGCGGGCTACCTCACCCGCCGCCTGGTGGACGTGGCGCAGGATGTGACGATCGCGGAAGAGGACTGCGGTACGGTGCGTGGGATGGAGGTCTCCGCGTTGAAGGAGGGCGAGGACGTGGTCGAGCCGCTGAAGGACCGCATCGTCGGTCTGGTCGCACTCGATGACGTTGTCGACCCGATCGACGGCGAGGTGATCATCGAGGCTGGCGAACTGATCGACGAGGAAGAGGCGGATACGATTGAGGACTGGGGGATCCAGATGGTGAAGGTCCGCTCGGTGCTGACCTGTGAGAGCCGCCGCGGCCTCTGCCGTCAGTGCTACGGCCGCAATCTGGCCACCATGGCGATGGTCGACATCGGCGAGGCAGTCGGCATTCTGGCCGCGCAGTCCATCGGCGAGCCGGGCACGCAGCTCACGCTGCGGACCTTCCACATCGGTGGTACGGCCGCGCGGATCGCGGCGCAGACGCAGCGCCGCAGCAAGGTGGAGGGCATCGCCCAGTTCGATCGCGTGACGACGGTCACGACGCCCGAGGGTCAGCGGATCGTCACCTCGCGAGAGGGCGAGATCCTGATGCAGACGGCGGAAGGGGTGATGCGTTCGCGACTCTCCGTGCCCTACGGCGCGGTGATCTCCGTGGAGGACGCCGACGAGATCAAGGTCGGCGACCTGCTCTTCTCCTGGGATCCGTACAACGAGCCGATCGTCGCCGACTTCGGGGGCAGGATCCGCTTCATCGACATCATCGAGGAAGAGACGGTGCGCGAGGAGCTGGACGAGTCCACGGGCCGCCGCCAGCTCGTCATCATCGAGGACCGCAACAAGCGGCTCCACCCGATGATCGAGATCCACGATGCGGATGGGGCCAAGCTGCGCGAGTTCATCATTCCGGTAGGCGCGCAGCTCACGGTGCGCGACGGCGAGGAGATCCAGCCGGGTGCCACGCTGGCGAAGATCGCACGCGAGGCGTACAAGACGCGCGACATCACGGGTGGTCTGCCGCGAATCGCCGAGCTCTTCGAGGCTCGCAAGCCGAAGGAGCCGGCGGTGATCACCGAGGTGGACGGCTCGGTCCGCTTCGGCGACATCAAGCGCGGCAAGCGCGAGGTGATCGTGATTCCGGAGGCGGGCAACGAGCGGATCTACGAGATCCCGGTCGGCAAGCATCTCCGGGTGCACGAGGGCGACTTCGTGCGCGCCGGTGACCGGCTCTCCGAGGGCCCCGTCAACCCGCACGACATCCTCAAGATCAAAGGGCCGCGTGCGGTGCAGGAGTACCTCCTGAACGAGGTGCAGGAGGTCTACCGCCTGCAGGGCGTGAAGATCAACGACAAGCACATCGGCGTGATCGTGCGCCAGATGCTCCAGAAGATCCGCATCGTCGATCCGGGCGATACGGACTTCCTCGAAGCCGAAACCGTCGATCGCATGATCTTCCTGGACACCAACCAGAAGACCATCGAGGGTGGGGCACGCGCGGCCCGCTCCGAGCCGCTGTTGCTCGGCATCACGAAGGCGTCGCTCACCACGCAGAGCTTCATCAGCGCGGCCTCCTTCCAGGAGACGACGCGGGTGCTCACGGACGCAGCGATCCGCGGTGCTCGCGACGACTTGATCGGTCTGAAGGAGAACATCATCATTGGCCACCTGATCCCCGCCGGTACCGGGATCTACCGGTACAAGGACGTGGAGTTCGGTAAGCCGGAAACCGCAGCACCGGCGAAGAAGGCGACTCCGGCCGCGGCGGCCAAGGCGGCCAAGGCGGCCGCGGCGGCCGCGCAGGAATAAGCGCGCTGGCAGAGCGGCAGGAACGAACGGCGGCTCACGGATCCTCCCGGGAGCCGCCGTTCTTCGCGCTCAGCAAGGATACGCCAGCCGAGTCGGGTTGACAGGCGACGGTGAGCGGGTTAACTTCTTCGGTCTATAGCTGCCCACGTATGGCAGCGGCGGGGAGGGGGCAGCCCCCACCCCTCTTTTCGTGTTTCCCACGGACCGAACGACGTATGCCGACAATCAATCAGCTGGTGCGAAAGGGGCGCCAGACGATCACAAAGAAGAGCAAGTCGCCGGCGATGCGGAACAATCCGCAGAAGCGCGGCGTCTGCACCCGTGTTTATACCACCACACCGAAGAAGCCGAACTCGGCACTCCGCAAGGTTGCGCGTGTGCGGCTGACCAACGGGTTCGAAGTCACGGCGTACATCGGGGGCGAGGGGCACAACCTTCAGGAGCACTCGATCGTCCTGATCCGGGGCGGCCGTGTAAAGGACCTGCCGGGCGTGCGCTATCACATCATCCGTGGTACGCTCGACGCGTCTGGCGTGAACGACCGCCGTCAGAGCCGCTCGAAATACGGTGCGAAGCGGCCCAAGGCCGCGGGCGCCAAGGGTGCTGCACCTGCCAAGAAGGGGAGGAAGTAGTCCATGAGCCGTCGTAGTCGTGCGGTTCGCCGCCCCATCATTCCGGATCCGATGTACGGATCGGAAGTCATCACGAAGTTCATCAACGCCCTGATGTATTCGGGGAAGAAGTCGCTGGCCGAGGGGATCTTCTACGATGCCCTGCGCCTCATCGAGGAGCGCTCCGGCCAGCCGGGCGAGGGTGTGTTCAAGCAGGCGCTTTCGAACGCGAAGCCGGTTCTCGAGGTGAAGTCACGCCGCGTAGGCGGCGCGACGTACCAGGTGCCGGTCGAGGTTCGGCCCGAGCGCCGCCAGGCGCTCGGCATGCGTTGGCTGATCCAGTACGCCCGTGCCCGGGGCGAGAAGACGATGGCCGATCGCCTGGCTGCCGAGCTTCTGGCCGCGAGTCGCAACGAAGGCGCGACGATCAAGAAGAAGGATGACACGCACCGGATGGCCGACGCCAACAAGGCGTTCGCCCACTACCGCTGGTAACCATATAGAAGGAGCGTGGGGCGCGGGAGCCGCTTTTTGGTTCCCGCGTCGCGCTTGTCGGGATAATTGAAATGGCTCGCAAAACACCGCTGAACAAGCTTCGCAACATCGGCATCATGGCGCACATCGATGCCGGCAAGACCACGACGACCGAGCGAATCCTCTACTACACGGGGAAGAGCCACAAGATCGGCGAGGTCCACGACGGCGCCGCCACGATGGACTGGATGGAGCAGGAGCAGGAGCGCGGCATCACGATCACCTCGGCGGCGACCACCTGCGAGTGGGCGCGCTTCGGTGAGGAGCACCGCATAAACATCATCGACACACCGGGGCACGTCGACTTCACCGTCGAGGTGGAGCGTTCGCTTCGCGTGCTGGACGGGGCGGTCGCCGTCTTCGACGCCGTCTCCGGCGTGGAGCCCCAGTCCGAGACCGTATGGCGCCAGGCCGACAAGTACGGCGTGCCGCGCATCTGCTTCATCAACAAGATGGACAGAATCGGGACGGACTTCCACCGTGCGGTCGAGATGATCCGTGAGCGCCTCGGCGCCAACCCGCACCCCATCCAGCTCCCGATCGGCGAGGGCGAGAGCTTCGCCGGTGTGGTCGATATCATCCGCCGCGTGGAGCTGATCTACGACGACGCGACCCTCGGGAAGAACTGGACCGAGCAGCCGGTGCGCGCCGAACTGACGGAGAAGGTCGAGGAGCTTCGCAAGAACCTCGTCGAGGCGGCCGTCGAGCACGACGACCGCCTGATGGAGCGCTACCTGGAAGGCGAGGAGATCTCCGAAGAGGAGCTGCGCAACGCGATCCGCGCCGCCACCATCGCAATCGCCATCACCCCGGTGCTCTGCGGCTCCGCCTTCAAGAACAAGGGCGTGCAGCAGCTACTGGATGGTGTGATCGACTTCCTTCCCTCGCCCGTCGACATTCCCGCCATCCAGGGGCATGACGTGGACGACGGGGAGGCGGTCATCGAGCGGAAAGCGGACGACGCGGAGCCGTTCTCGGCGCTCGCGTTCAAGATCATGAACGATCCGTACGTCGGGAAGCTCACCTTCTTCCGTGTGTACTCCGGCTCGCTCCCGTCCGGCTCGTACGTCTTCAACTCGACGAAGGGGAAGCGCGAGCGCATCGGCCGGATCCTGCAGATGCACGCGAACAAGCGCGAGGAGCGTGACGCGGTCTACGCCGGCGACATTGCCGCCGCGATCGGCCTCAAGGATACGACCACGGGCAATACGCTCTGCGACATCGACAAGCCGGTCGTCCTCGAGTCGATGACCTTCCCGGAGCCGGTGATCTCCGTGGCGATCGAGCCGAAGACGAAGGTCGACCAGGACAAGATGGGCGAGGCGCTGAACAAGCTCTCGGACGAAGACCCGACCTTCCGAGTGCATACCGACCAGGAAACGGGTCAGACGATCATCTCGGGGATGGGCGAGCTCCACCTCGAAATTCTCGTCGATCGCATGCTGCGCGAGTTCAAGGTCGACGCGAATGTGGGGCGTCCGCAGGTCGCTTACCGCGAGACCATTCGTAAGCAGGTGCAGAACGTCGAGGGCAAGTTCGTCCGGCAGTCCGGCGGTCGCGGCCAGTACGGCCACGTCGTGATCAACATCGAGCCGGCCGAGTCCGGTCAGGGCTTCGTCTTCGAGGACAAGATCGTCGGTGGCGTGATCCCGCGCGAGTTCATCAAACCGTCCGAGCAGGGGATGCGCGAGGCGATGAGCACGGGTGTGCTCGCCGGTTACCCGATGGTCGACGTGAAGGTGCAACTGGTCTTCGGTTCGTACCACGACGTCGACTCCTCGGAGATGGCGTTCAAGATCGCCGGCTCCATGGCCTTCAAGGAGGGCTGCCGGCGCGCGGGCCCGGTGCTGCTCGAGCCGATCATGCAGGTGGAGGTCGTCACCCCGTCCGACTACATGGGCGACGTGATCGGTGATCTCTCCTCCCGCCGCGGCAAGATCGCCGGGATGGAGCAGCGCGGCGAGGCGCAGGTGATCAACTCCACCGTGCCGCTCTCCGAGATGTTCGGGTACTCCACCGTGCTGCGCTCGATGAGCCAGGGCCGTGCCGTGTACTCGATGCAGTTCAAGCAGTACGAGGAAGTACCGAAGTCCAAGGCGGAAGAGATCATCGCCAAGGTCCGCGGCTAGGGCGGTTCGTCCACCGCGCGACGGCTTACCAGCCGCCGCGCCGGTGGACGAATCAAGCGAGCCGATTTTAATCACTACTCAGGAGGATTCAAACCAATGGCCAAGGCCAAGTTTGAGCGGACGAAGCCGCACGTGAATGTGGGCACGATTGGGCACGTGGACCACGGGAAGACGACGTTGACGGCGGCGATCACGCGGATACAGGCGGCGAAGGGGCTGGCGG
>JACDHR010000399.1 GCA_013820915.1 Gemmatimonadota bacterium
GCGTATAGCGCCACTCCTCCGGACGGGTGTCCGGCATCGGGGTGGACGCGAAGACCTCCTGCGCGCGGAAACGCTGCTCACGCAGCCACTCCGGCTCGTTGCGGCGCGTGGAGAGGATCTCTACCTCGTCGCGCGTGAAAACGCCGACGGGCTCGGTTGTAAGCGTCGTGCTATCTGCCACTGTATCTGCCTCCGGTCAGATGAAGGCTGTCGGCTGTCGGATGTCGGATACCCGTCAACTACAGCCGCGGAGTGCAGTGCTCCCGCAGCTGTAGTTGACCGACGATCGAAACCCGGCGACCGGCAGCGCCGTTATCCCACGCTCCCTTCCATCTCCAGCTCGATCAGGCGGTTCAGCTCCACCGCGTACTCCAGCGGGAGCTCCTTGGCGATCGGCTCGATGAAGCCGCGCACCACCATGGTGGCCGCCTCGTCTTCCGAGAGGCCGCGGCTCATCAGGTAAAAGAGCTGCTCGTCGCCGATCTTGGAGACCGTGGCCTCGTGCCCGATCTGCGCGTGCTGCTCCTCGATCTCGATGTATGGATAGGTGTCCGTACGTGCCTGCTCGTCCAGCAGCAGCGCGTCGCACTCCACGTTGCTCCTCACATGGTGTGCGCCCTTCTCCACCCGCAGCAGACCACGGTAGCTGGAGCGGCCCGACCCCTTGGAGATCGATTTCGAAACGATCCGGCTGCTGGTGTGCGGCGCGGCGTGGATGATCTTGCCGCCCGCGTCCTGGTGCTGCCCGTTGCCCGCGTAGGCGATCGAGAGCACCTCGCCGCGCGCGCCCTCGCCCATCAGATAGCAGCTCGGGTACTTCATCGTGAGCTTGGAGCCCAGGTTACCGTCCACCCACTCATGCGTGCCGTCGCGGCCCACCATGGCACGCTGCGTTACCAGGTTGTAGACGTTGTGGCTCCAGTTCTGGATCGTCGTATAGCGGCAGCGCGCGCCGTCCTTCACGATGATTTCGATCACGCCCGAATGGAATGAGTCCTGAGCGTAGGTCGGCGCCGTGCAGCCCTCGATATACTGCACCTGCGCGCCCTCTTCCACGATGATCAGCGTGCGCTCGAACTGGCCCATCGCCTCCGCGTTGATGCGGAAGTAGGCCTGCAGCGGCATGTCGAGCTTCACCCCCTTGGGGATGTAGACAAACGAGCCGCCGGACCACACCGAAGCGTTCACGGCCGCGAAGAAGTTGTCCTTGTAGGGCACGACGGTGCCGAAGTACTCGCGCACGAGGTCCTCGTGCTCGCGGAGCCCGTCGTCCATCCCCTTGAAGATGACGCCGGCCTGCTCCCACTCCTCCTTCAGCGAGTGGTAGACGACCTCACTCTCGTACTGCGCGCCTACACCTGCGAGGATCCGGCGCTCCTGGTCCGGGATACCCAGCCTCTCGAATGTGTTCTTGATCGCCTCCGGCACCTCGTCCCACGTGCGCCCGGTGCGCTCCGAAGGGCGAATGTAGAAGTAGATGTTTTCGAAGTTGAGCCCCGAGAGATCGCCGCCCCACTTCGGCCACGGCCGGTTGGTGGCGTGCTTGAGCGCCTTGAGCCGGTACTTCAGCATCCACTCCGGCTCGTCCTTCTGCGCGGAGATCTGGCGGACGATCTCCTCGTCGAGCCCCTTCTTGGACTTGTAGAGGTAGTTCTCCTCGTCGCGAAACCCGTACTTGTATTCGTCGAGATTTAGCGCGGCTACGCTTTCATTGACTGGCATAAAAACCTCCGGTTTGGTTATCAGTCATCGGTTATCGGCTATCAGTCTGTTCCACTCGGAGCAGCGGCGGTCGGCCAGCGACTGATCACTGATAACTGATAACGGGGGTGGCCGGGACGGTATGAAGTTAGACCGTCACCATTTCGCGCACCCAATCGTATCCCCTCTCCTCCAGCTCCAGCGCCAGCTCGGGGCCGCCGGAACGGATGATCCGCCCGCCAACCATTACATGGACGTAATCGGGCTTGATGTAGTTCAGCATCCGCTGGTAGTGCGTGATCAGCAGCACCGTGGTGCCGGGCCGCTGCTCCTTGATCTTGTTGATCCCGTTCGAGACGATCTTGAGCGCGTCGATATCGAGCCCCGAGTCCGTCTCATCCATCACCGCGAGCTGCGGCTCCAGCATGGCAAGCTGAAGGATCTCGTTGCGCTTCTTCTCGCCGCCCGAGAAGCCCTCGTTCAGCGAGCGCTCCGCGAAGACGGGGTCCATGTCCAGCATCTGCATGGTGGCGGTTAGCTCCTCGGCGAACTCGAACACGTCCACCTCGCCGCCGCGCTTCGCGCTGAGCGCCGTACGCATGAAGTTGGCGATTGAGACGCCGGGCACCTCCACCGGGTATTGGAAGGCCAGGAATACGCCGGCGCGGGCGCGTTCGTCGGGCTCCATGTCCAGGATGCTCTCGCCGCGGAAGAGGATGTCGCCGTCGGTGACCTCGTAGGCCGGGTGCCCGGAGATCACCTTCGAGAGCGTGCTCTTCCCGGAGCCGTTCGGCCCCATTATCGCGTGGATCTCGCCCTCGCGGACCTCCAGGTCCACCCCGCGCAGGATCTCGGTGCCTTCCTCC
Source organism: Gemmatimonadota bacterium (assembly GCA_013820915.1). Lineage (GTDB taxonomy): Bacteria > Gemmatimonadota > Gemmatimonadetes > Longimicrobiales > Longimicrobiaceae > JACDHR01. Next base: position 2,568 of record JACDHR010000399.1, read on the forward strand.
GCGATCTCCGCGTGCAGGTTGTCGATCTTGAGCATCATGTCCGACATCTGTCTCCTCCTGTTTTCGGGCCCATGCTTCCGCGCGGACGCGACGTATGAAGTCTGAGTTCCGAAGAAAGCCGGCACCTTAGCGGCGGAGAATCCGCCTGCCTCCGTGCGGCGCCGTTCCGCACCGTTCGACGACCAGTCCGCTACCGGGTCCCGACGAAGAACGATCTCAGCGTTAACAATAATGATTCTCCGTATCAACCGCAATGCACTTCGATCCTATCCCGGCGGCGCTTGAACTCGTCTCCGGCTGCGAACGGGATCACCCGATGACCTGCGCAATGACGCAAGAAAGGTGCGGCCGGCCAGCGAGCGGCGGAGCTCCGCGTGGCACGCGGGTCGCATGGAGTGTAAGGAGCGCGCTGTGGCGGCTGGCCCCGGCGTCGGTTTTTGGTTCCTCCACTTCAGGCAGGAGAATGCCCCGGTGAGCGAGGACGATGAGCAGGAGACGGTCGACGTCCCGTTGGCAGGCGCCGCGCCGCACACGGTGCTGGTGCTGGGCGGAGGGGGGATGAAGGGGATCGCGCATGTCGGAGTGTGGAAGGCTCTGGAGGACGCGGGGGTGCGGATCGACGCGATCATCGGGACGAGTATCGGTGCGGTGATCGGCGCCTGCCTGGCGGGCGGCATGGGGTGGCGCGACCTCGTCCAGACAGCCCGCTCGATGAGCAAGAACGACATCGTCGAGATCAACAAGAAGGCGCTCTGGTTCGGCGGCGTACGACAGCAGGCGGTGTTCGACGGCGATCACTACCGTGCCTGGCTGAAGCGGACGCTCCCGATAGAGTCGTTCAGCGAGCTTCAGCTTCCACTGCGAGTGAACGCTGTCTCGCTCGTCCGTGGCGACGAGGTATGGTTCGGCACGGGGTTGCGAAAAGATGTCTCGGTTCTGGATGCGGTATACGCCTCCTGCGCGCTGCCGCTCTACTTCCCGCCCGCGCGCATCGGGGACGACTACCTGGTAGACGGCGGGGTTCTGGATGTCTTCCCGATCGAACAGGCGGCGAAGTGGGGCGCGGAGCGGATTATCGGCGTGGATGTGGGCGCCGACATGCTCCCGCCCGCCGATGGGTACTTCGACCGCGGGATGATCGCGATCCATGACCGCGTGCTGGGGCTCAACCTGGAGCAGCAGCGGAACACCTGGATGGATGGCTGGAACGGGCCGCCGATCGTCTATATCCGCCCGCTGGTGGGGCACCTCGGGAGCTGGGATTTCGACCGCGCGCAGTTCTTTTTAGAGGAAGGCTACCGCGCCACGCG
>JACDHR010000400.1 GCA_013820915.1 Gemmatimonadota bacterium
CCCGGGGTAAGACGGTAGCTGCCACCCGGCATCCGTTCCAGCAGCCCGGCGGAATCGAGCGCGTCGAGATCGGCTCGCAGCATCGCATCATCAACCTCACCGAGGAAGACGAGCAGGGTGTCGGGGCTGGCGTCGTCCGCCAGCCCCTCTCCACGCATCCAGAACATGACCTGGAGGATTTCGTCGCGGCGGCGGATCGCGTCGGCGGGATCAGCGTCCACGGGCGGGCTTAGCTCAGCGGGGCTGCCGCGCCCCATACCGGCTCGCGCACCGCTCGCGGCTCGGCCTGCTCCGCCCCCATCCATCGCGCCACCCGCTCGGGCGCCCACGCGAGGGCGACCACCGTGATTGGCAGAAACAGGTGGTCGTTCAACATGTGCATCAAGTCGAACGTCCCACCGAGCGGCGCCTCGGCAATGGCTCCGGTGAACGCAGCGACGCACATCATCCCCGTCGCCATCCACACCCCGCCAAACGCCGTCACGGCAGCACGCAGCGCGAGGCCACCCTGCCCGGGAACGCGCGCGATGAGCCTTGGGCGGAGTGCGAGTGCCATGGCCAGAGCGGCGAAGGGCAGCGCCAGCGGGAATATCTTGCCATACAGGCTGCCGTGGTCCGGCGGGATGAACAGCGTGTACCGGTACGCTACGTAGCCCACGAGGGCGAGCCCGGCAAGGAAAAGGACTGCGCGAAAGGTCTCCCAGCGGCCATGGATCATTTGTCTCCTCCTCGATTTTATGTTTGCCCGGGTGTTGCGCCGCACGCGGCTGGCGCACCCAGCAGGTGGTGAATCTGGCGAACCGCCGCGTCCACCGCACCCCGCACCGGCTCCGAGCACCCAGTCGCCGGGGGTGGGCGCCGCCATCCACGCCGTCCAGCAGGGCGATGTTCACGGTGCGGTTGACGCCCGCGACGCTCACCTCTGCGAGGCGGTTCGTTTCGTCGACGAGATCGACGATTGGGCCGGGGACGGCAAGGCACATCGGACCTCCCGATCGTGGGAGCGAAAGGGACAGGGCTTCTCAACTTCCGTGGTCGCGCGGGAACTGTCAAGGGGCGCAACCTTGGCGGTCAGACCTACTCTGCCGACAGCACGGCCGATGCTACGGCCGCCTGGCCATAGGAGATCCCTCCGTCGTTGGAAGGGAGCAGACGGGGGACCAGGACGTGCAGCCCCGCTCGGGCAAGGAGCGCGGACGTCCGCTCCAGGAGCAGCGCGTTCTGGAACACCCCGCCGGAGAGAACAACCGTGGACACGCCCCGCCGCTCCGCCTCCCGCACGCAAATGCGCGCGGTCCCCTCCGCGATGCCGTTGTGGAAGCGGGCGGAGACGGTTGCCACCGGGGCGACGGATGCCCCTGGTCGCCGCCGGGCGAGCACGATGGGCCGCTCGGGACTTCCGAGCAGCGCCGCCTCCGCCTGATCCATCTCGATCAGCGCTCGGGCCGCCGCTAGCTCCGGCACCATCAGCGCGAACGGCCGGTCCTCGCGGTGCTTGCGGCCGCGCAGACGCGCCACCGCGGCCTCGTGGTCCGCGCGGCAGGCGAGGTGAAATCCGCCCACCCCCTTGACGGCGACGATGGAACCCTGAAGCAGGGCCTCCTCCGCCGCCGCAACCGGGTCGCCTTCGGCCGCGACGGGGCGATCCTCAGCGTCCACCAGCCCCGCCTGCGGGCCGCAGGCGGGGCAGGCGTTCGGCTGGGCGTGAAAGCGACGGTCGAGCGGGTCGTCGTACTCCGTTCGGCAGCGATCGCACATCCGAAACCCGGCCATGGTGGTGAGCGGCCGGTCATAGGGGATCCCCCGCACGATGGTGAAGCGGGGGCCGCAGTCGGTGCAGTTGATGAACGGGTAGCGGTATCGGCGGTCCGACGGATCGAAAAGCTCCGCCAGACAGGCGATACAGGTGGCGGTGTCGGGCGCGACGAGGGCGGATGGTGGCTGGCCGCGCTCGCTGTTCAAAATGTCGAATCCCGCGCCCGCGGTAAACGGCACCTCAGCGACGCTCATCCGCTCGGTGGATGAAAGCGGAGGGGGCTCAGCCGGAAGACGTTCGAGAAAAAGCTGAATCTCGTCAGGCGCGCCTTCCACTTCGACGACCACGCCGCGGGAATCGTTCAGCACGAAACCGTCCAGGCCGAGGGGGTGCGCCAGCCGGAATACGAAAGGCCGGAACCCCACCCCTTGAACGACGCCTTCAATGTGGATGCGTAATCGCAGGCGACGTCATCCCACTCGACACGCACCGTCTGAACGGTGCTGCCGCGCATGAAATTCACGCGATGACCGTCGCTCGGTGCGCTCTGCAGCGGGGCCTGAGTCACGCTGGGAGTCACGGTAAATGCCTGCCAGGCGGACCACGGTCCGTCCTGGACCGACCGGTGCCCCGGCCAGGATGAGGATGCCTCCCGCAGCACCGGACGCACCCGCAATTCCATGGACGCCTCGAACACGGTGATGAACGTTTCTGTCAGCGAGTTCTGCAGCGAGTAGCTGCATGAGGCCGGGTCGGCAAGCTGCTGCGGGTTGTTGTCCGGGCAGAATCCTCCCATATCGGCGTTGCGCATCTGGACCTCGTAGCGGACCTCGTGGCTGCCGTCAGGAAGCTGACGTGCAGCCGGGTCCTCGCGCCATTCAAGCGTTACTTGCGGCTGCAGCCCGCTTCGCGAGTCCACACCTGCCGCCGACCGAGGTGGAGGGCACGATGCGACGGAGGCGGACACCCGTCGAGACTCCAACCTTCACGGAGCTGACATCCCGCCGGCATGGAACGCCACCGGGACCCATCGGCTGCGGCCGTGCCCGACATCCGAAGCCGATCGCTGATCAGAGTTTCGATGCTTCGGGACCGCACGATTGGTAGTAAGCCATCGCTGGCGGGATTCTTCGGTGGCGGCGCGATCGTATGAGGATGGGTGTCTGATCGAGAAGCGCTAATCCCCCTCCAGCCGCGGTACTCCTCCTGGCTTTCGCCGTTCCCGCCGCATGGGCGCAACCGCCGCCTCGCAGTCACACCCGTCCACGATCCTCCGCCTCGGTTCCGCGACGACGGCGTCATCCTCGACGGGCTCTTCGCTGAGGATGACAACGGCTCCATCCGATTCCACCCGGCGAGTGACCTCGGCTCCAAAGACATCCAGCGCCTCCAGCAGACGCTGCGCCGCCGCACGCTGAAGCTCTTCCGCCGCCGCGGCCTTCTCGACGGCCGACCGTCGACAACATGCTCACCTGGCAGGCGGCGGGTGGCTTCAGCCTCGACGCCTCGGTCCGCATCTCCGGCAGCGATCACGCCGGCCGCGAGCGACTCCTGCGCTACTGCGCCCGACCTCCCTTCGCGCTGGAGCGATTCCGCCGACCCGCAGCCCCCGACACCCGCCCAGAGCGCCGCCCGCTCCCGCTGGGCGTGCCTGCTCGCTCGGGTCTACGAGGTCTTCCCCCCTCAGCTGCCCCGACTGCGGCGCCGAGATGCGGATCCTCGCCTTCCTCACCGATCCCTTCACCACGGCCGGTATCCTCCGCCATCTCGGACTTCCCGCCTCCCCACCACCGCTCACCCCCGCCCGCTCCCCGCCCGACGAGCCGGCCTACGACGCCGATCCTCTCCTCGACCTCGACCAGACGCCTGCCTTCGATCCCACCGAGCCGGAAGCAACCCCGGACTTTGACTTCGATCAGACTCTCGGCTCCTTCGCTCATCCTCCCGCGAGGGCCGAATCTGAGCCGGAAGAGCGTTTGGATTTCCTATCCCGCCTACTGCGGCGCCAAGCACGCGATCCAGGGGTTCACCGATTCGCTGCGTACCGAGCTGCTCCACGACGGGAACCATATCCGAGTTACATCGGTGCACCTCCCGGCGATCAACACGCCGCAGTTCCG
>JACDHR010000401.1 GCA_013820915.1 Gemmatimonadota bacterium
GCGGCTCGGGATGCTGACGGGTGCGGGGGAGGTGTGGGTGGACGGGGAGGGGCGCTACAACCGCGTCGAGCAGCCGGTGTAGCGCTCCGACAATGGCCTATGTTGGCCGGGGTGGTGAGGCAACTCCGGGCTCGGAGACTCGCAGCGTGCGTTCCTTTACCACCGGAATGAGCGGAAATCGTTGGTCAACCCGACAATTCCCGCTCTCCCGATGTCGGCGCGTACCGCTGCTACTCAGAAGGGGCAGTGCCCGGGGTCGGGCGCGTCAATGCGGAACGCCTCCCCCGCGGGTGCGAACAGAACAACCAGATCCCGCGCCGGCTGATCGGTCTCGTTGCGGCCGATGTGGGCGTGCTCCCCGGTATCGAGGTAGGCCTGGCCGGCGGACACCACGATCGGTGTGCAGTCGGGATCATCCGACTCATAGAAGGTCACGGTGCCCTCGAGCACCTGGATGAACACGGGGCCGGGGTGACGGTGCCAGCCCGTGTAGGAACCGGGCGCGTACTGGAAGCTGCGAACCGCGACGTCCACGTTGGGGTGAGTTCCGGTCTCCAGCTTCCAGCGCTCCAGGGGAGAGCCGTGCCGGTTGACTTCCCGGACCTTGACGGCGAAGGTGCCGCGAGCGAGGGACCCGCCGGGCCCGAAGTCGATGGGGGTAACTCCGGACCCCATCGTAAGCTGCGGGGACTGGGGCGGGCGCGGTGCCACCGTTCGGTCGGCCTGCTCACAGGCTGTGAGGAGCAGGGCGGCACCGAGCGTGCCGACGAGGGCTCCGGAGCCCAACCTCGTGATCCTGCTTGTGTTCGTCCACGACATGATGTACCTCCCGGTGTATGAGCGATTGGCCGGGGTATCGCCGCCAGTCCGCGGTGCGGTGAGCTTGCTTGCCCCGGCACGGGTGCGGAGGTAGGTTGGGAGCGACCGGTCTACTCCCGGTTTGCCGGCGGTCTACTCCGAGTTAACAGCCCTGCGATGTTCTCCCTCAAGCTCTTCGGCGGCGCCTGCCTGGAAGGCGAGGACGGTCCCCTCACCGGCCCGGCGGCACAGCGACACCGCCTCACGCTGCTTGCCCTGCTCGCTTGTGCCCACCCCGGCGGGCTGACCCGCGACAAGCTCACCGCCTACCTCTGGCCCGAGCGCGATACCGAGCACGCGCGCAGCCTCCTGAAGCAGGCCGTGCACGCCCTGCGCAAAGCGCTCGGAGAGGAGGTGATCCTTTCCGCAGCCGATGAGCTGCGGCTCAACCCCGGTGCGCTGCGGTGCGACGTGATCGGCTTCGAGGCGGCGCTCGCGGCAGGCGGCCTGGAGCGGGCCGTCGAACTCTACTCCGGCCCCTTCCTCGACGGCTTCTTCCTGCGAGACGCTCCCGAGTTCGAGCGCTGGCTCGATGGTGAGCGGGCGCACCTTGCGCGGGCCTATACGAAGGCGCTGGAGCGACTGGCGGAAGCGGCGGCGGTGCGCGGAGATCTGCCGGGGACCGTCGAGTGGTGGCGACGCCTTGCCGCTGAGGATCCGTTCAACTCCCGGGTGATGCTTCACCTGATGGCGGCGCTGGAGGCCGCCGGCGACCGAGCGGGCGCGATCCAGCAGGCCCGGATGCACGCCGCACTGTTGGAGCAGGAGTTCGGAGCGCAGCCAGATCCGGAGGTGATGGCGCTCGCCGAGCGGATGCGGGAGGAGCCGGTGATCGCCCCGTCCCGCGCACGTGCCAAGGGCAATCTGGACGCCACAGTTCCCGCGCAATCTCTCGCTGATGAAGACGGAGGCGCACCTCCCGAGCTCACCGTTACACCTGAACGCCCACCGCCGGCCAGAATCAGCCGCAGGCTCCTCGCCTGGAGAACTGCTGCCCTGCCGGCCGCTGCGACGCTCGCCTTCGCAGCGCTGCTCCTGGTCGTCTGGCTACTGCCGGAGACGAGCGCCCATCCGGGTGCCGACACCGAGGCGGCCGTAGCCAGCTCCAGAGCCATCGCGGTGCTTCCATGCGCCAACCTGAGCCGTGATCCCGAAGAGGAGTACTTCAGCGACGGTCTCACCGAGGAGCTGATCAGCGTCCTCGCGCAGGTGCGCGCGCTGCAGGTTGCGGCCCGGACCTCCGCCTTCGCCTTCAAAGGCGAGAACCGCGACATCCGCGAAATCGGCGAGACGCTGAACGTGGGCACCCTCCTGGAGTGCAGCGTGCGCAGGGAGGGAGAGCGGGTACGTGTCACCGCGCAGCTCATCAACGCCTCCGACGGCTTCCATCTCTGGTCGGAGACATATGAGCGCGACGGGACGGATGTCTTCGCCATCCAGAGCGACCTGGCGCTGCGGATCGTGCGCGCGCTGGAGGCGGAGCTCACCCCGGCGGAGCGGGAACGAATCGCGCGGCGCCCCACCGACAGTCCGGAAGCGCACGCGCTCTACCTGAAAGGGCGCCACTTCTGGAACCAGCGGACCGTCAACGGCTACGGCCGGGCCCTCGAGTACTTCCAGCGGGCAATCGAAGTGGATCCGCAGTACGCCCAGGCGCACGCCGGACTGGCCTACGTCTACTCGCAGCACGGCGTGTGGGGCGTCCTCACGTCTGAGGAGTCCAGTGTGCGGACGCGCGACGCGGCGCTCCGGGCTCTCGAGCTCGATCCCGAACTGGCCGAGGCGTATACGGTGCTGGGCGGCTACTACCACGCCCATGCCTGGGATTCGGAGGCGGCCGAGCGAGCGCACCGGCGCGCCCTCGAGCTCAACCCGGACTACACCATTGGATGTACCTGGTACGCCAATTATCTCACCTCGATGGAGCGCTTCGACGAAGCCATCATCCAACGGAGAAAAGCGGTCGAGCTGGATCCCCTCTCGCCCTATCTGAGCTATATGCTGGGCAGCGCGCTCCTGGCGGTCGGCCGCCCGGACGAGGCGCTGGAGCACCTGCGCAACGCGATCGAGCTGGACTCGATGTACGGGGAAGGCCACGCGGGCATGGCACGCTACTATGAAGCCACGGGCCGCGTCGACGACGCCATCCGTGCCTACCGGCGAGCCATCGAGCTCCCGGACGTGACTTGGTATCCGAGAACCGGGCTGGCCAGCCTGCTCGCGCGCGTCGGGCGCCGAGACGAGGCGCGGGCCATGCTCGGCGAGCTGCAGGCGGAGGCAGACCGGACCGGCATCTACGCGCCCCATGTCGCCTGGGTGTTGCTCGCCCTGGATGATGTCGAGGGCGCGCTCGCGTGGCTCGAGCGCTCCTACCAGCAGAAGCACCCCATCCTCCGGTTCATGGGCCGTTCACGCGACCCCCGCCTCGCGGACGATCCGCGCTATGCCGACCTGCTGCGCCGCATCGGGCTGCCGCAGTGAGACTTCACTGAAGAACTCGGCCTCGCCGCTGCGCGACCAGCACGCCTCCGAGAATCCGGGCTAGGGGATGGCCAAGCACTTCGTCGACGCCTCGCCCGAGCAGCTACGTGAGCGGCTCGAGACGCTGACGGGTGCGGGGGAGGTGTGGGTGGATGGGGAGGGGCGCTACAATCGCGTCGAACAGCCGGTGTAGGCGGGGATCGCGGTTGGAGAGTAGTGGTCCCATAAGGTGCACCTCACAGAGGAGATCCAATGCAGATCTATGAGCAACTCCTCGAGGTTCTCGAGGGCGAGAGGGAGAGATCCTTTCCGCGAAGGAAATCAAGGATCTGGTGCAGCAGCGCTTCGGCACGAACCGCAGCAGCATCATCCCATCCGACTACTGCTACAACCGAAGAAATAAGGGGATTCCGTTCGACAAGCACATCTTCGAGTGGCTCGGAAGGAGCCAGTACCGGTACCTTGGTGAGAACCACCCCTACAGCGGGCGCGTTGTTTGGCAACCTGCAGGAGAAGGCGAGGAGC
>JACDHR010000088.1 GCA_013820915.1 Gemmatimonadota bacterium
GCGCAGCTTACGACGGAGCGTATCGAAGAACGTCTGACCGGGAAACCGCACGAGGCAGAGCGGAACCGGGGCGCGGCTCACCACCAGCCGATCACCCGGCAGTAGCGCGGCACCATCCTGACCGTCGATGGTGAGGACGACCTCCTCCGCGGGTGAGACCATCTCGACCGTGATTGTCTCTTCCGCCGGGAGCACGAGTGGCCGCACCGCCAGCGTATGGGGACAGATCGGAGTGGCGATGATGCAGTCGATCGAGGGGGAGACGATCGGCCCCCCGGCAGAGAGGGAGTAGGCCGTGGAGCCGGTGGGTGTCGAAAGGATGATCCCATCGGCGCGAAAGGTTCCGACCTGCTGCCCAACGGCGTGAACCGACATGCGGATGACGCGCGCGAACCCGCCTTTGTGCAGCACTGCGTCGTTGAGAGCCAGGAACGAGCCTCGCACCGTTCCATCGGCGCCCTCGGCGCGGGCGTTCAGGACCATCCTCTTGTCGATGACCACCTCACCCGCGAGCACGCGCTCGAGCGCCTCTTCCAGCTCGTGCGGAGCTACCGAGGTCAGGAACCCCAGATACCCGAGGTTGACGCCGAGCACCGGCACCCCATACGGCGCGACGAGCCTGGCGCCGCGCAGGAGTGTTCCGTCGCCGCCCAAAGTGATGAGCAGATCGAGCTCCGCGAACGCGTCGTGGGTAAGATGAACGCCACCGGACGCGTGCGGAAGGAGTTCTTTCTCCATCCGCAGGTCGAGCCCTGCTCGTTCGGCGATCCCCAGCAGCCGGCTCAGGGTGGCGTGCAGCTTCGCGTAGCGCGGGTGGCCGATCACCCCCACCACACGCGGCGGAACGCGGCGGGAGGTGTCCCCCGCCGCAGATGCTTCTGTCACGCCGTCTCGCGCAATGACCGCGGACGTTCGGACCCGAGCACCGCGCGGGCGCGATCCGCGATCCCCTCCGGCGTGAGCCCGATCTCGTGCAGCAGCTCGCTGCGCTCGCCGTGGGGGAAGTACACGTCCGGGAGCCCGTGGGACGCGGTGCTCACGCCGGGCCACCGCTCCGTGATGTGCCCGCGCGCCCATGTGCCGAAGCCGTTGACGACCGTGCCCTCTTCGACGGTCAGTGCATGGGTGTGCGCGGGGAAGAGGCGCGCGAGCATCGCCGCGTCAAGCGGTTTGATGAAGCGGCAGTTGACGACGGTGGCATCGATCCCCTCGCCCGCCAGGATCTCGGCCGCCTCCAGCGACGGCAGCACCATGGTTCCCGTCGCGAGCAGCGCCAGCCCCTGGCCCTCGCGCAGCATCTCCCAGGTGCCGTACTCCACCGGCGGGATCTCACCGATCGGGCGCGGCGCTGCAGCGACGTTGTCGCGTGGGTAGCGCAGCGAGAACGGACCGCCGTTCCACTCGATCGCGAGCCGCAGGAGCGCGATCAACTCCTCGCCGTCCTTGGGCGCCGTCACCGTCATCCCCTGCACCGCGAGCATGTAGGCGATGTCCAGCCAGCCGTGGTGCGTGGGACCGTCCGCGCCCGCGATCCCCGCGCGGTCCATGCAGAAGACGACCGGCAGATCCTGCAGCGCCACGTCGTGCACGATCGAGTCGTAGGCGCGCTGGAGGAAGGTGGAGTAGATCGCCACGACCGGCTTGATCCCCTGCGTCGCGAGTCCGGCGGCGAACGTCACGCCGTGGCCCTCCGCGATTCCCACGTCGAAGAAGCGCTCCGGGTGTGCCTTGGCGAAGATGTCGGTTCCGGTGCCGCCAGCCATCGCGGCGGTGATCGCAACCACCTCGGGCCGCTCGGCGGCCAGTTCGGTCAGCGCCTGCCCGAAGACTTTCGTGTAGGAGGGCAACGAAGACGGCGACTTCTTCAGCGGCGCGCCCGTATCCCTGTCGAACGACCCGCCCGCGTGCCAGAACACCTGGTCCTTCTCGGCCGGGCCGAAGCCCTTCCCTTTCGTGGTCAACACATGCACTACCCGCGGCCCTTCCATCTTCCGAACCTGCCGGAACGTCTCGATCATCCCGTCGATATCGTGCCCGTCCACGGGGCCGACGTAGCGGAACCCGAGCTCCTCGAAGATCATCCCCGGGACGAACATTCCCTTCACGGCACCGTCGGCGCGGATCGCGAACTGCTCCATCATCTCACCGATCGACCCGAGCTTCGGCGCGTGGTGGACGAGCTTCTTCACCTCGTCACGTACGCGGTTGTAGACCGAGTTGGTACGCACGTTGGTGAGATACCGGTGCATCGCACCGACGTTGTGCGAGATCGACATCTGGTTGTCGTTGAGCACGACGATCATGTCGCGGTCGTTGTCACCCGCGTTGTTGAGCCCCTCGTAGGCGAGGCCGCACGTCATCGAACCGTCGCCGATCACCGCGACGACCTCGAAATCTTCGCCCTTGAGGTCGCGCGCCGCGGCGATTCCGCACGCGGCGGAAATCGATGTCGCCGCGTGGCCCGCGCCGAACACGTCGTACTCGCACTCGTCGCGGCGGAGGAAGGGAGAGAGCCCGTCCTTCTTGCGGATCGAGGGGAGAGCCGCGTTGCGGCCGGTGAGGATTTTGTGAGGGTACGCCTGGTGCCCCACGTCCCAGAGAAGCTGATCGCGCGGTGTTTCGAAGACGCGGTGCAGCGCGATCGACAGCTCGACAGTACCGAGGTTCGAGCCGAAATGGGCGCCTTTATGCGCGGAAACCACATCCAGGATCCGCTCGCGCACCTCGTCGGCGAGCGCCTCGAGCTGGTCCTGCGGGAGCGCGCGGAGGTCCGCGGGCGATCGGATCAAATCTAGCAGGGACACTGGGACGTCTCCTTCGTTTTGCATCTACGGGTGGAACAGGAACGCGACGAACGCACCGTACGCCGCGCCCACGAGCACTTCCAGCGGGGTATGTCCGAGGAGCTCCTTCAGGCGCTCCCCCTGCAACTTATGGTAATCCTTCAGATCCTCCAACACCCGGTTCAATACCTGCGCCTGCCGGCCGGCCGCACGACGGATGCCGGTCGCGTCGTACATGATGACCAGGGAGATGAAAGCGGCGACTCCGAAGATCGTGGAGTTCCACCCCTGCTCGATCCCCACCGCGGTCGACATCGCGGTCACGGAGGCGGAGTGCGAGGACGGCATCCCGCCCGTGCCGAGCAGACGCGTGAAGTCGACGCGCCTCCGCACCAGCAGTGCGCTCCCGAACTTGAACGCCTGGGCCGTCATCATCGCGAGCAGCGCCAGGAGCAGCGGCGGGTTCCAGGCGATTGCCCGCAGGATAGCCCCGTACGCGGCACCCGGCACATCGGTCATCTCCGGCGCTCCACCACGAAGCCGGCGAGGGCTTCCAGAGCCGGTGAGCGGATCCCGCCCTGCTTCAGGGCGAGCACGGCCTCTCGCGATCGCTGCCGCGCGAGCGCCCGGGCGCCATCCAGCCCGTAGAGCGCGGGATAGGTCGATTTTCCGACCGCCTCGTCCTTGCCCGCGGTCTTTCCCAGCACAGCCGAATCCGCGGTGACGTCCAGTATGTCGTCGGCGATCTGGAACGCGAGCCCGAGCGCCTCCCCGTACGCGGTGAGGGCGGCGATCCGCGGCTCGCTCGCGCGGCCGGCCATCGCTCCGATGCGCAGTGCGGCGGCGAGCAGCGCGCCCGTCTTGGCACGGTGGATCGTCTCCAGACCCACACCGTCCGCGGGGCTCTCCTCGCCTTCCAGGTCCAGCAACTGTCCACCCACCATCCCCTCCGCACCGGCCGCGCGGCAGAGCTCCATCACCAGACGTGCCCGTTCTGCAACGTTCAAGCCGAGCGCGGCGGACTCCGCGTTTAGCATGCGCACCGCCATCGGCAGCAGCGATGCGCCGGCGGTCACGGCGAGCGGCACTCCGTAGACCCGGTGCACGGTGGGGCGGCCACGGCGTAGGTCGTCATCGTCCATACACGGCAGGTCGTCGTGCACCAGGGAATAGGTGTGGACGACTTCGATTGCGCATGCCAGCCGGTAGAGCGTATCACCCGGCGCATCACACTGTACCGCGGTGTATGCGGCTACGCAGAGGATCGGGCGCAGGCGCTTGCCGCGGGTCTGCAGCGCATAGAGCAGCGGATCGCGCAGGGCAGACGGGACGGAGAGGGGAAGATCTCCCGCCACCGCCGCCAACGCCGCCTCTACCTGTGCGCCGGCGGAGCTCAGGAACGCGTCGAGATCGAAGTCGGTCGGGCCCCGCTCCGTCGGTGCGGTCGTGCTCACCGCTCCTCCGGGAACTCGTTCAGACGGAACCCCTCGCCGTCCGCGAGGAGCTGCCGCAGCTGCGTTTCGGCACCTCCAAGCCGGGTTTCCGCGATTCGCAGCAGGCCGATGGCCTCTTCGAAGAGGCGTAGCGACTCGTCGAGCTCCAGCTCGTCCTCTTGGATCCGCGCGACGATCTCCTCGAGGCGTTCGAGCGCAGCCTCGAATGTCGGCGGCTCGGCTGGCGTCGTTTTCTTGCTCAACGGCTGCTCCGTCTGGAATCGTGAACGGGTGCCGTGGAGGGCTCGACGCGGCACGAAACGGTGCCATCGACCAGGCGGAGGTCGAAGCCCGCACCGGGCCGGAAGTCCGCGGTTCGGCGCAGAATCGTACCGTCGGCATCCAGCGGAACGGCGAAGCCCCGTGCGAGAGCCCCTAGCGGGGAGAGTGCGTGGAGGTGCGCGGCGGACGCGCGTAACCGGTCACTCCTGGCCGTGATCGTCCGCTCGCCGAGGCGCGCCAGCTCGCTGCCGGTGGCCTCCATCTCATGCCGCGCACCGGCAAGCCGCTCCTGCACGGAGTTCGAGAGGAAGCGCCCGAGGGATTCCAGGTGGCGCCGCAGCACTGTGCCGTCGGGCACGACCGCCTCGGCGGCCGCGGAGGGTGTAGGCGCCCGGAGATCGGCTACGAGATCCGCAATGGTGACGTCGGTCTCGTGCCCGACCGCCGATACGGTGGGGATCGGGCTCTCGGCGAGCGCGCGGGCCACGACCTCCTCATTGAACGCCCACAGGTCTTCCACCGAACCGCCTCCGCGGCCCACGATCAGCACGTCGGCGCAGCGTGCCAAACCGAAGAGCCGCACGGCGGCGGCGATCTCCTCGGCGGCGCTGTCCCCCTGAACGCGGCAGCTGGCGAGCACGACCTCCGTCCACGGCGCGCGACGGCGGATCACCGTGAGGATGTCGTGGAGCGCGGCGCCGGAAGCGGAGGTGACCACCCCCACACAGGCCGGGTACCGCGGGATCGGCCGCTTCCGTAGCGGCGAGGTCAGCCCCTCGCCGTCCAACCGGGCGCGCAGGCGATCGAACGCCAGCTTCCACAGCCCCTCGCCTCGGCCCTCCAGATCCGAGACGACGAGTTGGAACTCGCCTCGCGATTCGTAGAGCGTAAGCCGTCCGAGCGCGCGGACCTCCATCCCCTCCGCGGGGGTGGTCGGGAGCCGCCGCGCTTCATCGCGCCACATCACGCAACGGAGCTGCGCGTCCTCGTCTCGCAGGGAAAAATAGCAGTGGCCGGAGCGCGCGCGAACGAAGTTGGTCACCTCACCCACTACGCGTAGCGGGGGGAGCATGCCCTCGATCAGCTCGCGCGCGGCGGCGTTCACGGCGGAAACCGGCCACTCGCTCTGCCGGTCCAGCAGCGGGCTTTCGGAGTCGAGCCGGGCCGCGGCTACGCTGCGCGCCAGCGCCTCGTTGCGCTCCAACGCAGAGCGGTGCACCGTGCCCCCCGTCGTTCCGGGGGCACGCTGCACCGGGCGGCTGCGGTCGGCAGCTTCAGCCGACGAAAAGAGATCCCAGGTCACTGCGTTGTACTTGGCTTTCCCTGCATGGACGCACGCCGGCGCGCGCTCCGCTCCGCCGCATCCACCGTGTTGCGGAGGAGCATGGTGATCGTCATCGGGCCGACGCCGCCCGGTACGGGTGTGATGGCCGAAGCCACCTCGGAGACGGCATCGAAATCAACGTCTCCCACGATCCGGGTGCCGCCGGTGCCTTCGTCGTCGATCCGGTTGACTCCGACATCGATCACGGTGGCACCCGGCTTCACCATGTCAGCCGTGATCAGCCCCGGCTTGCCCACGGCAACGATCAGAATGTCGGCCATGCGGGTGTGGGAGGCAAGGTCCACCGTGTGGCGATGCGTGAGCGTGACCGTGGCGTTCGGCCCCGGCGCCATCAGCAGCGACGCCAACGGCTTGCTCACGATCAGGCTGCGCCCCACGATCACGACATGCCGGCCATGCGTGGGGATCTGCTCGCGTTTCAGCAGCTCCATGATCCCCGCCGGAGTCGCCGGAACGAAGCCTCTGGAATCGGCGATGAAGGCGCGGCCGACGTTGAGCGGATGGAAGCCGTCCACATCCTTGGCGGGGTGGATCCGCTCCAGCACCGCCTT
The DNA here is from genome assembly GCA_013820915.1 of Gemmatimonadota bacterium. Lineage (GTDB taxonomy): Bacteria > Gemmatimonadota > Gemmatimonadetes > Longimicrobiales > Longimicrobiaceae > JACDHR01. Next base: position 6,395 of record JACDHR010000088.1, read on the forward strand.
GTACGGCAGGCCATCCGGGAGCGGGAGTTGTACGAGAATCCCGTGCACCGTGGGATCCGCGTTCAGCCCGTCGATCACCCCGAACAGCTCGTCACGGTTGATGCTCTCAGGAAGGCGTAGCGTTCGGCCTTCGATTCCCACCGCCTCGCACGCCTCCTCCTTCCGCCGCACATACACTGTGCTCGCCGGGTCGCCGCCCACCAGGATCACAGCAAGCCCGGGAACGGTTCCCTCCGCCCGCAGCGCTTCGGCTCTCGCGGCGATTTCCGCGCGCAGAGTGCCGCTGATCGCGGTGCCGCTGATGATGCGCGCCATTTCCTACCTCTAGACCCTGCGGAAGGCGCCTTCCAGCACCCGCGCGTAGGGGACGCTGACCCGCTCGATGGAGCGTGCCCTGCCGGTCGCGGCGTCGATCTCGACCACCGCGCCCTGCAGGTGAAGCTCGTCGTCGGCCGGCTGCATCCGCTCACCGCGCGAGAGAAGACGCTGCCGCTCGATGGAAATCTCGGCTTTCATCCCGATTACGCCGCCGAGGCCGCCGGTCAGCCCCAGGTCGGTGATCATCGCCGTGCCGCGCGGGAGTACCCGCTCGTCCGCCGTCTGCACGTGCGTGTGCGTGCCGACCACGGCCGCGACGCGGCCATCGAGATAGCGGGCGAACGCCTGCTTCTCGGAGGTCGCCTCGGCGTGGAAGTCGATGACGACGGCCTGCACCTGCCCGCGTAGCTCGTCCAACAGCGACTCCACGGCGCGGAAAGGGTCGTCGATCGGGGGCATGAAGGCGCGGCCCTGCAGGTTGAGCACTGCGAGCCGAGAGCCGGCCACCTCGAGAGTCGCTACACCGCGTCCGGGGTTACCCGGCGGGTAGTTATGCGGGCGCAGAAGGCGCGGCTCCCTGTCGAGCAGCGGCAGGATCTCCTTCTTGTCCCAGACATGGTTGCCGGTGGTGATCACGTCCACGCCGATGTCGAAGAACTCGCGCACGATCTCCGGTGTGATGCCAAAGCCGCCCGCGGAGTTCTCCCCGTTCAGCACCACGGCGTCCGCCCGCACGTCCTTCCGCACCAGCCGCAGCAACCCCTTGGCCGCTTTCCTGCCAGGACTGCCGATGACGTCGGCGACGAAGAGGATTCTCACCAGGACCACTCCCGGGCGCATCCACCCCGGTAGTCAGCGCGCAAAGTCCACCGCTCTCGTCTCCCGGATCACCACGACCTTGATCTGCCCGGGGTACTGCAACTCGGCCTCGATGCGGCGAGCGGTGTCCTCGCTGAGCCGGGCCATCTCCTCGTCGGAAACCTTCTCCGGCGTGACCATGATACGAAGCTCCCGGCCAGCCTGGATTGCGAAGCAGCGCTCCACGCCGGGGAAGGAGGTGGCGATCTCCTCCAGCTTCTCGAGGCGCTTCACGTAGGTCTCGAACATCTCGCGCCGCGCGCCCGGCCGCGACCCCGAAATCGCATCCGCCGCGGTGACCAGGAAGGTCTCCGGGTAGCGGTGCGGCTCCTCGTCGTGGTGCGCCTTGATCGCGTTCAGCACCTGATCGGGCTCGCTGTACTTCTTGGAGAGGTTCCAGCCGAGCTCCACGTGCGTACCCTCGTGCTCGTGCGTCATCCCCTTCCCCACGTCGTGCAGCAGCCCCATGCGCTTCGCCATGGTAGTATCGTAGCCCATCTCGGCAGCCATGTTGCCGGCGAGGATCGCCACTTCCTTGGAGTGCAGGAGCTGGTTCTGGCCATAGGAGGTGCGGAACTTGAGGCGGCCGAGAACCTTGACGACCTCCGGGTGAACGCCGTGGATCCCCAGCTCGTAGAGGATTTCCTCGGCCGCTTCGCGCATGCCGTTCTCGACCTCTTTGCGGCTCTTGGCGACCACATCGTCGATGCGGCCGGGGTGGATCCGGCCGTCGGCGACCAGCTTCTCCAGCGCAATTCGAGCGGTTTCCCGGCGAACGGGGTCAAACCCCGACAGCACGACGGCTTCGGGCGTGTCGTCAATGATGACGTCGATCCCCGTAGCCTGCTCGAAGGCGCGGATGTTCCGCCCCTCGCGCCCGATGATCCGGCCCTTCATCTCGTCGGAGGGGAGCGCGACGACAGAGACGGTGGTCTCCGCGGTGTGGTCCGCGGCGATCCGCTGGATGGCGAGCGAGATGATCTTCTTGGCCTCCCGCTCCGCGTCGCGACGCGCCTCCTCCTTCACCTCGCGGATGCGCTGCGCGGCGGAGGCGCGGGCCTCCTCCTCCATCTGGTGCATGAGCTGCCGTTTCGCCTCCTCGGCGCTGAGCCCGGCCAGCGATTCCAGCTTACTCTGCACCTGGGCGATTCGCGCGGCGTGTTCCTCTTCCTTCACCCCCGCCGCCTGCTCCCGACGAGCGATGGCTTCGGTCCGCTTTTCCTGCTGCTGTGCTTTCTCGTCGAGCAGGTGGAACTTGCGGTCGAGGACCTCTTCACGCTCCTCGAGTCGGCGCTCGGCACGCTCAAGCTCGTCGCGTCGGCGCGTCTCCTCGCGCTCCCACTCTTCCTTGGTGCGGAAGGCAGCCTCTTTACCCGCCAGGACCTCTGCCTTGCGAAGGTTCGCCGCGTCCTGCTCGGCGGACGCGGCGATACGCGCGGCCTCCTCCTGCGCGGTACCCCGCGCCCTGCGCAGCCGGCTCTGCTCGACTGCGCGGCCGCCCACGAATGCCGCCACCGCGGCGGCGACAGCGACGGCGACGAGAAGCATCTCCATAAATCTGAATCTATCCGGTGCGGACAAAAGCCCGCTACAGGTATCGAAATCGTGAAGGTGGCAGAAGACCAGGTCCCTGCCACCCTCGCGCTGAGGCGGCGCCGTTCCGCGTTAGGAGCTCATCGCGAAGCGAGAGCGGAGCGCCGCAGTAGAAAACATAGAGGAGAGGAACGGCGGCACGCAACCCTCGCGGCCGTGTACGGCTTGGGCGGGTTTCGCCTTCGTACTCCCGGATCGCCGGACGATTTCAGGAATCGGGCAGGGGCGGCTCGTCCTCGCCGCCCCCGAATTCCGGGGCCGGCCAGGTGGCTGCACCCTCCAGGCGCTCCGCGAGTGCAGCCGCGCGGCCATCCAGCTCCTCGCGCAGCCGATGAAGCTCCTCGCGAGTGCGGAACAGCTCGTCGGTGATGACGAGCGCGGCGAGGATCGCGGTTCGGTGAGGCTGCAGCGGCTGCGCAGCGCCCAGCGAGCGGACCGTACTGTCCACATGGGCCGCCACCGACCGGGTGTATTCGGGTGCTGCGTCGGAGCGGAGAACGTGATTCTCGCCGGCGATTTTGACGGTCACCGTGTGCTGGGCCTTGGAGCGGCGCGCGCTCATCGGTTCCCCCCCACTGTTCCCGCCCACGCGAGAAGAGCGCTCACTCTCCGGCGCGCCTGCGTCATACGGCTGCGCAGTGCGGTGTTCTCCGCCCGAAGCCGGCGGATCTGGGCGCGTGTGTCGTCCGGCACATCGGAGCCATTATGCGCGACCGCTTCCTCCAGCGCGGCGCGGAGCCGCGGGATCTCCTCTTCGGCTTCGAGTGCCCGGCTGCGCCAGGTCTCCAGCGCGAGGACGGACTCGGCGGCCGCACGCTCGAGACGGCTCCACGAGGCCGGCAGCTCGCCCGGCGCGGTTCGCTCAGCGGCGTCGGACACCCAGACGCTCCTCCAGCGCGGCGAGGCTCGCCGTCACCGCACGGTCCACCTCGGCATCTGTGAGGGTCCGGTCCGCGGCGCGGAAGCGGACGCGCCAGGCCACGCTTCGCACCCCCTCCGGGACCCCTTCCCCCTCATAGAGATCGAAGGGACGGACCGACTCGAGCAGTGCGCCGGCCGATTCGCGGATCACGAGGTCGAGATCGGCGGCGGAAACGTCGAGCGGTACGAGCAATGCCAGGTCACGCTCGGCAGCCGGGTGCTCCGGGAGCGGCTGGTACCGTGGCACCGGCGGCTCCGCGGCGGTAGAGGGAACCCGCACTTCGATCACCCACACCGGTGCCGCCCACGCCGGTGCGTCCATCACAGCGGCTCGGGCGCGGCCTCCCCCACCCGCCACTTCCTCCCCCATCCGCGCCTCCAGTCCGGTGCCGGGCTCCACCACGCCGTCCAGCACTTCGGGGTGGCCAGGCTCCACCTCCTCCGCGCCCAGCTCCGCCGCAAGTTCGGAGAGGACCGATTTGAGATCCCAAACGTCGAACACGGGGGCCGTTTCCGTCCAGTGCGGCGGTCGCCGCGCGCCGGTGAAGACGGCCGCGAAGCGGAACTCCTCGGAAACGACATCGCCATCCGTACCCGGAAAAAATACCGTGCCGAGCTCGAAGAGGCGCAGATCCCGCGTACCCCGCGCCCAGTTATGCTCCACCCGGCGGAGCAGCCCCGGCACCAGCGAGTCGCGCAGGTGGCTCTCCTCCGCCGAGAGAGGGTTCAACAGCGCCACGCGCCGCGTGGCCGCGGGCGCGAACGACGCGACGCGTGCTTCCAGAAAACCGAGCGCGCGGAAGCGGTCACGAAGCCGACGCGCCACCGGTGCCATCGGGTTCTCGGGAACGATGCTGGGCCGGAAGGGCAGGAGCTCCTCCGGGAAGGCGTCGTATCCCCTGCGGCGGGCGATCTCCTCGATCAGATCGACCTCGCGGGTCACGTCCGGCCTGAACCCCGGCACCCCCACCCGGAGCGGGGTCGCCGCACCATCCACGTCGAACCCGATCGCGCCAAGCAGCGATTCGACTTCCCGTGCCGAAATGGAGACGCCGAGCAGCTTCTCCACGCGATCCGGACGCAGCGTCAGCATCGGGCGGGTGAACGGAGCGGGGTTCAGATCGAGCGCCTCGCCGTCGATCTCCCCTCCCGCCACCGCCAGGATCAGCTCCACCACGCGGCGGAGCGCCAGCGGCACGCATTCAGGGTCCACTCCCCGCTCGAAACGGTACGAGGCATCGGTGGACAGGCCGAGTTGACGGGCGGTCTTACGGACCGAGCGCGGCTCGAAGAGCGCGCACTCCAGGAACAGGTTGGTCGTCGCTGCGCAGACCTCGGCATCCTCTCCGCCCATCACACCGGCGACCGCGACCGGCCGCTCCGCGTCGGCGATCACGAGCATCTGCGCGTCCAGCGTGCGGTCCACGCCGTCCAGCGTACGGATCATCTCGCCGCCCCGTGCGCGACGGATCCGAACCTCCGGCCCGAGCCGCGCGAGGTCGAAGGCGTGAAGCGGCTGGCCCAGCTCGAAAAGCACGTAGTTGGTGGCATCCACCACGTTGTTGATCGGCCGCACGCCCACGGCTCGCAGCCGTCCCGCGAGCCATTCCGGAGAGGGGCCGACGCGCACGCCACGCACCACCGCACCCGTGTAGCGGGGGCATCCCTCCACATCTTCAATGCGGACCTCTACACCACCGCACTCTCCGGCAGCGCCGGCGCCGCGGATCTCCAGCGATGCACCGGTCGCGGTCGGAAACTCGGGGAGATCGATCCCGGCGACGCCGCTCACGGCGAGCTCACGGGCGATTCCCACATGAGAGAGCAGATCCGGACGGTTCGCGGTGATATCCACATCCAGGCGAGCATCGTCCAGCCCGAGAGAGTCGACAAAGCGCGCGCCCGGCTCCCACTCTCCGTGCAGCGTCATCAGCCCCGCCTGGTCTCGCCCGAGCCCCAGCTCGCGCGCGGAGCAGAGCATCCCCTCCGAGACCTCACCGCGTAACTTCGCCTTGCGGATCGAAACCCCACCCGGCAGCGACGCGCCCACCGGCGCGAAGGGGTAGAACTGCCCCGCCTCTACGTTCGGCGCGCCGCAAACGACCTGCAGCGCCGCGCCGGAGCCGGCATCCACGGTGCACAGTCGGAGCCGGTCGGCGTTCGGG
>JACDHR010000402.1 GCA_013820915.1 Gemmatimonadota bacterium
GCGGCGGCAGCAGGCGCGGGCTACGGGTTCCACCTCAACGAGACACCGGGCAACGACATGAGAGCGAGCGTTCGTGCCCGCGGGTGGTGCCCGCGGCGGGAGTGTCGGCGCTGGGGCGGCGCATAGGGTGGCACCCCTGCGCATCGCGACCCGCCTCGTACTGGTGCTCAGCGCCGCGGTCGCCGCGGTGGTGCTGGCCTACTCGCTGATCTCGATCGAACAGCGGGCGACGCTGCTGCGCGACGCGCTGATCCGCGAGACGGAGACGCTCGCGCGCACGCTGCAGATCGTGGCGGAAAACGACGCAGGCGAGTCGGGGGGCGAAGAGCTGAACCGCGTGCTGGAGGGGGTGCTCGCCGACCCGGAGACGTACGCGGCCGTGACGATCGACGATGCGGAGCGCGTCCTCTCCGGCGGCACCGACGGCGGCACCGACGGCGGCACGGAGTGTCTGGACGCGATCCTTCGCGACCTACCCTCCACCACCGCCGAAGCGCAGGGGTGGACGGAGTGCGACGAGCGCGTCCGGTGGGTGCTGCTGCCGAGCGGCACGGCGGGCGCGGCGGTGCTGCTCGCGCGGCGCGCCACGCTGCTCGAGCGCGATGTGAACGCGTCGAGGCTGCGGCTCCTCCTGCTCACCCTGGTGCTCGCGGGCACCGCGGCGATCGTCATCTTTTTCGTACTGCACCGGGCGCTCTCCGCCCCGCTGGGCGAGATCCTGCGCGGCGTGCACTTGCTGGGCACGGCGGGCGGCGCGGAACGGGTGGTTGTGCCGCCCGCGGCGGGAGAGCTGCACGAACTGGGCGCCGCGTTCAACCGGATGGCGGACCAGCTAGACGCGCGGCGGCGCTCGCTCCTGCGCCAGGGCGCGGAGCGGCTCGCCATGGAGCGGCAGCTACGCGAGGCCGAGACTTTCGCGGTGGCGGGCCGGCTCACAGGCGGCGTGCTGCACGAGCTGGGCTCGCCGCTGGCCGTGATCGGCATGCGCGTGGACGCGATCGCCGACCATGCGGCCGCCACCCCGCAGCTGCGCTCGCAATCGGAGGCGATCCGCGCCGAACTGGACCGTATCGCGAAGCTGATCGAGGGGCTAATGCGCATCACGCGGCACCACGAGATCGCGCTGGAGCCCGTGGACGTCGCGGGGATCGTGCGCGCCGTGGTGGCCGAGCTGCAGCCGCGCTGCCGCGAGGCGGGGATCGAGCCCCTGTTACGGCTGCCGGGATTCCCGATCATGGTAAGCGGGCACGCGGTGCTGATCCGCCACGCGATCTTCAATCTGGCCAACAATGCGGTGCAGGCGCTCGCTCGGCATCCGGGGGAGAAGCGCCTGATCTTCCGGGTGGAGCGCCAGGAGACCGCCGTCTGCGTGGTAGTCGAGGACACCGGGCCGGGCATCCCCATGCATCATCTGGAGCGCGTCTTCGAGCCGTTCTTCACCACGAAGGGGATAAGCGGGGGCACGGGGCTGGGGCTGGGCATCAGCCGCAGCATCGCCGAGGAGCACGGCGGCACGCTGAGCATCGGGCCGGGCGCGGACGGCGGCACCCGCGCCGCCCTCGAACTACCTGCCGAACGCGCTTTCTGAGATGAGCCGATGAACGAGACCCGCGCCCCGGAGAGGATCCTCCTGGTGGAAGACGACCCCTCGCTCCGCCACATCATGGACGAGGTGCTCAGCGCGCAGGGCTACGACGTGCGGACCGCGCCCGACGCGGCGCAGGCGCTGGAGGTGCTGCAGCGCGAGAGCGTAGACCTCGTCATCACGGACCTGCGGATGCCCGGCATGGGCGGCGAAGCGCTGCTCGCGCAGGTGCGCACCGCCTTTCCGGACATCCCCGTCATCGGCATCACGGCGTTTGGCTCGCCGGAAGGCGCGGCGGCGCTGACGCGCGCCGGCGCGGCCGACTACCTGACCAAGCCGTTCCGCACGCCCGCGCTGCTCGCCGCGATCGCGCGGGTGCTGGACGACACGCGCGAGCGGCGCGAGCAGGCGGGCGCCCACCGCCGCTTCGGCTCGCACCTCAAGGACATCATCGGCCGCAGCCGCCCCATGTTGCAGCTCTTCGAGCGGATCGGCCGGGTCGCCGTATCGCCGGCGCCGGTGCTGATCACCGGCGAAACCGGAACCGGCAAGGAGCTGGTCGCGCTGGCGTTGCATCGCGCCAGCGGCCGGAACGCGTTCGTGCCGGTGAACTGCGGCGCGATCCCGCCGAACCTGCTGGAATCCGAGCTGTTCGGCCACGCCCGCGGCGCATTCACGGGTGCGGACCGCGAAAAGGCCGGCTTGTTCGAGATCGCTCACCAGGGTACCCTGTTCCTGGACGAGATCGCGGAAATGCCGCTCGCGCTGCAGCCCAAGCTGCTGCGGGTGCTGCAGGATGGCGAGCTGCGCCGCGTCGGCGATGTGGCGCCGCGCGTTGTGGACGTGCGGATCATCGCCGCCACCCACCGCAATCTTGCCGCCAACGTGCGGGCCGGCACGTTTCGGGAGGACCTGTTCTTCCGCGTCAACGTGCTGCGCCTCGACGTCCCCGCGCTGCGAGAGCGCCCCGCGGACATCCCGCTGCTCGCCGAACGCTTCCTGGAGCGCGTCACGACCCGCGAGCAACGCCCGCCCATGAGCATCGCGCCGCCCGCGCTCGCCGCGCTCGTCGCCCACCCCTGGCCCGGCAACGTGCGCGAGCTGCAGAACGTGATCGAACGAACCGCCATCTTCGCGGAACAAGGTGAGATCGGCGTCGCCGACCTGCCGGACGAGATCCGCGCCCTGACCGCGAGCACCCCCGCGGCGCGGGACGGCTCCAACGTCATCAGCGGCGCGGCGCGGCGCGGCCTCTCCCTGGAGGAACTCGAGCGCGAGTACATCCTCGCCGTGCTCGAACGGGCCGGCGGCAACCGCACCCGCGCCGCCGAACTGCTCGGCATCCCCCGCCGCACGCTGTACCGCCGCCTCACCGAGTACGGGATCATCGCGAACGGGTGAGCCGGTGCGCGCTAAATCGAATCCCTTCACGCTGACCCAGCAAGCCGGCAGTGGCGCGGAATCAACGCGTGTTTGCTCTTCCGGAAACCGTCTGTAATCTCACCCCGTGTGCCACCCCGGCACACATCGGCGGAGCAGCCCGTATCGCAGCCGTAACTTCAACCCCCACTCTGCCATACAGTTGCGCACCCGCGCGCTCGGATCAGGCCGAAAGCACCGGATCGCCGGCGCCTTCTGCGCGATCCGCGCCCTCACCCACTTCGTAAACGCACCGCCCAGCGTAACTGTATTGCTGTAACCCACTTGGATGGTTTTCATGGCGCGGCCCGCAAGCTCTGCTGGGGATTTCGTGTCCCGGCTCCCGCGCCCAAGGAGAGCGCAGCCGGCGGAATGCGATCCGTTAACTACATACAGCTACGCCTGTTATACAAACAGGCCGCGAGCCGTGTTTCGCGGCGTGGCACTTGCCCTATCTGCCGTCGACGGAACCGAACGCAGTGCCCGAGTGGCACCTCCGCGAGCAAGCCCGCCAAGGTTCCGCCCTTCCGCCACACTCCTTTCCGACAAGGGCACCCCGGCCGCGAGGCCGGTCCGCAAAGCCACGGGCCTCCCTGAGGTAGCCGGGCTGTCGAAGAAGGCCGCCGCCCGCGCGTTCGCGGGTACAAGCCTCGGGAACGTCAAGGAGACATCCCATGAAGAAACGGTTAGCAGTCCTACCCCTCGCGGCACTCGCCTTCGCGGCGGCGTGCGGTGACACGTTCACGGAGCCGGGAGCGTTCACGCCGGAAGGCGCTTCGTGGGCGGTCGGTTCCTCCCCGGTCAACGGCGCGGCGTTTACGACCACGAACCCGAACGTGGAC
>JACDHR010000403.1 GCA_013820915.1 Gemmatimonadota bacterium
GGGCGGATATCCGGAAGTGGCAGAGCTGCACGTACGGTTCGACGCGTTCATGGATGCCAAGTCGGCGGAGATCGGGGCGCGGGGGCCGCTGTCGCCGGTGAACCGCGCGCGTGCAGAGGTGCTGCGGCAATGTCGGGAAAAGGCGGCGTGGGAACCCGGACTCTTCTCCCTTTCGGTCCCTACCGGCGGCGGCAAGACCCTTTCGTCGCTGGCGTGGGCGCTGGAGCACGCGCGGCAGCACGGCAGGGGGCGGATCATCTACGTAGTCCCGTACACCAGCATCATCGAGCAGACGGCGGACGTGTTCCGCACTGCCCTCGGAGACAATGCGGTGATAGAGCACCACAGCAATCTGGAGCCGGCGCAGGAAACCCCCCAGAGCCGCGTCGCCGCGGAGAACTGGGACGCGCCGCTCGTCGTCACCACCGGAGTCCAGTTCTGGGAATCGCTCTTTGCCGCGCGGACCAGCCGCGCTCGCAAGCTGCACAACATTGTCAACAGCGTAATTGTCCTGGACGAGGCGCAGACGCTTCCAGCGGAGTTCCTCCTGCCGATTGTTGACGTGATGCGCGATCTCCAGGCGAACTACGGTGTGAGTTTTCTGCTCTGCACCGCCACCCAGCCAGCACTGGAAGAGCGTCGGTCCTTTGATTGGCACTTCAAGGGGCTTGCCGGGGTGCGGGAGATCATCGACGATCCGGGCGCACTCCACGCAACGCTGAAACGGGTGGAGCTACAGGTTCCGGAGGATCTGCGCACTCCGGTAACGTGGGAAGTGCTGGCCGATGAGATTGCGGAGGAACACGCGGTGCTCTGTATCGTCAATCGGCGGGACGACGCGCAGGAGCTCTTTCAGCTCCTCGCCGCGGAGAGCCGTGTCCACCTGTCGGCGCTGATGTGCGGCAAGCACCGTTCGGAGACTATCCAGCAGGTCAAGCACACGCTGGCGGCGGGAGAGCCGATTCATGTAGTCAGCACGCAACTGGTGGAAGCCGGCGTGGACCTTGACTTCCCCGCGGTGTTCCGAGCGCTGGCCGGACTCGACTCCGTTGCCCAGGCGGCGGGGCGCTGCAACCGCGAAGGCAAGCGGGAGCGGGGCCGGGTAGTGGTCTTCGTTCCACCCCGCCCCGCCCCGGCCGGGCTGCTCCGCATGGCGGAGGACGGCGGGCGGCAATCGCTGGAGGAGCGTGCGCCGGACCCGCTCGCGCCGGAGCGGTTCCGCGCCTACTTTCAGGCAATGTATTGGAAGCAGGGGCCGCGGCTGGACCGGCACGGGATCCTGGATCTGCTGGATCACAAGCAGGAACTCAAGATCCGCTTCCGAACCGCCGCGGAACGATTCCGTCTGATTCCGGACGTGCAGCTACCCGTGGTGGTCCGCTACCACAACGAGGCCCTGCTCAAAGAGCTCTGGGAGCGCAAGCAGCGGGGCTGGGAGCCCGATCGCCTGCTCCGGCGCCAGCTCCAACGCTTCATTGTCACTGTCCCCCGTTATGTTCACCAGCAGCTCGCCGCGGCGGGCCACATCGCCGAGTGGCACCCCGGAGTGTGGGTGCAGGAGGATCCCCGGATGTACGATCCGGAGCTCGGCCTCCGGACGGAGCAGCCGGAAGTGTACGAACCCGCCGACCTGATCGGCTGAACCCGGAGTTGCCATGAACCCACAGTCAAACGAAGTCCGGCTGCACGTCTGGGGCGATTATGCCTGCTTCACTCGGCCGGAGATGAAGGTGGAGCGGGTCTCCTACGACGTGATGACCCCTTCCGCCGCACGGGGAATGCTGGAAGCCGTGCTCTGGAAGCCGGCGATCCGTTGGGAGGTGACGCGGATCGACGTGCTCCGTCCCATCCGCTGGACCTCGGTCCGACGCAACGAAGTCGGGGCGGTGGCGTCCACCCGCAACGTGGTGTCGGCGATGCAGAGCGGGCGGGGAATGCTTGGCCTCTACGTGGAAAACGAGCGCCAGCAGCGCGCCGGGCTCTTTCTGCGCGACGTGGCCTACGTGATCCACGCCCGCTTCCACCTGACGGAGCGCGCCGGGCGGGAGGATAACCCGGCCAAGTTCGCGGAGATGTTTCGGCGGCGGGCCGAGCGGGGGCAGTGTTTCAACCAGCCGTACCTCGGCTGCCGCGAGTTTTCCGCCTTCTTTGCCCCGCTCCCGCCTGGTGTGCCCGCCCCCGAGCCGATCCCGGACAGTCCGGATCTTGGCTGGATGTTGCACGATCTGGAGTACGCGAACGGATCTGCGGTGCCGCGATTCTTTCGCGCGAAGCTGGAGAACGGGGTGCTGCGCGTTCCATCCATGACCGCCGAGGAGGTGCGCGCATGATTCTGCAGGCACTCGCCGAGTACTACGACCGCACGACGCGGGAGGAGGACACCGCGCTCTCGCCCCCCGGCTTCGAGCGCAAGGAGATCCCATTCGTGGTCGTGCTGGACAGCAAAGGAAATTTCATGGATCTGGAGGACACCCGGGCGGGAGAGGGAAAGAAGAAGCGGGGGCGAGCCTTCGCGGTCCCCCAGGCGGTGAAGCGCACGGTGGCGGTCGCCTCCAACCTGCTCTGGGACAACCCCGGGTACGTGTTCGGGATCGACAGCAAGGGCAACCCGGAACGCGCTCTGCGGCAGCACGAGGCCTTTTCGTCCGCGATCCGGGATCTCCCGGATGTTCAGGACGACCCCGGTGTCGCGGCTGTCCTGGCCTTTCTGGATGCCGGGGACTTCCACTCCGTCTTCGATCACCCGAACTGGCAGGAGGTAGCGGAAACCGGCGCCAACCTCAGCTTTCGGCTCCAGGGAGACCAGGAGCTGGTGTGTCAGCGCGAAGCGGTACGCGCGGCGGTCACGGCACCTCCCGAGAGCGAGTCCGAAGCCGGGGCGCGCTGCCTGGTCACGGGCGAGCCGGATGCCGTAGCACGCCTGCACCCTTCCATCAAAGGCGTGTGGGGCGCGCAAACCTCCGGCGCCAACGTCGTTTCCTTCAACCTGGACGCATTCAACTCCTTCGGGCGCGCGCAGGGTTTCAACGCACCGGTTGGCAAGCGCGCCACCTTCGCCTACACCACCGCACTCAACCATCTGCTCCGCAGGGAATCGCTCCAGCGAATGCAGGTGGGAGACGCATCCACCGTGTTCTGGGCCGAACGCGCGACGCCGATGGAGACCGCCATCACGGCGCTATTTGGCGAACCGCCCAAGGACGACCCAGATCGCAACATCGCGGCGGTCGAGGCGCTGTACGCCTCCCCCCGCACGGGAGCGGAGATCGTCGGTGCGGACGCCCGCACGCGCTTCTACGTGCTCGGCCTCGCCCCCAACGCGTCGCGCATCGCCGTGCGGTTCTGGCACGTCAGCACCGTGGGGGAGTTGGCCGTGCGTCTGCGGCGGCACTTCGACGACCTCCGCGTCGTCCACGCGCCACACGAGCCCGCGGTGCTCTCCCTCTTTCGTCTGCTGGTTTCCACCGCCGCCCTCGGCAAGCCGGAGAACATCCGCCCCAATCTGGCGGGCGACTTCATGCGGGCCGTGCTGAACGGCACTTCGTACCCGCGCGAATTGCTTGGCGCGGCGGTGCAGCGCATCCGCGCCGAGCGCGAGATCACCTACCCCCGTGCGTCGCTCATCAGGGCGTGCCTGGTGCGCGAAGCGCGCCGAAACTCTCAACCCGCAGAACTGGAGGTGGGCGTGTCACTTGATGAATCGAACCTGAACGCGGCGTACCGGCTCGGGCGGCTCTTCGCCGTACTGGAGCGGGCGCAGGAAGCCGCCAACCCGAGGCTGAATGCAACCATCCGGGACCGCTACTACGGCGCGGCCTCCACCACGCCGGTCACGGTGTTTCCC
>JACDHR010000089.1 GCA_013820915.1 Gemmatimonadota bacterium
GCTGGACCTGCAAAGCTTCCTAATGTACCGTGCACCGATGGACGTGGAGATGGGCCGGATTTCCGGCATGACGATGATGCACCTCTCGTCGCGCTACAAGGTGAACGACCGCACGAACCTCTCGCTGCGCATCGTCGATCCGTTCAACACGATGGGCTTCCACTTCACGACGAGCGACGAGCGGCACTACCAGGAGAGCCGCCGCAGCTTCGGTGCGCGCGGTGCTTACCTGACGCTCTCCTACAACTTCGGCCAGCAGCCGCGAGTACGGCAGCGGACCCAGCCGCAGGATCCGGATCAGGCGCCGCAGGAGATCGGGATACAGTAGACCTATCCGGGTGGTCGGGCGGCGGAACCGCCTCGCGGGGGCTCACCCCGGGAGGCGGTTCTACATCGACCCGCCGGACTCCGTCTGAAATTCCTCCTCTCGTTCTGCTCCATGAGATCAGTTTGGTGCTACGCAGCTGGTTTCCCGCGCCGACACCGCCCGGATTATCGGACCCGGCACATTCGGTGCAGTACCGCGTACAACATCTTTGGTCCGGTTCCCATTTCCGACCTTGAAATCCCTCATGATGCTGCGTCTTCTTCTCGCCAACGTTTTCCTGATCGGGGCCTGCCTAGCCACGCCGGCGGCCGCTCAACTGCGGGGCATTCCACTCTCCGTAGAGATTCATGCCGGTGCCCTGGTACCCCTCGGCGGCTGGGAGGTGCGGGGTCGGGAGACCGCTCTACAGGTGGGAGTCGGCCCGCTCTTCTCGGGCGCGCTGCGGCTGACGCTGCCGGCGGGGTTCTCTGTCTATAGTGCATACCATCGCGCGCTCCCTCGGTGCGAGGAGTGCGACCTGTTCGGTCTTTCTGATCAGTTGGTGGACTCGGGGCTCGGGCTCGGGATCGGCTACGCGCTTCCCGCTCTCCTCCCCGTGCCGCTTCGGCTGGACGTGGGGGGCATCGCACATCAGTTGGCATTTCGCGGTGGCGGGCAGAACCGTGCGTCGGAACTCGGCTTCGGAGGAGAAGCCGGTCTCATAAGCTCGTTCGAGATCCGGCCGTCTTTCTTCGCCGAGCCGGCGATTTCGGGGCGCGCGTACACGGCGCGCTACGAATTCGAGGAGGGCATCTCGCGGGAAGTCGCGGTCCGGTACGTCGTACCGCGCATCGGCCTTCGCTACAGCTTCTAAGCGTTTTTCCCGCACCCGCACCCGCATCCTGACATGAAGATAACTGGCCTCGCAGCGCTTTCGCTGATCCCCGTCCTGATCACCGCGTGCGACTCTCCGGTGGCGAACGAGCTCGACCCCGACATCCTGTCACTCCTGAGCGGGCCTCTCGCTGTCGGCGAGGTGCAGAGCTTCGCCGGCGGGTCCGCACAGCGTCTCTCCGTCGCTAGCGGGGCGGGAGGGGCGGAGTACCTGTACGTCGTCTCGAACGTCTCCTTCGCGGGTGGGCAATCCGTAGCCATCACGGTGGAGGGAGACGGAGTCTCTCCGGGGCCGGCAACCGCGAAGCTGCCCGCCGAAGGGTCGCGGCTCGACCGGGCTGCGGCGGAGCACGTTCACGGGCGCGGCCTGTGGGATCTGGACGACGGAGGGTTCCACATCTGGCACCGCCAGCGTGAGGAGCGGCTGGTCCGGGATATGGTGGGCGGTCTTCCCGCGGGCGGTCTCTCGCTCCTGCTTCAGGCGGCGCCCACGACGGCGGCCGTCCCACGGGTGGGCGACATCATCCAACTCAACGTCAACGCCTTCCAGGCGTGCGAGAACCCGGTATGGCAGGACGCGCGGGTGGAGGCGGTGAGCGCACAGGCCATCGTGGTGTCGGACACGCGAAACCCGGCGGGACTTGCCCGCGAGGATTTCGAGCGGATCGCCACCGAGTTCGACCAGAAGGCATATCCGTTGGCGCAGCGTAACTTCGGCGATCCGGCGCGGCAGATCGGGCCTCCGCGCACCACCATTTTCTATACGGTCGCGGTCAACGAGCTACAGCTCCCCGGCGGCGCTGCCGGGCTCATCGGCGGGTTCTTCTTTGCTCGTGACCTCTTTCCGCGGGCCGCACTGGGGAGGCTTCCGGGATGCCCGGCGAGCAACCAGCAGGAAATGTTCTACATGCGGACCGCCGACCCGGAGGGACAATTTGGTCTGCCTACATCGCTGGGGAGTATTCAGACCCGCACGCTCGCTACCGTGATGCACGAATTCCAGCACCTCATCAACGCCTCGCGGCGGCTCTACGTGGTCGGTGCCGATGAATTCGAAGAGGTGTGGCTGAACGAGGCGCTCAGCCATATCGCCGAAGAGGTCCTCTTCTACCAGGAGAGCGGGTTGTCCGCGGGGCAGAACATCTCTTTGGACGACCTCAGAGTCAGTCAACAGCGTCTGGACGCGGTGAATCGCTTCCAGGTTCAGAACCTCGTACGCTACCTTCTGTACCTGTCCGACGCACCGGCCCACACGCCGATCAGCCCGACGGACGGCCTGGAGGTGCGCGGAGCTGCGTGGTCTTTCCTGCGCTATCTGGCAGACCAGCATGTGGCGGACGACGCCGCTTTCTTCTTCTCTCTCGTCAACTCGCAACGCCGCGGTATCCAAAACCTGCGGCACAACCTTGGAATGGATTTACAGGAACCGATGCGTCGCTGGGATGTCTCCAATTTCGCCGACGGCCTTGTGCCCAACCTCGAGCCGATCTACCGTCAACCGAGTTGGAACTTCCGCTCAGTCCTTCCAGCACTTACCCAGGATGACGTATTCCCGCTCACGGCGGAACGGTTGGGGCCGACGGGCAGTGTTTCCGTTGCGGTTCGGGGCGGGAGCGCCGCTTTCATCCGCTTCGGCGTGCCGGCGGGCCAGCGGGCGATGCTCACAACCCTCGCCGGGGGCGGCACGCCGCCCGAAACGATTCGTGGAACGCTGGTCCGTATCCGATAGCGCTCGAAGTGGCGCGTCGAGGCGGATGCTTTACTCTCACCGGGATCTATGATGAGCACTGCCGGGTGGATTACCATGATAGTGATCCTGAGCTTCGTGTGGGGCGGCTTCGCGCTGCTCCTCTCGTTCGCGCTGCGGAAGGAGTCGCGTAAGGACGTCGACCCCACTTCTTGAGTCGCGGCCGGATCGTCGGTATATTCCCGCTTCACCGTATATGATCTCCGTGCTATGACCCGCGCCAGCCTCTCGTACGCGAGCCGCTGACGCGGGTGTACGGGCGCGCCTACACTTCCGCGGAAACGAAACGCCATGCCCAAGCGCACGGACCTGAGCAGCATCCTGCTCCTCGGCTCTGGCCCCATCATCATCGGCCAGGCCGCGGAGTTCGATTATAGCGGCACCCAGGCGGTGCGCGCGCTGCGCGAGGAGGGCTACCGGGTGATCCTGGTGAACTCGAATCCCGCGACGATCATGACCGACCCGGATCTCGCGGACGCCACGTACATCGAGCCGGTCACGCCCGAGTGGGTCGAGCGGGTGATCGAGAAGGAGCGGCCGGACGCGATTCTCCCGACCATGGGCGGCCAGACCGCTCTGAACGTCGCGCTCGATCTCTACGACCGCGGCGTGCTGGCGAAGTATGGCGTGGAGATGATCGGTGCGGACGCGCGCGCGATCCGTATGGCGGAGGACCGCAGCGAGTTCGCCGACGCGATGCAGCGGATCGGGCTCCAGGTGCCGCATGGCGGCTTCGCGAGGTCGCTGGAGGACGCGCTCCGGATTGTGGAGGATACCGGCTACCCCTCGATCATCCGCCCCTCCTTCACTATGGGCGGCACCGGCGGCGGGATCGCGTACAACCGCGAAGAGTTCGAGGAGCAGACGCGGCTTGGGCTGGAGCTTTCTCCCGTCCACGAAGTGCTGATCGACCGCTCCGTGATCGGCTGGAAGGAGTTCGAGCTCGAGGTGATGCGCGACGGAGCGGACAACGTCGTGATCGTCTGCTCGATCGAGAACTTCGACGCGATGGGTGTACACACCGGCGATTCCGTGACGGTCGCGCCCGTGCAGACGCTCACCGATGTCGAGTACCAGGCGATGCGCGACGCCGCGATCGCCATCATCCGCGAGATCGGCGTCGAGGCGGGCGGCTGCAACGTGCAGTTCGCGGTCAACCCCGCCGACGGCGAGTTGCTGGTGGTGGAGATGAACCCCCGCGTCTCCCGTTCTTCCGCGCTCGCGTCCAAGGCGACCGGCTACCCGATCGCCCGGATCGGCGCCAAGCTCGCCGTCGGCTACCGGCTCGACGAGCTGCCCAACGCGATCACCCGCGCGACACCTGCGTCGTTCGAGCCCGTGCTGGACTACGTGGTCGTCAAATTCCCGCGCTTCGCGTTCGAGAAGTTCCCGACCGCGGACGCCACGCTCGGCGTGCAGATGAAGGCGGTCGGTGAGTCCATGGCGATCGGGCGCACCTTCAAGCAGGCGTGGCAGAAGGGGATCCGCGCGCTGGAGATCGGGCGCTCCGGCTGGGAGATCGGTCGCACCCTGACCGACGACCGGCTCGGCGAGGACACCGATGAGGCGCTGCGGTCCGCGCTGCGCCGCCCCACGCCGGAGCGCGTTTTCCAGATCAAGCGAGCGCTGGAGCGGGACTTCCCGATTGCGGACATCGCCGCTTTGACCGGTGTCGATCCGTGGTTCATCGCGCAGCTCGCGGAGCTGGTGACCGCCGAGCGGTGGTTCGCGGAGCTGGCGAGCGTCGGCGCGCCCGAGCTGCGGCGGATGAAGCGGCTTGGGTTTTCCGATGCCCAACTCGCGCGGCTGCGCGGCGAAACCGAAACGGCGGTCCGCGAGCAGCGCTGGGAGCTCGGCGTCCATCCCGTGTTCAACACCGTGGATACCTGCGCGGGCGAGTTCCCGGCGCGGACGCCGTACCATTACTCGACGTACGCCGAGGAGAACGAATCGGAGCGCTCCGAGCGCCGCAAAGTGGTGATCCTCGGCAGCGGCCCCAACCGGATCGGGCAGGGCGTGGAGTTCGACTACTGCTGCGTGCAGGCGTCGCTCGCGCTACGCGAGGCGGGCTGGGAAACGATCATGGTCAACTCCAACCCCGAGACCGTTTCCACCGACTTCGATATCAGCGACAAGCTGTACTTCGAGCCGCTCACTCTGGAGGACGTGCTGGAGATCGTGCGGCTGGAGCAGCCGGACGGCGTGATCGTGCAGCTCGGCGGGCAAACGCCGCTCAAGCTCGCCGGCCCGCTGGAAGCGCTTGGCGTCCCGATCCTCGGTACGTCGGTCGAGTCGATCGACCGCGCGGAAGACCGCGAGCGCTTCGAGGAGTTGGCGCGGCGGCTCGGGGTGCAGCAGCCGCCGAACGGCATGGCGACCAGCGTCGGGCAGGCGGTAGAGGCGGCGGACCGCATCGGCTACCCCGTGCTGGTGCGGCCGAGCTACGTGCTGGGCGGACGGGGGATGCAGATCGTCTACGACGAGCCTTCGCTGCGCGATTACTTCGAGCGCGCCGTGCGTGTCTCCGAGGAGCGCCCGGTGCTGATCGACCGGTTCCTGGAAGACGCGTTCGAGGCCGATGTCGACGCGCTCTGCGACGGCGAGACCGTCATCATCGGCGGGGTGATGCAGCACATCGAGGAGGCCGGGATCCACTCGGGCGACTCCGCGTGCGTGCTGCCGCCCTACCTGCTCGGCGACCGAGAGGTGCGGGAGATCCGCGAGTACACGCGCCGCTTCGCGCTCGAACTGGGCGTCGTGGGGTTGATCAACGTGCAGTACGCAATCGTGGACGGCATCGTCCACGTGCTGGAGGTCAATCCGCGCGCGTCGCGCACCGTGCCGTTCGTGTCCAAGGCGACCGGCGTGCCGCTGGCGCGAATCGCCGCGCGCTTGATGGCCGGAGAAAGGCTCGCGGATTTCGGCCTGCCGGAGGAGATCCCGGTACACGGCGTCGCGGTCAAGGAGGCGGTGTTCCCGTTCAACAAGCTGCCCGGCGTGGACTCGCTGCTCGGTCCCGAGATGCGGTCGACGGGTGAGGCGATGGGCGTGGACGACTCGTTCGGGATGGCCTTCGCCAAAGCCCAGGCTTCGGCGGGGATGCACCTCCCGGCTGACGGAACGGTGATCATCACGGTCAACGATCGCGACAAGCCAACGGTGACGCCGATCGCGCGGAGGCTGCACGACATGGGTTTCCGGATCCTGGGAACGGAAGGAACGGTCCGCTACCTGCGTGCCCGCGGCATTCTCTGCGACCGCGTCTTCAAGGTCAACGAGGGCCGGCCGAACATGGTGGATCGCATCATCTCCGGCGAGGTCGCGCTCCTGATCAACACGCCGCTCGGCAAGCAGTCGCAGTTCGATGACTATGCGACCCGCCGCGCCGCGATCGCGCACGGCGTGCCGTACATCACCACGATGTCCGCGGCCGCCGCGGCGGCGGACGCGATCAGCGCGCTGCGCAGCCGGCGCCGCGAAGTGCGGTCCGTTCAGGACCGGACCGGTGTGACCCCTTCACACGTCTTCCAGCCGGCAGTGGCGGGGGCAGTGGGACGAATGTAGTGTCGTCGGGCGGATGAGGCCGGGCGAGGGGCAAGTCTGGCTCGTGCGCCCTCCGCGCCTTATCCTTAAACGTCAGGGCGCGATTGCTTTATTCCCAGGATTGAGATCCACGATGCCTGCTGTGTCCAACATTCTCGCTGCTGCGTGGCTTGGTTTCGCTGCGCTTGCTCCTGTTGTAGCAGGTGAAAGCAATCGTTGCAGTATTAGGCCGTTTCCCGATGCTCGCGATCCAGAAGTAACGTATCTGCTCGGAACCGCAACTCCGGACACACTGCTGGCAGGCCCCGGCACTGTTGAGCCAAGCGCAGGTCCTGGTCACTGGGGACCGGGAGGATTGCAATCCGTTTACGGACAGGTGATCCATGTGGAGCGGTTCGGAGGCGCGGACAGCACTACTCTCGCGCGGGCGTTCGAGCACCACGACACCCCCCGGGTGGTGATCGTCCCATGGGCCTACGATCCGTCGTGCCGGACAACCCTCTGGAGCCGAAGTGCGCAGTGGGTTCCGCTCGGAGCACCCGGGATGTTCACCGTGCGACTACGCTCGCGGAGTCAATGGGTGGAAGGCGTGCCCACGTTTGATGCGTTCATGGCCGACATCGAGCCGTTTCCGCTCGGCATCTTTTTTCAGCGTGGCCACCGTGGCACTGATGCGCTCCGGACGAAGCCATCGTTGACCGCAGCCGAATACTTTGACCTGTACCGAGCCTTGCCTGACCGGAGCACGATCCGCCAAAATCCGACGGCTGCATCTGCCGCCGTTGCGCAATGGGAGCAGGTAAACCCCCAGTTGGCTGTGAAGTACCCGGCGACCGAAATACTCCGCCAGGCACGCTGGAATATTGACCGTCAGCAGTAGCATGGGTGAAGCAGCGTCCGATTCCGATCTCACCAGAGCGGCGTCCTAACCAGTCGATCTTTCCCACGATGGAGCACATGAAACGTCGAAATAGCGGCCATCACCGCTGCCTGGCCGTTTCGCTGCTGGTCCTCGTGCTCGGAGGCATCGGAGCGTGTGGTGATGGCGCCGGTGATGCGTCGAGATCGGCGGCTCGTTCGGCGCCTGATGGAGTTCCGATCTGGCGGGTAGACGCCGATGCCACGGTCGTCATCGGAAACAACACCGGCGGCGATCCGCTGTTCCGCGTCATGGGGGCGGTTCGCCTGCGGGATGGCCGCATCGTCGTTGCCAACTCCGGCATGTACCAGCTTCAGATCTACGACGTACAGGGGCAGCATCTCGTCAGCAGCGGCCAGCGGGGCGGCGCGCCGGGTGCTTTCGAACAGCTGAGCTGGATCGGCACGGATGGCGACAGCATCTTCACGTGGGACACCGGGCTTCAGCGACTCTCCGTGTGGGACGATGCGGGTCGGTTCGTTCGCTCCGTGTTATTGACGATCGAGTTGGGGATCTTTCCGAACATGGTGGGGCGTTTCGCCGATGGAGCGCTGGTTGTGGCGGCCGGACTGGACCTTGGCGGCACCGCGATTCAGCGCCCCGGAGCAGCGTGGCGAGACAGCACGACGTACCTACTGATCGACCCGGCGGGCGGTGTGCGGGATACCCTGGGTCGGTTTCCCGGTACGGAGCGATATACGTCGACGGTGGCGGGTGGTCGTGGAATCGAGGTGGAAACCGTGCCGTTCGGCCGCCATACCGTGACGGCAACCGCCGACGCGACGCTGTACGTCGGAACAGGAGATGATTACTCGATCCAAAAAGTGGAGCATCGGAACGGCCGCGCGGAGCCGGTGATTTCCGACTTCCGCGAGCGGGTGCGGATCACGGCTGCGGATCGCGCGGAGTACTGGGAGAAGTTGATCTCCGCGTCCCCTTCTGCCAGCCCGCCCCCCGAGGTGCCCTATCCCGAGGTGCTGCGTCCCTACGACGCCCTGATCGTCGATGCGGAAGGGGATCTATGGGTCAAAGATGCGGAGCTCCCCCGCCACTGGGAAGAGCGCTCGCGCTGGCGAGTGTATTCCCCGGCGGGTGAGCTGCGCGCCGTCGTCGAACTGCCGCCGCGCCTGCGCGTCCACGCGATCGGCACGGATTGGATACTCGGCACCGGCCGCGCTGCTGATCAGGTGGAGCACGTCCGCTTATACGGTCTTGTCCGCGATTGAGGGAACCATAGCCCCTCCGATTCTCACCTTCCCACCCTGCGACACGGTCCGTCCTTCCGTGGCTTTCCGACCAGTCACCAGGAGGTGGCGCTGATTGCCCTTCGGTGTTCGAAGGTGTAGCCGTCCGCCTCCGGATGGAACGGACCGGACTCTGGCGCGTGGCGGATGGTGCAGCCATTATAGCGATGTGAAAACCACGCATTTCCCACCACGCGGCGTATAGGCGGCGTTCACGATGGCGCCGCGGCCGTGGAGACGGGCGGAGAACCGCGAGTTTCCCCCGCGGCCCGTAGCGCGAACCGTACCCGCGGAGCCCTCGGCCGCGGAGCGCGGGCGCGCCTGGCTGGCGCATATGGTCACCGCGACAGGAGCGGTTTTCGCGGTGTTAGCCCTGATCGCGGTCGCGGAGCACCAGTGGAGAGCGGCGCTGCTCTGGATGGCGGCCGCCGGCGCGGTGGACGCCGCGGACGGGTTCGTCGCGCGCTGGGCGGAGGTCGAGCGGGTGCTGCCCGAATTCGACGGCGCACTCCTCGACAACATCATCGACTTCCTTTCCTACGTCATTGTCCCGGCGTTCCTCATGTACGAGGCTGCGCTGCTTCCCGCCGCGTGGGAGATCGTGGGGCCGGCGGCGATCACGCTGGCATCCGCCTACCAGTTCTGCCGCGCCGACGCGAAAACGGAAGACCATTTCTTCACGGGTTTCCCTTCGTACTGGAATGTGCTCGTCTTTTACTTGCTGCTGCTGGAAACCGGCCCGTGGCTCAACCTCGCCGTGGTCGCCGTTCTCTGCGCGCTTGTGTTCGTGCCGTTCCGCTACGTGTATCCCAGCCGCACGGTTCCTTTCCGCCGCCTTACCTTGGCGGCAACAGCGGTCTGGGGGTTGCTCTGTATGGTGGCGCTCGCGCGGTACCCGGCGCACTCGCCGGCGCTGCTGGCGGTGTCGCTGTTGTACATACCATTTTACGTGGGTGTGAGCATCGCGGCGAGGCGTGCGGAACCGCAGCCGCGGTGAGGGTGTTTTGCAGGGGAAGCATACCGGGATTTAGGGGTTTCGGATTCATCTGTCAGACGAGGAGCGAGGAAATGCGGAACGAGTTTACAGCGATCATCGAGCGCGACGAGGATTGGTTCATCGGGTATTGCCCGGAAATCCCCGGTGCAAACGGCTAGGGCAGGACCAAGCAGGAGTGTCTTGAAAACCTTTCCGATGCGATCGCGCTCATCCTTGAAGACCGCCGAGAAGCAGGACTGCGAGGTGTTCCGGAAACGGCGGTGCGTGAGACAGTGACGGTTGGATGAACCGAAGAAAGCTGCTTCGTCACTTACGGTTGCACGGTTGTTTCCTGAAGCGCGAGGGCCGCTCGCACTCGCTCTGGTGCAACCCGCGGACGGGAGCCGTCGAAGCCGTCCCGCGCCACGGCGAAGTATCCAATCAGTTGGCGAAGAAAATCTGCCGAAGTTCGCCGTGCCGGAGATCGGCGGCTGACGGGCGGGCTACTCCGGCGCCGTTCAGATCAGACACCGTCCACCAGGGAATCCTCTGTCTTTTCACGTAAAAACCGAAATCGAAGCGCTGCTACGGGACGCCGCGGCGCTGAAAGCGGAGATCCAGCGCCGCATCGTCGGGCAGGAGCACGCGATCGAGGAGGTCATCCTGTGCCTGCTCTCCGGCGGGCACGCGCTCCTCGAAGGGGTGCCGGGGCTAGCCAAGACGCTGCTGGTCCGGACGCTCGCCGAAGCGCTGGCACTCGAGTTCCGGCGCGTGCAGTTCACGCCGGACCTGATGCCGGGCGACATCACCGGCACGGAGGTCATCGAGGAGGACCGGACCACAGGGCGCCGTGCGACCCGCTTCCTCCGCGGACCCGTGTTCACGCAAGTGCTGCTCGCGGACGAGATCAACCGTACCCCTCCCAAGACGCAGGCGGCGCTGCTGGAAGCGATGGAGGAAGGCAAGGTCACCGTGGCGGGAGACGATATGGAGCTACCCCGGCCGTTCTTTGTGCTCGCCACGCAGAACCCGATCGAGCAGGAGGGCACCTATCCGCTACCGGAGGCCCAGCTCGACCGCTTCATGCTGCACATCCGGCTGGGCTACCCGAGCGAGGCGGACGAGGTGAAGATCCTTCGCACGACTACGGGGGTCGACGAGGTGGAGATCCGCCGGGTACTGGACGCGGAACGGATCCTTACGCTGCGGCAGTGGGTCCGCGACGTGCCGGTCGCGGAGGATGTGCTGCAGTATGCGGCGCGGCTCGTACGCGCCACGCGCCCCGGCGAGCCGCAGACTCCGGCGGACGTGGCACGCTGGATACGGTGGGGCGCCGGGCCACGCGCGGGGCAGGCGATGATCCTCACCGCGAAGTCGCGTGCGCTCCTGGCAGGCCGCTTCCACGTCACCCCGGACGACATCAGGCGTGTTGCGGCTCCGGTACTCCGCCACCGCATCCTGCTCAGCTTCCACGCGGAGGCGGAGGGCGTCACCACGAGCGTAGTGGTCGAGCGCCTGCTTCAGGCGGTCCTCCCCCGGTGAAACCGAGCGCTGATACCGTGCAGCCACGGCAGTCCGTTCTCCCCCCGCACCTCCTCGAGCGGCTCGGCGGGCTGGACCTGATCGCGCGGAGAGTCGTGCGCGGCTTCGTCGCCGGAGCGCACCCCTCGGTGCTACGTGGCGCGGGGGAGGACTTCACGCGTCACCGCGCATACCAGCAGGGGGATGATCTTCGCCACCTCGACTGGAAGCTGTATGCGCGGACGGACCGGCTGCATGTGCGGGAGTTCCGGCAGGCTTCGCGGCTGCGGGCCTTTCTGGTCGTGGACTCCTCGAGCTCGATGGATTTCGCCGAGCCCGGCGGCGTCTCGAAGTCACGTTATGCGGCGTATGTCGCCGCCGCACTCGCGCACCTCATGCTCACGGCTGGTGATACGGTCGGGCTGGCAAGCTTCGGTGCGGAGTCTCGCCTGCTGGTCGCGCCGCGGAACCGTGCCGGCCACCTGCGCCGGATCCTGCTGGAGCTGGAGAGGCTTCGCTGCGACGGCCGGCAGGGTGCGGCCGACGTGCTGGACCGGGTCGGGAACGCTCTCCGGCTCGGCGGCCGTGTCGTCATCATCTCCGATCTGCTGGAAGAGGGGGAGGGCGGCGACCTGCTGGAAGGCGTGGGACGGTTGCGCGCCCGAGGTGATGAAGTGATGGTCCTGCGGATCGCCACGCCGCTCGAGCTTGGCGAGCGGCCCCTGCCGCCGGGCCTGTTCTACGACCCGGAGAACCCCATGCGCGACATTCAAGCCGCACCCGCCCTGGATCCCGGTTATTCGGAGCGCGTCGCGGCGTACTACTCATCGATCGGGGAGGGGCTTCGGGAGCGCGGTGCGGAGTACGTGCCGATGAGCACAAACGTTCCTGTAGAGAACGCGCTCGCTGCCTGGCTGCGCGCGCGAGGAGGGTAGAGATGATCGAACTCGCCCGGCCCGGGTTTCTCCTCGCGGGCACCGCCGCCGCGCTGGTGCCGCTCGTCCTGCACC
>JACDHR010000404.1 GCA_013820915.1 Gemmatimonadota bacterium
CGTTGCACAGAACCCGGGCTCTCTCAACCAGGAACTTCTCGAGGCGGATCGGTTCCAGGCGTTCTCCAATAACGTCCGGCAGCAAACCGGCAAGGACGGACGGCAGGCGCAGGTCGGGGTGTGGGCCAGGCAGCCGCTGGGGAAATTGGAAGTGGAAGGGTCCGCGCAACTGCAACGGCGCGAGATCGTCAACCCGATCCCCACAACGATCATCGACCTGAACCGCAACGGAGGCGGTGCCCGTGCCCTGGTGCGCGGCAGCCTCGGGAAGGGCGAGCGAGCGGCGACCTGGACTGTGGGTGGCGACTGGGATCTTCAGTTTGACGAGCGGCAGAACCATGCGAACCAGCAGGGGGAACGGGGCGCGTTGGCCCTGGATCAGTCGGAGCGTGTGACGGCTCTGGGAGCATTCACGCAGCTCCACCTCCCGCTGGCCGGGGCGCTCTCCCTGATGGGAAGCTTGCGAGCGGACCACTTCCGCTTCCAGTTCCAGGGACGGTTGCCCGATCCTACGGACTCCGGAAGCCGTTCTATGGGCGAGGTCAGCCCGTCGGTAGGAGTTGTGTGGAGGCCGCACCCCGTGGCGGGAGTGTACGCGAACTTCGCCACCGCGTTCGAAACCCCGACGACCACCGAACTCGCCAACCGGCCCGACGAGGTGGGAGGCTTCAATCCCGAGCTGGAGCCGCAGCGTACACGCTCCTACGAAGCCGGGATCCGGGGCGATGCCGCACGGGGATTGTCGTACGAACTCGCCGTCTACCAGGCGAACATCAGCGATGCACTGATCCGCTTCCAGGTGCCGAACGCTCCCGGGCGTGACTTCTTCCGGAACGCCGGTTCCGCCGTTCACCGCGGGTTCGAAGCCGCCTTCGCGGTCTCGCCTCTTCCCGCGCTGACGGTCCAGGCCACGCACAGCTACACCGATGCACGCTTCCGGGAGTACACGGTCGGTGACGCGGACTTCGCCGGGAACCGCGTGCCGGGCGTAGCTCCGCACCGCACCAATGCCGGCCTTGTGTACCGCTTGACCAACGACTTCTTCGTGGGAGCTGACGGTGTGCGTGTGTCCGAAATTCCCGTTGAAGATGCGGACCGTGAAGGCACGGCCTCACCCGCATACACGCTCGTCAGCGCACGCGTGGGTCACAACCGCGTGCGACTGGGATCGGTGGATGTGGCTCCTTTCTTGGGAGTCAACAATCTCCTCGACGCCGAATACAACACTGCGGTCACCGTTAACGCGTTCGGCAATCGGTACTATGAGCCGGGTCCGCAGCGCGCACTCTACTTCGGCCTGGAGGTGGGCGCCGGCCGCTAACCGGCGGCGCCCAGCCTGCCCAACCGTCGTCTCTCCTCTCACGTCGTTTCTTTCCGGCCTCCTCCGCCGCACCGCACGTCGAGGCAATCCGAATTGTTGCCCGCGGCGTAGCTGGCTCTGTATGGCACGGATACTGCCACTCCCCTGCCGCCATACGCCCGAGGCGCTGGCAGCCTCAGAATTTCCTTTGCGTGGAGGTTTGAAGTATGTCCGAGATTTATCAGCAACGGGAGGAGAGCTCACAGGGAGAATCTCCCCTCGGTGGGCCGACGGATCGGCGCACCTTCCTCCGGTGGAGCGGTGTGAGCGCCGCCGCTCTGGTCGTGGTGGGTTGCGAGCAGCGCACACGCACCATCGTGGAGGTCCAGCCGCCTGACACTATCGAGGTCACTCCTCCGGCGCCCACCTTCCCTGCAGTTACCCTCGATTTCAGCAACGACTTCGGCGTGCTGAACTACGCCTTCGCGCTAGAGCAGTTGGAAGCCGCTTTCTACACCCGAGCAACGGCGGATGCGGCGTTCAACACGACGTTTCCCAATGCCGGGGAGCGGCAGGTGATGATCGACCTTCGCGATCACGAGGTGGTGCACCGCGACTTCCTGGCAGCCGCGATTCCCGCGCTCGGCGGAACCGCGATTCCGGGACTCACCCCGAACTTCGACAGTATCAACTTCGCGGACCGCACCTCCGTGCTCACGGCGGCGCAGACCTTCGAGGATCTCGGTGTGGGCGCATACAATGGTGCAGGGCAGTTTCTCCAGAACCCCACGCTACTGGGCATCGCTGGAAAAATCGTCTCCGTAGAGGCGCGCCATGCTTCGGCGATTCGCGACCTGCTCCGTCCGCGGAGCCGCGACTTCGCGCCGCGCGCGTTTGACGACGCGCTTCCGCCGCAGCAGGTCCTCTCGTCGGCGGCGCCGTTCATCCGTAATCAGGTCACGCTTACGAACGTGCCTGCCTTCACTGCCAGCCGCGTGCCCGCGTAAGGAATCGAACAATGAACGAGAAATCTATATTCGAACAGTTCGACGTCGATCTGATGGCTCAGATCGGCTCCCGCCGTGACGCCCTAAAGGGTGCGGGCAAGCTCGGTGCAGGGCTCGCCCTGGCCGCGGTGCCCGCGCTCTTCGCCTCACTAATCAAACCGCATGCTGCATGGGCGCAGCAGAACGGTGCCCCGAGTGTAACGGACGTCCTCAACTTCGCACTGACGCTCGAGTATCTGGAGTGGCAGTTCTACGAGCAGGGGCTCCAGACTGCGAACCTGATCCCGGCCGCGGACCGGGTCATCTTCCAGGTAGTCCGCGATCACGAGCTTGCGCACGTCCGCTTCCTCGAAGACGCGCTCGGCCTCGCACAGAATGCGCGGCTGCCCAACTTCGACTTCAGCGCCGGTGGCGCGTTTGCGGACTGGAACACGAACTATGCGACGTACCGGGCGCTCGCCCAGGGTTTCGAAGATACGGGTGTTCGTGCATACAAGGGCCAGGCGCCGAACCTGATCGCGAACGACGCCGTGCTGACCGCCGCGCTGCAGATCCATGCGGTAGAGGCACGTCACGCCTCCATGATTCGGCGGCTCAACGGCGAGTTCAACGAGATGGCACCGCAGAAGGGGTGGATCACCGGCGCGCAAACCGGTGTTGTCCCCGCCATGGTCGGCGGCACGGCTGTCGGATCGGCAATCTACGGGCCCGGCAACCCGCCGGCTGACTTCCCGTCCGAGGCTAATATCACGCAGGGCGGTGTGGATCTTACCACCCTTACCTTCACCCCGCAGTTGGAGGGTGATCGTGCGCTCAAAATCAGCGAGTCGTTCGACGAGCCGCTGGACATGAACACGGTGCTCGCGATCGCGAGCCTGTTCATCGTCCAGAACGCGTAGGCGGAATGCGTGTGCGGCATGTCGGAGCGGGAGGTGCTCCCGTCCGGCTTGTCGCACACGCTTCGCTACATAAAATCAGCGGGTGGCAGAGTCCACCTACGATCACCTGATACGGAGAAGGGTTGATGAAACGAACAACTATCCTCGCCCTGGCAGCCGCGCTGCTGGCGGTGGGGGCAGCGGAAAATGCGCAGGCGCAGCAGATGAGAGACCGGCCGGTCAGCGTGTTCGACCTCGGCATCTACGCCGGCGGCTCGGTTTCCAGCCGCTGGTACGAGTCGCGAACCGTACAGGTCGAGGGCGGTGAGACGACCGACGTCGGAGAATCCGAGGCGTACAAGCCAGGATACGCGCCGGCATTCGGCGCAACCGCCACGTACTGGACCACGCCGATACTCGGATTCCGACTGCACTACGGGTATCTGCCGTCGCGGCTTCCGACACTGAGCGAGGGGTTCTTCGATGTCTTTCCGGATACTGGATTGACCGATCGGGGCACCTACATCCTGAACAATCACCTCTACGATCTGAGCGTGGTCGTCCGGCCCTTCGTCATGCGGGAGGATGTGGGCGCCGTGCTGGGGTCGACTTACTTCTTCCTCGGCGGGGGTGGCCTCACCTCCAACGTT
>JACDHR010000090.1 GCA_013820915.1 Gemmatimonadota bacterium
TCGGCTCGTTTCGCAGCCGAATCGCCCGGTCCGGTTTGCTCGCGAGGATACCGGCGATCTCGCGCGCCTGGAAGTCCGGGTCTTCGTTCTCGCCGCTCGACTTCAGGTCGCACTGCCGGGCCAGGTCTGCCCGATGGTGAGGCGCCAGCAGCGTGAGCAGCGCCGTCAGGTCGGGCACAGGCGCCGTTCGGCCGCGGCGGACACCGCCTGTCGATGGTCGGACGGTCTCGTCGTATCGTGGAACTGGATCGGGATGGCTCGCGTCAGCTCTCATTTCTCTTCTCCCGTGGACGGCAGATCGTACTGTTCTCGCATCTTCCTTTTCATTTATCGAGAAATCCGGGTGGCGAGTGCCACGCAGAGGAGCAGGGCGGCGGCAACCCGGGTGATTTGAACCGTCATCGCCGTTCTCCTTCAGGTAGGAGGATGTGCTTTAATTTCAGCACGGTCCGAACGACGAATCGTTCGCCGCCACGTCCCGTCAGCGCGGCTCGATGTCCAGCGTGAACTCAATCTGGCCCTGCCTGATCAGCCGGATGCGCCGACCTTGATCAGCGGGGATCCGGCGCGTCCGCGTGTCTCCGCCAGCGGCCCGTACCGCGGCGCCTGCGCCCGTGCCGGGCCGAGTTGCCGACGAGGCGCTGAACCCGATCCGAGTGAGAGGGATTCGACGCGTTCATCACCTTGCCTTGCATGCGAATCCTCCGTGCGGGGGGAGAACGACGGCACACCCACCGCGCCGCGGCTTGGGAGCGGGGCGCGGTGTCCCGCGATCGCCCTCTAGATCAGTCGATGATGATGGTGTCGAGGTACCGCTGCTCGTGCCTGCCGGGACCGTTGTCGGCCTGCTCGAAGTAGACGGTCACGGTCTGCCCGGCGAACGCCGCGATGCTCACGCTGCGGTCCGTCCAGAGGTATTGCCCCTCCGTGCCTGTGAGGTTCTCCCAATCGAGCACAGTGTGCGAAGCCTGGTTCGCATCGACGACGCGTACCCGGAGCAGTGCATCGGCGCCGTCCCGATTGTGCGCGCTCGTCTCGAAGCGCAAGCGCGTTGCGCCTCGTGGGATCTCGATCGTCTTGTAGATCCATGCGTTGGGATCTCCAGGCCCGCCCACACCGTCCAACTTGACCACCCCTCCGCGTCGGCTGAGCCACGTCACCGCGCCCCATCCGTTGCTCGTCGTGCCCTCCGCCCAGCCGTCCAAGTCGTTGTTGAAGGTAAAGGCGATGGTCTGCTCCGGCGGCTCATGTTGGTCACTCACCAGGACCGATGCCCCGGCATCGGTCGCGATCTCCAGCGAAACAGGGAGCGGCACACCGAAGAGCCTTGCATCGGCGAGGGCGTAGAACGTCTGCGCCCCCCGGTGCTCCTCCAGAAAGTCCGTCTGGCACTCGAACACCGTCTGCCCGACTGCCGCGGCCACAGAGGTGCACGCCGGCCGACCGTTGGCCAGGGTGAAGCCGCTGTTGCCGTCGTCCTTTCTCCAGTAGAATCGCACCCTGTCCACGGACGGTAGGCCCAGGTAGGTGATCGGATCCAGGTGGACGCGGAAGGTCGCCATCTCACCCAGTGTCGTGCCATCGCCGGGCGCGACCCGGGACGGCTCGATCGTGAACGTGCCCTTGGGCGACTCGGCGAGCGCTTCATCGATGTCCAGGAACGTCAGGTTGAGCTTCAGATCCAGCCCCAGCAGCCTTCCCAGCTTCTTGATGGTCTTTTCCAGGTCTCCGCCTGCTCCGGCATCCGCGAGGAAGGCGAGCTTGAAGTCCGAGGCGTAGTCCGTCTCCTTCACCTGCCGGTGGGCCGTGCCCAGATCAACGGACTGCTTGAGCCCTCCCCTGGCTTTGAGAACCTCGAACTGCAGGCTCTGCGAAAGTGGGCTCCCGAGCGTGAGTGCGGCCCACAGGTAGCCGTGCGCTCCCAGCTCCACCCGGAACTGCTCGGTCGCGTTCGGCGATATGAACCCGAAGCTGCCGTCGCGGGTGGTCTCGAAGGTGTTGAGGCCCGTGCAGTCGCCGCCGCTGCCGGGGCAGCTCATGCCCAGCTCCACCGTGGCCGAGGCGTTCGCCTTGACATCGAAGCCGACCTCCGCGATCTCCAGCTTGCCGTCCAGCGCGAAGCCCGCGCCCACGGGCATCTTCGCGCCGAAAAAGAAGGAGAACCAGCCGCTGATCGGCAGAATCAGGGTGCGGATCCGGTGCTCGCAGGTGGCTTCCCCATCGATGCCCGCTTTGAGGACGGGCTTGTAGCCGAAATCGGATTTCAGGCTTCCCACGACGGCGAGCGTTTCCAGCCCCCCACCGGGAGTGGCGTAGAGCAGCTTCATGCCCACACTGGGCGTGATCTCCAGCTTGGGGTTCGGCAGGTCGAGGCTCGGCAGGTTGCCCTTGACCGTGCAGGTGAAGGGGCCGACCTGGAGCTCCTTGTCCGCGGCAGCGGTGAAGGACGCCCTGAACGGCGGCGAGCTCCGCGTGTAGCCAACGGCGTTCGCCTCTACCTCCACCTCCGACGCCTCCACCATCGGGAGCGTTTCATCGATCCTGAGCTCCGGCACCAGCTCCGGCAGCGGGATCAGCGCGAGCGTGACCTCCATCTCGGCCCCAAGCGGCGCGACCGACACGACCCTCCCGGCAACCGGCTGCTCACCCGTGCCAAGCAGGATCTGCCCCGGCTCCACGGCAAGGCCGCGCAGGCGGACGCGATAGCGCCAGCCCACGTCGTACTCGTCCGCGGGGTCGATGGCGGTGACCTCGCCCACCACCAGCGAGTCCGGGACGAGGACCGCCCCGGCGGCGGGTCGGGCGGCCAACCCGAGCGCTGGCATGGATGTCAGGGATCCGGCGCGGGCGGTCACCTGGGCCGAGCCCAGCGCCGCGCCGGCCGTCGCGGTGCCGTCCGCCGCGACGCCGACCACATCCGGGCGCGACGAGATCCAGGTGACCTCGGCGGTGGTGGGCCGATTCTGCGCATCGAATGCGCGCGCCTCAAGGCGCTGCGCTGCCCCGGCCGCGGGAAGCAGAAACGTGGAGGGAACGATCTCCAGCCGCACGGCGGGTTCGCCGCTCAGCACAGAGGCCTCCCTGCTCGCCCTCACATCCCCCAGCGTCGCCGTGATCTCCGCCGCGCCCGCATGGCCGGAAAGGGTAGCCTGCACGGTTCCACGCCCGCCACTGAGCTGCATGGTGGCAGGCGTCAGACTGCCCGCCGAGGCCGAGAGCGCTACCGTGCCGGCCCAGCGATCATTCGGCGTTCCCGCGGCGTCCAGCGCCTTCACTTCGAGGGCGAAGGGCTGCCCGGCCACCACCGCCGCGGGCAGCGACACCTCGAGTGCCGCCGGAGGTTGAGTGGAGTTGGGTCCCGTACCCGTCCTGTCGCCCCTGCACGCGGGGGTGAGCAGAAGTGGAATCGCGATCAACAGAAAGGTGGTGGAAGGGCGCATGATGGGATCGGTTCAAGATTCAGGGGGTGACGAAGAGGGGCTCGGCGCTCCCCCTTCACCTCCTTTATTGAAAAACCCCGGCGCGGAGTGCCATCCCGGTACCGGCCACGGTCGCCGGGCTGCCTCGAAACGGATGATCCATGGAGGTTGACTCACCCCGCAGCGCGTATAAGTTGAAATAGCGGGTGTCGCGTTGCTGCGTTCGCTCGACCACACCACCACCGCTCCCAGCCGACCTGCCATGATTGCGGATCCAGACACCACGCAACTCCTGAGGGATTCCCGGCATGGAAACCGCGACGCGTTCGACCAGCTCTTTTCCAGGGTCTACGACGAGCTGCGCCGGATCGCCCGCCAGCGGCTGCTCCGGCATCATCCCGGTGATACGCTGAGCACCACGGCGCTCGTGCACGAAGCGTATCTCAAGCTGGTCGATCAGACGAACGCCGGCGCGAACGATCGGGCGCACTTCCTCGCGCTGGCGTCGCGGGCGATGCGGTTCGTCCTCGTGGACCACGCCCGGGCCCAGCGCGCGCAGAAGCGTGGAGGCGACGTAGTGGCCGTGCCGCTCGACGCCGTGCAGGTGGCCGCCGATGAGCCCCCCGCCGACCTGCTGGCGCTCGACGACGCCTTGGAGCGCTTGAGCCGCTTCAGCGAGCGGCAGAGCCAACTGGTCGAGTACCGCTTCTTCGGAGGCCTGAGCTACGAGGAGATTGCGGAGGTCACGGGGCTTTCCGTGCGGACCGTCAAGCGAGAGTGGGCCCGGGCCCGCACCTGGCTCTACACCTATATGTGCCCCGCCTCCCCGTAGGCTGCTTCTCCCCTTCAGACCCAAGGTTGCCACGATGGACTCGTTTTCTGCGGAGCGTTGGCAGCGGATCGACGAGTTGTTCGCGGAAGCGCTCGACCTCCCAACCGCCGAACGTCTCGAGTACCTCGCGGAGATGTGCGCCGGTGATCGTGAGCTCTTCACGGCGGTGCGCGACCTGCTGAGGCGCGAGGCGGCGGCAGAGCGCGTGATTGGGGAGTCCGCGACTGCATTCGCCGCCCACCTCCTGCCCTCGCTTCAGGCCGAGAAGGACGCCGAGGAGCCGCTGCCGGCCGGAGGGCGGATCGGGCCGTACCGGCTGGTACGGGAGATCGGCCGCGGCGGGATGGGCGCGGTCTACCTGGCAGAGCGCGCAGACGAGGAGTTCGAGCGGCAGGTCGCCATCAAGCTGGTCAAGCGCGGCATGGATACCGACGAGATCCTGCAGCGCTTCCGCTACGAGCGGCAGATCCTGGCCTCGCTGCAGCACCCGAATATCGCGGCGCTGCACGACGGCGGCGCCACGGAGGACGGGCGGCCTTACCTGGTGATGGAGCTGGTGGAGGGGGAGCCGATCACCCGCTTCTGCGATACGCGGCGCCTGGACGTGGAGGCCCGGCTCGCACTCTTCCGCAAGGTATGCCGTGCGGTGCAGCACGCGCACGAGAGCCTCGTCGTGCATCGAGATCTCAAGCCGAGCAATATCCTCGTGACGGCGAGCGGTGAGCCGAAGCTGCTGGACTTCGGGATTGCCAAACTGCTCGATGAGGCGAGTTCTGCCGGCGCGCCACACACGCGGACCGGGGCGCGTGTGCTGACTCCCGAGTACGCCTCTCCAGAGCAGATCCAGGGTGGCCCGGTCACCACTGCGACCGACGTGTACGCGCTCGGTGTGGTGCTCTTCCAGCTTCTCAGCGGGCGACGGCCCATCGAGCGGGAGAGTCGCACCACGGACGGGTGGGCGCGCCGAGCCGCGGACGCCCTGCCGGATCGCCCGAGCGCGTTGGTCGAGCGCCCGCTCACGCAGGGTGAACGCGGGATCGATTCCCTGACGTTTTCGGCAGAGGAGATTGCCGCGGCTCGCGCAACCACGCCGGAGCGTCTGCGGCGCCGTCTCGGCGGCGATCTCGACACCGTCGTGCTGAAGGCGCTCGCGCCCGAGCCGCAGCGGCGCTACCCCTCCGTGCAGGCGCTGCTCGACGATCTCGAACACCACCTCCACGGGCGACCGGTGTCGGCACGGCCGGACACATTCACCTACCGCGCGGGCAAGTTCCTGCGGCGCCACAGCACCGCGGCCGCAGCGGCTGCCGCGGTGGCGCTTTCGCTGGTCGGCGGGATGAGCGCCGCGCTCTGGCAGGCAGAACAGGCGGCCCAGGAACGCGACGTGGCGCGGCATGTGACCACGTTCCTGGAAGGGTTGTTCCAGGCGTCCGATCCGTTCGCGGCGCAGCCGGAGCGGCTGGACACACTGCGCGTGCGTGAGCTGCTCGCGCGCGGCACTGCCCGGGTGCGGACGGAACTCGCCGGCCAGCCGGCCGTACAGGCGCACATGCTCGGCGTGCTCGGCGACGTGTACCGGAAGATGGGGCAGTACGACCAGGCGCAGCCGCTGCTCGAGCAGGCGCTGGAGCAGCGGCTGCGCCTGTACGGCCCGCTGAACCCGGACGTCGCGTCGAGCCAAGCGGGCCTGGGGATGCTGCTCCGCAACCGCGGCGACCACGCCCGCGCCGAGCCTCTGCTGCGCGCCGCGCTCGCCACCCGCCGCACGCTGGGTGGCAGCGAGGACCTCGCGGTCGCGGAAACCATGCACGAGCTGGCCGGCGTGCTGCGGAACGGGAAGCGGTTCACGGAGGCGGAAACGCTGCTGCGCGAAGTGCTGGCCGTGCGGCGGCGCCTGCTGGGCGAGTCACACCCCGAGCTGGCCGGCACGCTGACCAGCCTCGCCATGGTGATTTCGGAACGTGGAGACCCGGCCGGGGCGGAGCAGTTGCACCGCGAAGCGCTCGCGCTGACCCGCGCCACGTACAGCGCGGCGCACCCCAAGACGGCGACGGGTCTGCTCAGCCTGGCGAGCGTGCTGGGAACACTGGAGCGGCACGCGGAGGCAGAGCCGATGATCGGGGAAGCGATCGGCATCTACCGCACGCCGTCCGGCCCGCCGCACCCGCACCTCGCCAGCGCGCTCGACATGCTCGCGAGGGGGCGCGTCGCGATGGGCCGCGCGGACGATGCGGAAGGGCCGGCGCGCGAATCGCTCGTGCTGCGCCTTGAATCGTTCGGCGAGCGTCACCCCGGCTCGCTGCCCGGCCTCTACACGCTGGGATCCGTGCTGCAGGCGCAGGGCGAGCTGGATGCGGCGGAGGCGCTGTACCGCGACGCGGTCGCGATCAGCCGCGACGTGGTGCGCGGCGACCGGCAGCGTGCCGCGGTCCCGCTGCAGCACCTCGCCGGCCTGCTGCGTGTCCGCGGCCGGTGCAACGAGGCGGAGCCCCTGTTCCGCGAAGCGCTGGCGCTGTTCGAGGACCGCTTTCCCGCACGCCACCCCAGCATCGTCGACACCCGCGCCGGTCTCGCCGAATGCCTGGCCGCGACCGGAAGCGCGGGCGAGGCGGCGGCGCTGCTGCGTACGGACCGGCCGGGGCCCGGTGCTTGGCCGTGAACGGAGCCCAGTAGAAGATGCTGCGGTCGGGATACACGAAGAGCGGCTCGAGGTAGCTGTCGTCCTCGAACCACACGAGGTGGTTCTCCGCGCCCCAGTTCATGTAGCCGCCGAGGGAGACGGTGAAGCCGAGAGTGTCGGCCAGCAGGTCGCCGACGACGCGCTCCTCCGTGATCCGGCCGTTCTCGAAGCGGAAGTGGCTGCTCCCCGTCCAGGCGACCTCGCCGGCAGTGTGCCGGGCCACCGCGTCGGTAACGAGCCCCGCGACGGCGGCGGCGTCGCCCCGGTTCCAGGTGTCGAAGTAGGCGCGGACCAGCGCGCCCGCGTTCTGGGCCGCAACCGGGGCTGCCATCGCGTAGTAGCAGGATCACGAGCATGAAACGCATACGAGGTCTCCCTCCAGGGCGGTGGTGTGGAAATCGCCGGCTCCTTGCGGTGCCGCTGCCGCTACTCGCCGCCTGCCCCGCCGGGCTGTCCGCGATGGGCATCCGATGCCAACCGCCTGCGATACTCCGCAGCTCGCCACTCGAGGCGCCGTCGGAGCACAAAGACCAGCGTTCCGAACTGCAGGAGCGCCTCGACAAAGTGCGCATGGCGCAGCGCTCGTAGGCTAGCGAGGACATCCTCGTCTTCTTGACACCCAGCGTGCGCCCCAGTGGAAGAACGGCGTGCAGTCTCGGCTTGCGGCCGCCGAGTACACCTCTACATGGGGAGATTGAAGAACGCGATGCCCAGGATCACGTAAACCGCCAGCAACTGCACTCCTTCCATCCAGTGCGACTCGCCGTCCTGGCAGATCAGCGCGGCGATGCCCACCGAAAGCGTCACCGCTACGACCTCCAGCGTGGTGAACAGCAGGTCCATTGGCTGCGGGCCGATCAGATAGCTGAGGAACACCAGCAGCGGCGCCACGAACAGCGCGATCTGCATGGAGCTGCCCACCGCGATATTGATCGCGATGTCCATCTTGTTCTTGCCCGCCATCAGGACCGCCGTCGAGTGTTCGGCCGCGTTGCCGACGATGGCGACTACGATCACGCCGACGAACACCTCGTTCCACCCCAGCGTTTCGGCCGTCGCTTCCACCGCACCGACGAGCTGTTCGCTCATCAGCGCCACGCCGGCCGTGGCAGCCAGCAGCAGAGCGAGGGGACGGCCGAAGGAGCGCGGGGGCTCCCCGCCCAACTCTTCCTCCGGCGCAGCCGCGTGACCGACGTATAGATGCTTGTGGGTACGCAGCGCGAAAAGCAGGCTGAGCAGGTAGGTCGCCATCAGCACTACCGCGATCTCCAGGCTCAATTCCCGCTCCACCAGTGCGTCACCCGCGCCCACGATCGAGTGAAAAATCGCCGGGATCAGCAGCCCGATCGCACTGAGCACCAGCAGCGTCGCACCCAGCGAGGCCGCGGTGCGGTTGAACTTCTGCGTCTCGAACTTTAGCCCGCCATACAGCGTCGCCAGGCCGAAGACCAGCAGGATGTTGCCGATGATCGAGCCCGTGATCGACGCCTTCACCAGGTCGTACAGCCCGGCCCGCAGCGCCATGATCGCGATGATCAGTTCCGCGGCGTTGCCGAACGTCGCGTTCAGCAGTCCTCCGACGCCCTCGCCCACCTGTTCGGCGATCTGTTCCGTGGCCCGGCCCATCAGCCCCGCGAGCGGGATGATCGCGGTAGCGGATACAAGGAAGATCATGGTCGGGCTCGCGTGCAGCAGGTGCTCCATCACCAGCGCTGCGGGGACGAACACCAGCAAAAGGTAGAGAATGTTCTCCGCACGGAAGACGGAATAACCACCGGGATGGTCGGTCGGAAGCCGCTTCACTGCGCCTCCATTGCGGTTCAGGAGAAAGAAGAGACAGGTCGGGAGCGAAGTCAGCAGAATAGAAGAAGTGACCGCCAGACGCAACGTGGAAGACGGAGGTGAGTCGTGGCGCCTCTTGCCGTGGCGGCGGTCGGTGCGTCTCCCGCCAACAATTCGGTGGGCTCGGTGGTACATATGAGTGGCAGGTCGCGATTGCCCGGCCATACAACCGAGCATGGGTACCGATGAGGCGGCCTCTCCCGGACAAGCGCAACGCAAAGCAGGAGTTCCAATATGAAGAGTTCGGTGTATGGTCTGGTTCTTGTTGCGGCGCTGGCAGCCGCTCCGGTGCCGGCAGTCGCTCAGCAGCAGACGCCGGCAACTCCGCGGACGGAAGAGCGCGGGGGGATGCACAAGCATGAGCCCGGAGTGGGAGCGCTCCTGCAGCTTCGCGGTGAGCTGCAGCTTACGGACGCTCAGGTTGCGCGCCTGCAGGCGATCACCCAGCGCCTGGAGGCACAGAACCAGCCGCTGCTTCAGCGGCTCCGCGATGCGGGCATCCCCGTCCACCCGGAGCGGCGCGCGCGCGTCCGCGAGATGACTCCTGCGCAGCGGGAGGATCTCAAGCAGAAGCTGGAGGCGAACCGCCCGACACTGCAGCGGCTGCGTGAGAACATGCATGGTGCGATGCGCGATGCGCGTGAGGTTCTCACGCCCGAACAGCAGCAGCGGATGCGTGATTTGACGCGTGAGCACCGGGCACGGCAGGGCAAGCAGGGTCCGCACGGGCGCACCGGGCCGAAGCCCGGCTCACGGCCCGATGCGTAACGCAGCTGCGATAGAGGCGATGGGCCTGTTCCGTCCGAAAGTTGGGCCCGTTGCGGCACCGCACGGCGAGCTTGGGGATTCCGAGCTCGTCGAGCACGTCCGCAACGGAGAAACGGCGGCGTACGATACGCTGGTCACGCGGCACATGCGGCGCGCCTTCGCTGTGGCGTACCGGGTGATGGGGCAGCGTGAGGACGCCGAAGATCTGGTGCAGGACGCCTTCATTGCGGCGCTGGAACGGATCGACAGCTTCGAGAAGGGGCGCAGCTTCGGCCCCTGGTTCTACCGTATTCTGGTGAATCGCGGGCTGAACGCGCGAAAGGCGCGCTCGATCCGGCAGACGGAGATGCTTCCCGAGCAGATGCCGGCGCTCGGCGTTCTCCCGGACCGGGCCGCTGAGCAGGCGGAGCTACGCTCGCGGCTGCATGCCGCGCTGGACACGCTACCGGAGCGGCAACGCCTAGCCGTGCAGCTCTTCGAACTGGAAGGCTTTTCCGGGGCCGAAATCGCGGAGATTCTAGAGATGCCGGCGGGTACCGTCCGCTGGCATCTGCACCAGGCGCGGCGGCAGCTCCGCGAGGCGCTCGAGATCTATCAAAGGAAAGAATCATGAAGGAACCTATGCACGACCCATCGCCGGACCCCGAGCTGAGGCAGGCGCTCGGCTCGCTCTCCAGTTCTCCCCCCGCGGAGGTAGACTGGGTGCGCATGCGGCAGTCGGTCCGCGAGCGTGCGGAGCTGCCGCTGGCGCGTCGCCGGCTGCGGCGGAAGGTAGCCGGATGGGCGCGCCCGATCCTGCCTGTCGCCGCGGCGGCGGGGCTGGCGCTCCTGATCGCTATCCGCGGCGTCGCGCCGGGCGACGAGAGCCCGGAGGTAGCTATTGCTTCCCCACAGGGCTTTCACCCAGTGGTGGAGGAGGTGCTCGGCATCGTACTTTCCGAAGCGGAGTTCGACCTGCTCTTCGGCGACGTGAGCGCCGACCTGCTGGTGGTTGCCGCCGTTGATCATCCGTGAACTTCGCGGGTACGCCCCGTCTGACTGTAAATATATCGTGGAGATCTTTGTGACTATACTGTATGGCTTCCGTTCCCTCTGTCTCGGTGTGCTATCGTGCGCTGTGCTCGTTGCCTCCGGGTGTGGAGATTCCCGCGCCGATTCCGGAGGCGAGGCTGGTGGGGGGCGGGGCCCGGGCGGCGGCGGAGATGGCGCGCGCTCGATTCCCGTCGCTGCGCGCGTAGCGCTGCCCGCGGAGCTGGAAGTGGTACTGCGGGGCAGCGCGAACCTGCGCGCTCGCGAGCAACTGGAAGTTCTGCCCAAACAGAACGGAGTCGTCTCCCGGATCCTGGTGGAAGAGGGGGCCGCCGTGCGTGCCGGTCAGCCGCTGGCCACGCTGGACAACGAGGAGTGGCGGCTGCAGGCGCAGCAGGCGGATGCGCGTGCGCGGGCCGCGCGGGATGCTTCGGAGCGTGGCGTCGCGCTGCACGCGCAGGGGCTGCTTGCGGACCAGGAGCTGGAGCGGTTGCGGTCCGAGGCGGCGGTTGCAGCGGCGGATCGGGAGCTGGCGCAGCTTCGCGTGCGTAACGCAGTGATCGCAGCGCCGATCTCGGGTGTGGTCACGCACCGCTGGGTGGAGCGTGGGCAGCTGGTGAACACCGCGACGCGCGCCTTCGCGGTGGCGGACATCAGCCGCCTCGAGGCGGACGTCGGCGTGCCGGAGCGGGATGCGCCGCGCGTGCAGGCCGGGCAGCAGGTGCGCGTCCGTGTGGAAGGGGCGGGAATCGTGGTGCCGGGTCGCGTGGCGCGGGTGCGGCCTGTGGTAGACCCGGCCAGCGGCACGGTGCAGGTGACGGTGGAGGTCAATCCGCAGCAGGCCGGCGGTCTGCGCGCGGGACAGTTCGTGAATATAGACATCGTCACGGAGACGCTCGAAGAGCGGATCGCGCTGCCGCGTACCGCCGTGCTGGTGGACGGTGCCGCGCCGCGGGTGTTCCTCGTGGAGGGTGGCCGGGCGGTGGAGCGCGAGGTCGCGCTGGGCACCAGTCAGGGTGACCAGGTCGAGATCCAGACGGGCGTCACGGCCGGTGATACCGTGGTGGTGGTGGGGCAGGACAACCTCCGGCCCGGCCTGCCGGTCCGGCTGATGGAGGTAGATGGCGTAGCGATGGATCGCCAGTCACCGGCCTCCGCCGCGGCGGCTCCGGAGGGCGCTGCCGCCGCACCGGGTGAGCGGCGCAGGCAGGGCGGAGGCGGAGCGCGGCAGTGAGGATCGTAGACTTTTCGATCCGGCGCCCCGTCGCGATCGCGATGGCCTTCGTGGCTGTCGTGGTTTTTGGCGTTGTATCCTTTACGCGCCTCCCGCTGGATCTGCTGCCGGACGTCTCCTTCCCCACGCTCACCGTCCAGACACAGTACCCCGGTGTGGGGCCGCAGGAGATCGAGAACCTGGTCTCCCGCCCCATCGAGGAGGCGGTCTCGGTGGTGCAGGGTGTACAGCAGGTGACCAGTCGCTCGCGCCCCGGCCGTTCGGACGTGACGCTCACCTTCCGGTGGGGCACGGACATGGACTTCGCCGGGCTGGACGTACGGGAGCGGTTGGACCTGCTGAACCTGCCGA
>JACDHR010000091.1 GCA_013820915.1 Gemmatimonadota bacterium
CTACAACGCCGAGCAGATGCCGCCCTACGCGCTACCGGCCAATAAGACGCAGAGCGGGATCAAGTCCCGCAGCGCGCTGGAGGGGACGCCCGAGAACTTCAACGAGATCCGCTTCGAGGACAAGAAGGATTCGGAGCAGATCTACGTCCACGCGGAGAAGAACCTCGACACGGTCGTCGAGAACGACGAGACGCGGAAGGTCGGCTTCGAGAAGAAGGACAAGGGCGACCAGACGGTGGAGATCTTCAACAACCAGACCCTCAAGGTAGGGGCTGGGGCGGGCAACGCGGCCGACGGCAGCCAGACAGTCGAGATCTACAAGGACCAGTCGGTGACGCTCAAGGAAGGGGACCAGACCGTCAAAGTGGTCAAGGGAAAGCAGAGCGTCACCGTGAAGGGAAACCAGGCGATCGTCATCGAGGACGGCAACCAGTCGCTCGAGGTCTCCAAGGGGAACCAGAGCCTCGAGGTCAAGCAGGGCAACCGGAAGACCGTCATCGGCCAGGGGAACGACGCCCTGGAGATCAAGATGGGTAACCAGTCCATCGAGCTCGGCATGGGGAACCGCACGGTGAAGCTGAAGCTGGGAAAGATCGCGGAGGAAGCGATGCAGGGGATCGAGCTGAAGGTGGGGCAGAACAGCATCAAGATCGATCAGACCGGTGTGACGATCAAGGGGTTGATGGTGAAGATCGAGGGGCAGATCCAGACCGAGGTGAAGGGGCTGATCACGCAGATCAACGGCAGCGCGATGTTGAAGGCGCAGGGTGGCATCACGATGATCAACTAGCCCCATGAACCAGCCTGTGCCGGCCGCGCGGATGCCGCGACCGCTGGTGGAGCTATGCGATGTCGCGGAGCTCGAGGAGGAGGCGAGGGCGCTGCTGGGGGACAGAGAGGCGCCACGGGACTTCATCGCGGCTCTGGTCGACCAGGAGCGCTATGCGGATGCCATCCGCCTGCTGGCGCACGCGCTGCCGAAGCGGGAGGCGATCTGGTGGGCGTGGACCTCCGCTCGACAGGTGCTCGACGGCGATCCGCCCTTGAACATCCGCGCCGCACTGGACGCGACCGAGCGCTGGATCCGGCAGCCCTCGGAAGAGACGCGCCGGCCCATGCTGCGCATTGCCGAGGAAGCGGATCTCGGTACGCCCGCGGGCTGCGCGGCGCTGGCGGTCTTCCTCAGCGGGGGGAGCATCGCTCCGCCGGAGGCGCCCCCCGTGGAGCCCAACGAGTTCGCCGCGGCCAAGGCCATCGCCGGGAGCATCGTGCTCGC
This sequence comes from Gemmatimonadota bacterium, assembly GCA_013820915.1. Lineage (GTDB taxonomy): Bacteria > Gemmatimonadota > Gemmatimonadetes > Longimicrobiales > Longimicrobiaceae > JACDHR01. The sequence continues at coordinate 1,277 of JACDHR010000091.1, forward strand.
CGCGGTTTCGACCGAGCCGGAGACGGCGCCCGCGAAGTTCCGCGGCTTCATCGACCGAGGCGTGGACATCGCGAGCCGGATCGATCTCTGGCCAGCGGTGAAAGCTCGCTGATTCAGGAGCTGGTACCTTCGGGAGGAGCATATGGGACAGCCCGCAGCACGCGCTGGTGACATGCACGTCTGCCCGATGGTCACACCGGGTCTGCCGCCGATCCCGCACGTGGGTGGTCCGGTGCTGCCGCCCGGCTGCCCGACGGTGCTGATCGGGAGCATGCCCGCGGCCCGGGCGACCGACATGTGCGTCTGCGTGGGACCACCCGACGTGATCGCCAAGGGATCGGTAACGGTGCTGATCGGCAAGCTGCCCGCGGCACGCATGGGTGACCTCACCGCGCACGGGGGAACCATCGTTTTGGGCTTCCCGACCGTACTGATCGGCGGATAGAGGGAACCGCGATCTCTCGGGAGCTGCTTTGGAGGCAGACGGTGCCGCGTTGCTTCGAGGTCACCATATTTCTCAATGATCGCTTGCCGACGCACTTCGCCTACGACAACGGAACACTCGATGATCCAGGATTCTCCCGCCAGCGCCGACCCTCGTCCCGCGGCTACCGCACACCTCGACCCCAGCGAAAAGCTGTCGGAAGCGATCGAGCTTCACCGGACGGGCAGCCTCGAGTCCGCGGAGGCGATGTACGAGTGCATTCTCGCCGCGATCCCGGACCAAGCGGACGCGCTGCACTTCCTGGGTATCCTGCGGCATCAGCAGGGACGGAGCGAGGAGGCGGTCGCACTGATGCGGCGTGCGCTGGCGGCGGCGCCAGATTATGTGGACGCCTGGAACAACCTGGGCAACGTCTACAAGGAGACGGAGCGGCTGGAGGAGGCGGAGTGGGCGTACCGCGAAGCGCTGGCGCGCAATGACGCCTATCCGCCCGCCTGGAACAACCTCGGCGTGGTACTGGGGGCGCGGGGCGCATGGCAGGAAGCGGTCGAGGCCCACCGGCGGGTGCTGGACCTGGCCCCGAACATCGCCGATGCCTACTACAACCTCGCCAACGCTCTGCGCCAGCTCGGCGATCCCGACGCGGCGATCGCGGCGTGCCGCCGCGCGCTCGTGCTCAATCCCGAGCACACCCGCGCGTACAACCTGGTCGGGTACATGCTGTACGTCGTAGGTCGGCCGCAGGACGCGGCGGCGATGTTGGAGGATTGGCTGGCGATGGATCCGGGAAACCCGATCGCCACCCACATGCTCGCGGCCACGGGCGGGGGGAGCGTTCCGGACCGCGCCGCGGACGATTACGTGCGGCGCATCTTCAACCAGTTCGCCGACAGCTTCGACGAGCAACTGCTGCAGCGGCTCGACTACCACGCGCCCCAGCTCCTGGCTGCCAGTCTGGCGGAGGTGCTCGGCGAGCCGCGCGGGGATCTCGCCGTGCTCGACGCCGGATGCGGCACCGGGCTGTGCGGGCCGCTGCTGCGGCCGTATGCGCACCGACTCACGGGGGTCGATCTCTCGCGGGGAATGCTGGAGAAGGCACGGACACGCGGCGGTTACGACGAGCTGTGCGAGCACGAGCTCACCGACTATCTTGCCGCGAATGAGGGCGCATTCGACGTGGTCGGCTCCGCCGATACGCTGGTCTACTTCGGAGCGCTCGACGAGGTTGCGAGCGCGGCGCGCGCTGCCCTCCGGCCGCGGGGTTGGCTGGCGTTCACCGTGGAGCGGAGCGATGACGCGGACCGCCCCTTCCGTATCAACCCGCACGGGCGCTACAGCCACACAGAGGATTATCTGCGAACGGTACTCGACGCCGCGGGGTTCAGCACGGTCAGCATCGTGCCCGCAGCGCTGCGCCAGGAGCTGTCGAAACCGGTAGATGGCTGGGTGGTGCGGGCGCAAGCTGGGCCTGCGCGAGCGGACGAGCTGCGGCCGCACGCGTGAGGATGGCTACCAGCGCGAGGCCGCACGGCTGCCCGAAGGCGCCGCCTGCTATCGCCTCGTGCAATCCTTTCCTCCTGCCGGATTCTCCACCATGAGCGATAGCACGGCCGTGGCGCGCAGGTCGACCGAGGAGCACTTCACCCGCGGTGGGAAGCCACTGCTCGACCTGCTCGCGTTCTGCGTGATGTCCTATCGCGTGGAGGCGCTCTTCGCTTTCCTCGTGCGTGAGTACCGAATGCAGCCGACACCGCTCCGGGCGCTCGCGCTCTTCGATGTCTTCTGCGCTCCGCAGGCGCCGGCTCGGATGCGCGTGCTCGAGGTGCTTCCGCCGCGCAACTTGGTCTTCCAGGCCGAGCTGGAGCGGCTGCGCGAGCGGTGGATCGCCTCTCAACCCGTACGACTAGGCGACGTTGCGATCGAGCCAGGCAGCGACGAGATGGGTGCGCTACGGCCGCCCCCCGTCGCACCGAAGTACGTTTTCGACTTCCTCCTGGCTCATCTGCAGGAGCTCCCAGAAGACCCCATCGGCGCGGCGGGCCGGCAGTTCGATCCGGCGCTCTCGCCCGACGAGAACCTGCCCGGCGGACGGATGAGCGCGGGACAGCGGGCTTTCGTGGAAAAGATATGGCAGCCGCGGATCCGACCGATGCTGGTGGCGGCCGGCTTCTGGCGCATCGCGACTGTAGCGTGAGCCGCCGAAGTCAGCTACTCTGGACGCCGCGCTCCCACCGTGCCAGGCTGAAACTGCGGTAGTCGAACGCGGTATAGATGGTAGCGAGGGTGCCGAACCGTGATTCAACTGGCGATTGATCCCTCGTCTCCCCTTCCAACCCGGATCAGCTATGCGAACCGCACCTTTGCTGTGTTGGCTTCTTGTCGCCGCCAGCCTTCAGCTCTACCCCACTGCTGCAATCCAGGCGCTGCCGCCCCCCCCGCCACGCAAGACTGTCGCGGTCCTGAGCTTCGACAACAACTCGGGAGACTCACAGTACGATCCACTGGGTAAGGGACTCGCTGCCATGATGATCAGCGACCTGTCCAGCGTCGAGAGCATTCAGCTCGTCGAGCGCGAGCGGCTTCAGGATCTGATCAACGAGCAGAATTTGCAGCAATCGCGGTACTTCGATTCCGCGACCGCGGTGCAGGTGGGGCGCGTCGCGGGTGCGGAGTACGTGGTGACCGGCGCCGTGATGGCGCTCCAGCCGCAGGTCCGCATCGACACGCGGGTGATCCGTGTCGCGACGGCGGAGATCGTCAAGACGGCGCAGGTAACCGGGCGAGAGGACCGGTTCTTCGAGCTGCAACAGAGGCTTGCCCGCGAGCTCATCGCGGGGCTCGAGCTGGCGCTCTCACCCGAGGAGCTCGAGCGTCTGCGACAGCAGCAGGAGGCAAACCGGGTCGAGGAGATGAGGGTCACCCTCACCTATTCGCAGGCGCTCGACCTCTTCGACCGTGGCGATTACGTCGAAGCGGCGGAGAAGATGTACACCGTCACGCGGGCCGTGCCCAATTCGGCGCTGATGCAGCTGACTTACGACCAGATGAAGCAGCGCGCTGCTCGCGGCGCGAAGCGCAGGCTGCAGGATAGGGTGAGGGGAGCCATCCGCGGGCGCATCCCCTGACTGCCTCAAACCGTTGCACCCCACAGTTCACTCGCGCGCCGAGCAACCTTGCGGAGCACAGAGAGAGAGCTCCAGGACTCGACCTCATGCTTGATTTCCGGCGCCCCACCGCCCCGCCAGCGCCGCGAGCGGCGCGGCTACGGACTGAAAGCGCACCAGCAGCACGGCGTCATGCTCCTTCATCGAGGCAAGCGGCATCACCCCGGCGTCCATCAGGCGCGCGGCGGCGCGCTCGGTGAGCAGCGTCTCGGCACAGGGCTGGACGGTGGCCGCTCCATCGTTGCGGACGAGGTGGAGGGGCAGCCCGCTGATCTCGCGGTGCATCCCTGGGCGCATCTGCCAGCCGGCCTCGCTGAACGTCTCTCCCAACAGCAGCGCACAGGCCAGCGCCGGGTTGCCCCAGAGGTAGTGCTCGTGCACTGGCGGCGGCGGCAACTCCTCGAAGTCGAAGGCGTCGCATGGCTCGGCGTCCTCGCCGTAGGGAAGGCGGAGCAGGAAGCGAGGGGCCGCGAGGCCTATGAAGCGAGCTGCCGGCGTGCGCCGGAAGGCCTCCCAGGCGGGGTTCTCTGGTGCCTGCCACCTCGAGAGCTCGGGCGGCGTGGCGAAGGAGTCGAGCCCCACGAGCTGCGGATGTGCCGCCAATAGCCAGGGGGCACCCGCCACGCCTGCGAGTTGCGCCAGGCGCTCCAGCAGCCCGATCTCCTCCTCCGCGGGGCCGAAGGCGAGGTCCCCCACCAGCAGCGCCCACGGATCCGCCCCGGGCGCTTCCGTCGAGGACCCCACGAGCAACTGGTACAGGCCGGTGCTCTCGAGTCCGTGCTGGGCCGCCAGGTCGGCGGCGATCTCCTCCTGGCTGGCGTCGATCAGGTAGAGCCGCAAGAGGCTGTTGGTCTCGAGCCGTCGCACGAGGAAGTACACGCCGCGCCAGAGCGATTCGAGCGCCTGGAAGTCCGGGTGGTGCAGCAGGGCGCGCATCTGGTCGCTGATGGTGGCATCCACCTGCGCCAGCAGCTCGGGCTGCCGTGGGTCCCGACCCGGCAGCAGGTGCGGCGCGACCACGCGGCGCAGATACTCCTGCAGGTCGTCGCGCGCTGGCGGACCGGCGGCGGGCTTCGCTGCCGGGTCCGGCGCCGGACCCACGCTCTCGGTGAGGATCTGATCGAGCACACTGGCAGCGGCGCCTTCCCGGGGCGCAGCAGGCGCGGTAGCGGCAGGCGAGGCAGGTGCGTCGCCCTGCAGCTCGCGAGCGGCCGCGCCGAAGCTGCGCGGGTCGCTCAGGCGTTGCCGCAGCTCGCGCAGCGACTGGAAGAGCGGCAGCCGCTCGTAGAGCCGGTCGGGGTGGAAATCGTCCAACTCCCGGAAGCCGACGGTGATGCGGGGGCCATCCTCGCCGAGCTGGATGTCGAGCTCCGGGGCGAAGCTGGCGAGGACCTCGTCGAAGTCGTCGCGGTCGACGAGCACAGGGCGGCGCGCCGCGAGATCCTGCGCGGCATGAGCGTGGCCGCGCAGGTTACCCAGCAGCGCGATGCGGAAGGGCGTGTCGGGACGCGTCACTGCAGGAAGCGGATCCTGTCCGAGCCCGATATCGAGAACAACCTGGCTGCGCGAGCGGGGGTCGGGCATGGCTGATCCTCCGTGTTCTCTGGGGCCACCGGACCGTCGGCGCGGGAATCCGCGCCTGGGACGGTGGCATGCGGCTGCCGCGGTTCCCCGCTCTCGCCGGAAGAGGGACCGTGTCGACGATGCTCCCCCGCCAAAGAGCTGGCAAGCTTCCCGTCATGATGAGGGCAGCGTCACCCTTGACAATACGGCTTCGTCCCACTCTATTCAAGCGGGACAGTTCTCTTTCCGCCAGCCCCATCCCCGACGATCCATCCGCCCCTCCTCTACGCCGCTCCGGGTGTGCGGAGGGGACCGGCAGGCTGACGCCACCCGCTGCGAGATTCGCCATGCACGTCTCTGCGTGCCGTCGTGTGTCACTCGCCTTAGCCCTGGCGCGATCGAGGGTTCTCGGTGCACTGCTGCTACTGGGCGCGGCTTGCGCGCCGGCGCTGCAAGGTCCGCCGGCGGGCTTCCCCGTGCCGGCGGAGATCCCCGAACTGGAGGCGCAGCTTGCGCGCGACTCCGCCAGCGTGCCGGTGCTGGTTCGGTTAGGCGTCGCCTACCGCGAGGTGGGTCGCGCCCAGGACGCGCGAGCGCTGCTCGAGCGAGCGGCAGCGCTCACTCCGGAGGATCCCGCGGCGGTCTACTATCTCGGCCTTACCTACGAGGAGCTTGCGCAGCCGGCGCGGGCGCGCGAGCTTTACACAGCTTACCAGCAGGTGGGTCGGCAGCCGGAGCTGCAGGAGCAGCTCCGTCAGCGGCTGCCCCTGCTCGCCCGGCAGGAGCTGACGCTCGCCGTCCGCGGGGCGATCGAGCGGGAGACCGAGCTTGCGGGGACGCCGCCGCAGCCGCGCACCGTGGCGGTATTCCCCTTCCTCTACCGGGGCGAGGACGCGCAGCTCAGCTCGCTGAGCCGCGCGCTGGCGGAGATGCTCGTCACCGATCTCTCGCAGACCGACCGGGTGCGGGTGCTCGAGCGTACGCGGGTGCAGCTGCTCCTCGACGAGCTACAGCTAGCCGAGAGCGGGCTGGTGGATCCGCCCACCGCGGTGCGCGGCGGCCACCTGCTCGGCGCGGGCCGCATCGTCCAGGGGCGGATCGAGGGAGACGAGCGGATGCTCCGCCTTCAGGCCGCGGTGGTGGGCATCGGTGGCGAGTGGGATGGGCGGGCGCTCAGCGAGGAGGACGCGCTACGGCGTCTCTTCGAGCTGGAGAAGCGCCTGGCGCTGAGCATCTATCGGTCCCTCGGCGTCGTGCTGACTCCCGCCGAGCGCGAGCGCGTTATGCAACAGCCCACGGATAACCTGCAGGCACTGCTCGCATACGGTGAGTGCCTGGAGGCCGAGGACATGGGCGACTTCTCGCGTGCGGCGCGCAGCTGCGGCCAGGCAGCGACGCTCGATCCGGCATTCGGCGCGGCCCAGCAGGCTGCCGCGCGCGTGGCGGATCTGGTCGCTGCCGCCGAGGTGACGACGCAGCAGCTCGCCAGGCGAGGCGCCCCCGAGCTGCGAACGGGGCTGGTCCTCGCCGAGCTCAGCGAGCTCGATGCGATCCGGGTGCTGGTGCCGGACCCGCAGGCTCGCGACCCGATCTCCGAGGCGCAGGGCAGGGAGGGACTGGGCAGGCGCACCGTGCTCGAGATCATCTTGCAACGCCCGTAAGGGGGCCTCCGCTATGAAACCTCAGTTCGTCGCTGCCGTCCTCCTGGCGGTGGGATGCCACACCATCGCTGCTGCTCCCTTACCCGCGCAGGCGTCCCCGCTCGCGCCGTCGAGTGGTCTCGGGTTCATTGCCGGGGCCGGGGCCGGCTACGAGGTGTATCGCTTCTCCGAGCCGGAGGCGGCGAACATCGAAACCCTCTCTCTGCTCACCATTCCCCTGAGCGCGCGTGTCGCGTTGCCGCGCCGCACCAGTCTGCTGGTGAGCGGACGTTATGCCCGCGGCAGCCTGGTGCGCGCCGATGGCAGCGAGATCACCATCAGCGGCCCGACCGACACGGAATTGCAGCTCGGCATCGCGCGGGGGCAGGGCAACCTCACCTCTTCGGTGACCGCCATCCTCGTGCTGCCCACCGGCAACGCTACGCACAGCCTCGCCGAGGCGGAAGTGGCGAGCGTCATAGCATCCGACTTGCTTCCCGTCCGCATCTCGCACTGGGGAAGCGGGGGCGGCGGCGGCCTCAACGTCGGGGTGGCGCGTGTGTTCGCCGGCGGCAACGCGGGGCTGAGCGTCTCCTACATCATGGCGCGCGAGTACGAACCGAACGATCTCTTCGTCTACCGACCCGGCAACCAGCTTCAGGTGCGCGGAGTCGTGGACCGGGCAGTCGGCAGCGCGGGAAAGGCGACGTTGTCACTCGGGCTCGAGCACTTCAGCGACGACGCCCTCGACGGCACCAACTTCTTCCGACCCGGCATCAGGTATCGAGCGATGGGCTCGTATGCATTCGCGCTCCGTTCCCGCTCGACTGGCGTGGTCTACCTGGGCGGCGTGCATCGCGCGGCGGGAGACGCGATCGTGGACCTCTTCGGTGGTTTCCCCGCGCAGGATCTGCTGCTGCTGGGCGGTGGCATGCGGCTGCCGGCCGGGCGCGGCGTGCTCATGCCCAGCGCGGACGTGCGGCTCTTCCGCAGCGACGATGGGCTGGGTCAAGGCTCCCTGCTGGGTGTGGGTGCCGCTCTGGAGTGGCCGGCGGGAGAGGTGACGTTGGTGCCCACCCTTCGCGCGCGTCTGGGCAATGTCGTGGTCCGCACGGACAGCGAGAGCACGCTCACCGGCCTGGATATAGGACTGGGGATTCGCTATGCCAGCCCGCGGCAGCGCTGAAGCGATGTGCGAAACCCTGTCGTTCAGTCGATCTCGTTCTTCACTGCCCCTGCCGGTTGGCAGGCGCGGCACCTCTGCCCAGGCGAGTGTATGCCCGCTCTCTTCTCCTCCGATCCGCTGACGCCCCGGTCCGATCGCGTCACCCCTTGCGCCGCTGAGCGCGCGATGCGTCGAACACGCTCCTGGCCTCGGCGGTGCCAGTGGGGTCTGCGACTGGTGACGGTGCTGCTGATGCTCGCCGGCTGCCGCGATTTCCTGGCCGAGCCCGCGCCTGGGCGGGCTACGCTCGCGCTCGCCTTCGATGAAGCGCTCCCGATGCAGACGACAGGCACGGCCTGTCCGCTTCCACAGCTCTCGGGCATAGCGCGCGTCTACGACCGGGTGGACAGCGTCAGGGTAGGCCTTGCGGCCGCCGGTGGCGATGCCTTCAACGCGATCGCCGCTTTTCCCCGCGACGACACTGAGACCGCGTGGCTCAGCGTCTTCGTGGACGACCTGCAGGGATCGAAGGAGACGCGGCAGCTCACGGTCGAGCTGCTCGTGCGCGTGGACGCCGAGCGCCGCCGGGCGGTGCTCTTCCGCGACAGCGCGCGAGTGGAGCTGCAGCGGGGAGGGATCACCCGCGTCGAGGTGGCGCCGCGCGCGATCGCGGACGCGGTTCTGCTTTCCGCACCTTTGGCGCCGATCGGCGCGCTCGGTGACACGGTACAGCTCTGCGGGGTGGTGCTCTTCGCCACCGGCGACACCATCCCCGGCCTGGTGCCCGTCTGGCGCACTCTGGATCCGGGCATCGCCGAGATCAGCCCTGACGGGCGGCTGATCGCACGGGCCGAGGGTGAGGCGCGCATCGTCGGCGAGTATCAACAGTCGATCGACACCGTGTGGGTGATGGTGCGCGCCGTCGCGAGTTCGCTGACGGTGACGCCTACAGTGGACACACTGCAGGTGGGAGGATTGAGAGCCTTGCAGGGCGAGCTGCGCGACTCCCGCGGCAACTTGCTCGCCGGTCGGGTGCTACGCTGGAGTAGCTCGGATCCCGCCGTGGCGTCCGTGGAGCCCGCGACCGGCCTCGCCACGCTGGTTACGGCGCAGGCGGGGGGTAGCGCCACGATCACCGCCTGGTACGAGGCCGCTGCCACAGGCCAGCAGGTGAGCGCAACGGCGCAGATAACGGTAAGATCACCCCACCCGCTCAGCGTGACGAAGCGGGGCAGTGGCAGTGGGACGGTCACCAGCAGCCCGGCCGGGATCAACTGCGGCAGCACCTGCACGGCGAGCTACGCCTACGGCACGAGCGTGACGCTGAGGGCCGTGGCCGCGACCGGGTCGAGCTTCAGCGGCTGGAGCGGCGGCGGCGGCACGGTGAACAACGACGGCAGCTACACGGTCAGCCTGACCGAGGCGCGCAGCGTCACGGCCACCTTCACGAATCCGTTTCATCCCGATCCGGAAAACCCAACCGCTGTGCTTTCGGGTGGGACGGCACGCGCACAATGAGCCCGTCTTAAATTCGGGTGAACGGTCGCGGCCGGGTGAACGCCTCGCCAGTAGCCGGACACAGCGCCCCGAAGATGTAGCTCTTGCCCCGGCGTCCGTAGTCAAACTTCTGCTCCGCCCGAGCCGCCGGGAGGCAGCGCTTGCTCTACCCTCTACGGGTACCGATGGTGCTCACCTACCGCGCGCCACAGTGAGGAACGCGATGGAGATCGCTGCGGGCTGTCGAGGACGATCCCGCGAAGAAGAGCGACGATGATCCATGCCCCAACCCCCCACCCGAGATCGCCGCCATCCTCGTCCGACCCGACCCCGAGGACCGCCTCCGCAGGATGCTGGAGCTGCACGCCCGCATTCCCGACGACGAGTGGGAGTTTGCCCGGACACAGCTGCTCCGACACCGGTTCGCGCGCGGGGAGCACCTGGCGTGGGAGGGACGCCTCTCGCAGGGCCTGCACTTCATCATCCGGGGCAGCGTGCGCGCCTACTACCTGGCGGACGGGCGGGAGCATACCCGCAGCTTCGCCTTCGAGGGGCGCTTCACGGGCGGGAGCCTGATGGACGGGCGTCCATCGTACGTGAGCGTCCTGGCGCTGGAGCCGACGGACACGCTCTCGCTCCCGATGAGCCTGCTCCCGGTCCTCTATGAGCGGCACCGCTGCTGGGATAGGATCGGGCGCCGCATCGCGGAGCAGAACTGGATCAACAAGGAGGAGAAGGAGCTCCGTTCCCGGCTCTCCACGCCGGAGGAGCATTACCAGCTGCTGGTGGAAGCGGGCTCGCTGATGACGCGGCGCGTCCCGCTGCGCCATCTCGCCTCGTACCTGGGAATTACCCCTGAAACGCTCAGCCGGATCGGCCGACGGATCGCTCGGCGGGATTGACGCGCGTCAAGGCACGATCCGCGCGTCCGACGTACTCTGTCTCCATTACCCGGACCTGGAGGCACAGATGAGATTGTCCGCAGTGGTTCCCCTTCTCCTCGATGCAGCCGCCGCGGAGCCAGCCGGGCTGTGGATGCAGTACGCTGACCCCGCGGAGGCGGGCTTCTCCCCGAGCCAGCTGACCGCGGCGCACGTCCTCGAGGACAGCCTCGGCTCTGGGGCAGTGATGGTGGTGCACCGCTGCCGCGTGGTGGCGGCCTGGCGCGATGTCGCGCGCAGGCTCCAGCTCCACTCCGTGCGCAAGAGCCTGGTTAGTGCCCTCTACGGCCCTGCGGTGGCGGAAGGCCGCATCTGGAGTTGACCCCAATTGGTGGACACCCGATCTCTTATGGAGAGAAAGGAGTCTACCATGCCGAGAACGAGACCGCCGTACCCGGCGGAGTTCCGGGAGCAGATCGTGGCGCTGGTTCGCGCCG
>JACDHR010000092.1 GCA_013820915.1 Gemmatimonadota bacterium
GGCGCCGATCAGAGCGGCGATCGCTGGAGGAGAAGGGCGAAATCGCATGCGCATGGCCTGGCGAGAAACGGTCGCCGCGAGGCGACGTGGAGAGAGCGGGGCTTGCCTCCGTCTACCGTGGGGGTATCTAAACTGTTCCCGAAAGGCCCGAAACACAAGCCCCTCGCACCGGATTGCCGCCGGGCGCCCGCCATGGCCTCACGGGCGGTGGTGAAGGCAGGATGCCGGGGTTGACAGGGGAGCAGCATCCCGTTAGCTTTTCGGTCCTCGAAACGAGGCTAATCCCGCGTAGCTCAGTTGGTTAGAGCATCTGACTGTTAATCAGAGGGTCGTAGGTTCGAGTCCTACCGCGGGAGCTATCTAAGTTCAAGCCCTGGCAGCATTTGCGCTGCTGGGGCTTTTCTTCTTTCGCCCCGGTGGAATAGGTTCTGGGATAGGTTACCCCGCAGAACGCTTCCCGGCAGGCTCGGTGACCACGCGGAACACGGTCTCAGCGTCGGCGTGCTGGTAGCACTGGAGCAGCGAACTGGTGCTCTTCCAGCCTCCTGCCTGTGCCACATCCTTCAGCGGATACGCCTTTCGAGCGGTGGCCCACCCTCGCCGAAATGCGTGCCAGCCATCCCCTTTCAGGTGATCCAACTCCGCGAGTTCTTCCGCCTTCCGCAGCCAGCGCTTCGCGGTGCGGTAGGCGGTCGGCGCAGCGGGGTTCTTCTCCGTGGTAAACAGCCAGGCTCCACCGATTCCTGGCCTCTCGCGCTGCGCGTTTACGAGCGCATCACGTGCGATCTGGTTCAACGGCGCGATGTGCTCGTTGCGTATCTTGTCATGCTCGGCCCTCCATCGTATCGTGCCGAAGGGCGCATCATGCCGAGGGGCGAGAGAGACATCCTCCCACCTGAGATTCAGGATCGCCGTGATCCTGTGGCCGGTTGCGTACGCCAGATCGAGTGCCAGCTCGAAATGGGGATTCAGCCGGTCGGCGACCGCCCTCAGCGCGCGGTAGCGGTCCTCTCCGGCCACGGGTCTGCGCGGGCTCACCTCGCGCGGTAGCTTGAGGTCCGCGAGCGGGTTCGAAGAAAGGAGATGGCGGTACCGAGCCTATCCCGATGCACGACGCACCGCTACCTGGAGCGCCATTGTGTCTCGACTGCGACGGCTTGGTACCTGATCGGTGGCTTATCTCTCGTCGAGAAGATCTAGCAGGTTATCAGTCAGATTCCAGATCGGTCGCGCACTCCCCTCGGATACCATCCGAACTACTTCAGGCAGACCCAAGGCCGCGTACTCATTAGCTATCCGCAGGCAATCAACTGGCGAGGCGATCACGTCCGGGTCGCTCTCTGCTGCGATAGCGATCATCTCCAGCAGTTCCACCCTACCGGCATCGCGCGCTAGGACATCACCAGTGTTGAACTTATGTGGATCCTCGATCCGGAGACGGCGCCCCCGCCGCGCGCCGAGGCAGACTGCGAGGAACCAGACGTCGACGACACGGGGGAATGGGCTGTCGTCCGGTGAGGGACGTCGCCCGCCGGTAGGCTGAGTCTGCGAGAGGCGGTCCACGTCCGCTCTGTACGCGTTTGGGATCAGCAGATCGAGGCCCTGAAAGGGATTGTAGTATGACACGGCTCCCCGCTAAGGAAGGTTGCTATGAGGCCCGGCGGAGCAGCTCGCTCCGCTCGGCGTCGCCGGTCCGCTCACAGACCGCGCAGTACTGCCGGTGCGTGCAGTCGCACCGGAGGGCGGCGAAATACTCGCGCCTGGGGTCGTTACGCAGCCACTTCGGGTAGTGTGCCGAGCTGCTGAGCGTGATCGCTGCGCCAGCGTACCGGTCGATTAGGTCCTCGATGTCGCGGATCTCTGAACGCGTCAGCAGAAGCACGAGCTGATTGGAGTGCTCGACCGCCGTCTCCACGGCTGCGCGCTTTATCTGCGGGCTCATCATTCCCAGCGGTGTGTCGATCACGTTCGGCGCCTTGACGCCGCTGACCTCCGTAAGCGCCAGGATGAATGCAAGAGTGAGCGCGCGTCGGGACGCACCGTTCAGATCCGTGTCGGGATCCAGAATGCGGCGCATGGGGCCGTAGACCACGATATCGTAGTTCTCGGTAACCGCAGCCTCCTGGATGATCGTGTGCTGCGGGTCGCCACCGATCATATCCAGGAAGTAGCGGTTCATCGCGCGGCTCACTGCCGGGATCTCATCACGCTCGATGGCCTCGTATGCGCCAAGCAGGACACTTCGCACATCCTCGGCGGCCTGCAGGCGCGCCCGCACACGGGCCGCCGCACGGCTGCGGCGCACCATTGCTTGGTACTCCCCGTCGAGTCGCTGGCGCTCGGCCTTGAGCTGCGTCGTCTTCTCCTCGCTGAGATGGCGGCGCTTCAGGGCCTCCTCGCGCGTCCGCTGAAAATCACGGTGCGTCTTACGAAGCAGCGCGACGTCTGTGTCCGGAAGGGCGTCAACGACCGCCTCCAGCCGCTTCTGCTCCGTCTCGGCCGCCTGCAAGCGGTCCTCGATCTGCTCGCGCTGCTCCACAATACGACCCAAGTTAGCACGCCACGAACCGCCGCCCTCCAGCTCCCGCACTGCGGTGGCGGCGGCGTAGCGCAACGAAGTCAGCCGATCGTCAACCAGAGACCGCGTCTCCTGCTCGGCCACCATCTGCTGGACCGCGGCGCGTTCGGGGGACCCTTCCGGGAGTTCCCGGGCGCAAATGCAGCGGCCGATGGCCAGTCGCTCGCGTAGAATCGGGGTGGCGGAGCGGGGCAGGCGCCCCTCACCGCTCAGGCGTTCCAGGTGGGACTGCGCCGACCGGACCACGGCTTCCGCAATGGCGTAGCCTAGCGGCGAGCGGCGAAAGAGCTCCGAGTGCTCGGTCCGTGCCCGGTCGAGCTCCGCGCGCGTCTTTTCCACCGCACTTCGCGCAGCCTTGAGCTGACCGAGCAACTCTTCCCGATCCCCGTGGCGAAGCACCGCCTCGATCTTGGTATCAAGGGCATCGATCTCCACAGCGATCCGTTGTGCGTCCGCCTCCGCCTCCGCCTGCGCAGCCCCGGCAGCCTCAATACGCCGCTCTACCTCACTGATCTCGCGCGCCTTTACGGCGAGCTCATCCTCGCCGCCGGCCCCCCGTACATCGGACCGGATCTCCGAGATGGCCCGCTCGACGTGGGTCCGCGCGCTTTTTAGGATGCCGAAGCCTAGCATGTCGCGGATCGCGCCCTGCACGAGCTTTCGCTTGTCGCCCAGCGACATCTCCGAAGTGATAAAGCTGAGCGCCCGGTCGCCATCGGTGAAGAATAGCTCGCGGAAGTTCGAGCCGAGCATCTGCTTGAGCTCGAGCTGACTGTCACCGGGCACGCGGTCCCACCCGGCGTCGGTCTTTCGGTAAAGCTGCAACTCTGTCCCGCGGCGGGTCCACTCCTGGTCTCCCAGCACCTCTTCCACAGCTCTGCGGCGCGCAAGGTAGACCTCCGTCTGCCGCGTCCAGCCCCCGGAGCGGGTCGGGCGCTCATAGGTGTGCTCGAACTCCAGTGAGCCTTCAATTTCAATCTGCGACTCCCGCCCCGTCCAGTCCACTGGGTGGAGCCGGTACGAGGTCGCGGGACGCGGCAGCGCCTCCTCCCCGAATAACACCCACTGCAAACCGGTGAGCAGGGTGGTCTTCCCTGTCTCGTTTTCCGCGCGGATCACTGTCAGCTTCCGCTCCGCGTCGTTCGAGAAGTCGATCCGGAGATCCCGAAGAAGGCGGAAGTTCTGGAACTGTGCGCTCCGAAAGATCATTGCGCCTCCTGCGCATCCCCGGCACGTACCTGCGACTGCCAGAGCTGGTCGCCCAAGCGCTGGCAGAGCTCCGTGACCTTCTGCTGGATCGCCGTCGAGCGGACCAGATGGTCACGTTCGGCGCCGATCAGCTCGGCCACGGTGTCCTCCAACTCGGCCCGGTAGCCCTCCATTCGGGATTCCACCGCCGCGCACTGTTCCCGGATAACCTCGACCAATCGCCGTTGCGTAATCGCCATCGTCGGTCCTTAATTCCCAGAGAGTTAGAAGTACTGGTGCGTGATGTCCGCGATCGTCCGGAGCGGACCGTCCTCGGCCCCGGCATTCAGCGAGAGCGTGGCGAACTCGCGTGCGCGCTCCAGCTCGCCGCGAAGGAGCCCGGCTATCTCCGGCGGCGCGGCGATCCCGCTCGTTGCCGGTGGCACTACGATATAGTCGTGAATGGTCGCCGTCTCCTTCCCAATGCGTGAGCATTTCCGCAGCACACGCCCCCTTCGCTGGACCCACTGCCGCTCTACCGTCGTGCTGGCGAGGATGTGTGCTGTCGAGACCTCGGGGATGTCGACGCCTTCGTCGAGGACCCGCATCGCGGTGAGCACTTGGATTCCGTCGCCCCGCGAGAAGTCCGAAAGGATGCGCGCGGCCCGCCCCGGTTCTGACGTTTCCTCCTGCGTGAGCTGATGCACCCGAAGCCCGTGCCGGTCCATGAGCAACGCGTTCACCGTGGAGAGCTGCGCACGACCTTTGTCACTCGCATAGACCAGCGTGTGCTTGAGCGCCCGCCGGTCGATCTTGGAGAGCTCCCGGTCGAACACGTCGAGCTTGTTCTCAGCCTGCTCGATTACCCGACGCCGGCCGCTCAGGAGGCGTTGGACATGCTGCGGGAGCGCACCACCTATATTGTCCGCGGCGCGGTGCCAGCCGCTGGCGCGGAGCTTTGAAGTGAGTGCCATCCACTCCTCAAGCTCCGTTTCCGAGAGCGGAACCTCGTGGAGGTGGTAGTAGTAGGGTACCAGGCAGCGGCCGATCGCGTCGGCCAGGGTAAACTGGAAGACGACATCGCCGAAATATGCCAGCAGCCCCGCCGTTCCTGTCGGGTCGTACTGGCGCACGGGCGTTGCGGAGAGAGCCAAGCGGTAGCCAAATACGTCCGGGGCGGCTGCCAGGAATCGGGCTGTCCCGAGGTTGTGCGCCTCGTCGGCGATCAGCATGGCTGGAGAGCGCAGGCGCGCAAGCTCCGCTGCGAGATCCGGGTCAGAGAGGAAATCGTGCGTCACGACGAGGCATTGTGCCTCGCTCGACCCGATCCGGAGCGCACGGACTCCGCGCTGCACCGCCGCCAGCTTCCCTGCCCGATCGGACGCCGCTCCCGGCACGACCGGGCTTAGCCCGAACCGCTCCGCCTCGCGCGCCCACTGTGCAACAAGCGGCAGATAGGGTGCGGCGACAACAATCAGCATACCGCGCCCCTCGGAAACCCAGGTGCGGTGTGCAGCGACGAACGAAGTGATCGTCTTCCCCGATCCGGTTGCCATCTCTAGGAAGCCGCGCCGTCCAGCAGCCTCCCACGCCTCCAGTGCCGTGCCCTGGTGGGCGAAGTCGCCGGTAGTGTAATTGAGTCCCTCCGGTGGATTGAACCCAGGTGTCTCGCACTCTCTCCTCCCAAGATGTCGGGTATGGCCTCGCGCCTGGTCAGTTAGATATCCCGAGCAGCCGCGATCCGGGTCAGTGTCGCCGGGGAATGAGATCGGGAGCGAGAAGCCGTGCGGTACTGGGGCGCTGCCGAAGGCGCAACGTACGGGCTCCCCATGAGGCCGGCCATCCCGCCGGAGGGTGGGCGCTCACGCGCCGAAATGCTTGCGGCCCAGGAATGGGCGTACCACATTCTCAGCACTGGCCGGTGCTGCCGGTGTTCTGCCCGCTCTGTGTTGCCGCTCGGGCGAGGCCACTCTCCGTCCCCTGCTGCGGCAAGTCTCTATGCCGAATCCTGCTCTCCCGTGTCCGTTCTGTGAGCTTGATCCGGAGCGCATCTGGATGGAGAATGCGCACGCCCTTGCTCTGCGCGATGGCTACCCGGTGGCGGAAGGCCATATGCTGGTCATCCCAAGGCGCCACTACGAGAGCCTCTTCGATGCGCCAGCCGAGGAGGGAGCGGCGGTCTGGGCGCTGGTGCGGGAGGCGCGGCAGCGGCTGGCCCGCGACCTATCGCCGGATGGATTCACCGTCGGCATCAACGATGGAGAGGCTGCCGGGCAGACGGTGATGCACACGCACATCCACATTATTCCCCGCTGGTGGGGGGATGTGGCCGATCCCCGCGGAGGCATTCGCTGGGTGATCCCGGAGAAGGCTCGCTACTGGATAGAGGAATGAAGCTCGTCTCCCCTCCTACTGCGGAGCAGCAGATCCATTTCCTGCAGCAGCTCCGGCGCATCCTGGGCGAGGGAAGCTTCACGGCCAGCTACAAGTTCGCCCTGCTCCATGCGCTGGCGGACCTCTGCGTGCTCAAGGGCGATGACTCCGGCGCGGAGCTGGTGCTCTCCTCGCGGGAGATCGCCGAGCAGATGATCGAGCTGTACTGGCGGCAGACGAAGCCGTTCCCTGCATCGAGGGGCGAGCCGCAGGTTCTTCAGCAGAATATAGGACGCAAGGCGAAGATTCTCTCCGAGATCGAGGCGGTGCAGCAGGAGTATGGTCCTTCGCTGCAGTGGGTGCGGCAGCAACCAGACGCATGGGAGCGCCTGGTGCGGGAGGTGGACCGGGTGGTGCGGGTGATGCCCCTCTGGAAGCTGCAGACCGTGGGGCAGGAGCGGCTCGACTTCCTCTACGAGAACGAGGATGCGAGCGACTCGGTGACCCTCCGGCTCGGTGTGGCGTACTGCTTCCGCGCCTTCTACGATCTCATTACCGATCTGGTGCGCGGGTCCTGGCTGCGCTACGTGCGCCGGTACAACGCTCCCGTTCTGGGGGAGACCAGCGACCTCAGCACCTTCCTCTTCGGCAGCGAGCGGGCGAGCCTCGCCGTCTACTCACCCATCCTCCTGGAGCTGCAGGAGGGGCGCTGCTTCTACTGCCGGAAGAACCTGCGCGGGGGGATCGAAGTAGATCACTTCGTCCCCTGGGCCATGTACCCGGTGGACCTCGGCCACAACTTCGTGCTCGCGGATGGCCCCTGCAACCGTCAGAAGTCCGATAATCTGGCCGCCGAGCCCTTCCTGGAGCGGTGGCTCGTGCGCAATGAGGAGCATAGAAGCTTGTTGATCGAACGATTCGAGCGCGCCGGAGCCCCTCACGATGCGACCGCCTCGCTCCGGGTCGCGGAGTGGGGGTATGCGCAGACCGCCCGCATCGGCAGTCAGGTGTGGGGCGGAGGCCGGTCCCTGGTCCCGCTATCCACGCGCTGGGAGACACTGTTCCGAGCCCATGATCCGTCCATCATCGCCCAGCATGGGGCGGTCATCCTCTCCTGACCGGTGCTACTCGTGCTGGATGTAGATGCGGCCTTCCGCTGGTCCGCGTGGCACCCGCTGGAGGGCTGCTGGCACGGTCAGTCGGTACCACCGCTTCCTGGTTTGTACCGGATTCGCTGCGCTCGCCGTGACGAACTCGCCTACATCGGGGAGCAGACCGGGCTTCTTGCGCTGATGGGGGAGCTTAGTGCCGACCGTTCCACCCTTCGCTACGCGCTTGAAGGTGTGGTCGAAAATCCTGACGCGGCGATCGAGCGCCTGCTCGCCCGCGGCGTGCTCGTTGAACGCGCCTTCTCGAGCTCCTTTGCACTATGGGAAGGAAGTGATGTGGACATCGAAGCGCGGCTCAGGGAAGCGGCAACGCACATTGCTGCGGAGCCGGTGCGCGCGCTGGCCCGGTACCTTCCCGCCCGCCCGGTAGTCGCGCGCCGACACTCGATCCAGACGGGCACGCTGCGGTTCTTCAACGTTGCATACGTAGCCGACCTCGCTGATCTCGAGCGTGTGTTGCAGGAGACGTCCTCGGCGGACGGTATGGTCCTTCTGTTCGTCCGGGCCGAAGCCGGGGTGAGGCGCGATGAGGTTCGCGAGACCCTAAATCGGCTTCGCGCGGCTGCCGAGCGTCCCGTGCTGCTCGCGGTGTTAGATCAGCCGACAGAGGTGCGCGAGATCATCGCGCACATCGAGCGGCTCGAGTGGGTACGTACCCATACGCCGGCGCTCGCCGGAGACCCGGTGGCGCGTCGCGAGATCGATGCGCGCCGGCAACTAGCGGACGCACGGCTTCGGGCTGCACTCGGCGGAGGCCGGGTCGGTGATGCCGTCCGTGCCTTCGCGCCTGCTGCGAGCTGGTATGACGAACGCGGCGAGCCCGTGCGCATCCTCTCCGAGCGGAGCCTCAACGAGTTTCTCTCCCAAGTCTGCCGTCGTACCTACCCGCGCACACCGGAGATCACAAACGAGCTGATGAACCGCAGGACCCTCTCCTCGGCAGCAGCCAAGGCGCAGCGTATCCTGCTCGAGGCAATGGTCGAGGCGCGCACTGAGGCCCGGTTAGGGATCGAGGGTGCGCCGCCGCAGCTCTCGATGTATTACTCCGTGCTGGAAAAGCCCGGTCTTCACGTGGAGACGGAACCCGGCTCAGGAGTATACCGGTACACAGATCTACGCGCGCACCCGGATCCGTCCTGGCAGGGTCTGGGGGCCGCGGTGGACGAGCTCCTCGGGGGAAGCAGCGTGCCGGTTTCCCTCGAGAAGGTGATCCGGGCCTGGACGCGACGGCCCTTCGGCCTCAAGAACGGGGTCCTGCCGGTCCTTCTCGCGCAGGTCCTGCTCTCCCGCGAGGACGAACTTGCCCTCTACGAGGGGGATATGTTCGTTCCGGAACTCTCGGTCCCGGTTATTGAGCGAATCGCGAAGATCCCGCAGACGTTCTCGATCCGGTCGATTCCCTCCAGCGGCCTCACCGAAGAGCTCGTGCAGGAGCTGGTTCCGCTCCTGCGGCAGGCAAGCGGGAATGGCGGTGCCGAGGACCGGGCGGCAGACCTCTTTTGTGGCGTGGTACCGGGTGGACGCCCAGGACTTTTGCAAGTGATTCGGCCTTGGGTGCAGTTCGTTGCGACGCTCCCGGAGATCACCCAGTCGACGCAGCACCTCTCTCCCGAAACAGCAGGGCTACGCGACGTCATTCTCCGGACCGCGGACCCACTCAAGCTTCTCTTTGAGGACCTGCCGCGCCTCTTCGGGGTCGAACCGCGTGCTGAGCCCGAGGCATTCGCGGCTCGTGTGCACCGCGCGATGCGGGAGCTCCGGAGCCATTACGACCCGCGCGTGTTGGACGAGATCCATGGCGCCATCGTGCGCGCGGTGGGGGAGAACGCCAACGAGCCAAACGTACGCACACAGATCGCCACGCGCGCACTGGCACTCTATGAGGTGGTCACTGAGCACCGGCTCAAGGCGTTCCTGTTCCGCCTCTCCGAGGATCGGACGCCTCGCAATGCGTGGTGCGAGTCCGTGGCGAGCATGGTCGCCCAAAGACCACCGAGTAAGTGGCACGACGACGACCTAAAGACGTTCCATGTGGAGGTGGGCGCGCTCGGGCGGCGCATGCGTAGCGCCGAAGCGGCCGCATTTGATACGGTGCCAACTAGAAGAGCGGGCCGTGCGCTGGGGGGCGGGGCCCGCCACGTGCACCTCTCCGCAACCACTGCGACCGGCCATCAGTACGCCGATGTGGTGCGGATCCCGGCAGCACAGGCAGCCACCGTCGTCCGGCTCGGAGAGCGGCTCATTGCCTGGCTGCAGGCCAATGTCGATGACGCAGACCTCCGGAAGGCGGTCCTCGCACAGGGGTGGCAGGAGGTCCTCATGCAGGCCCGGCAGAGCACAGACAACGTCACCGGCGCGGGAGATTGATCATGGAAGCCACGCCCCGACACATCCTGAGCCTTTCCGGCGGGAAAGACTCAAGCGCGTTGGCGATCTACATGCGGGACCGGCAGCCCGACATGGAGTACGTCTTCTGCGACACGGGGAAAGAGCTTCCCGAGACGTATGCCTACCTCGACGCCGTCGAGGCATACTTGGGCAAGCCGATTGTGCGGCTCAACGCGGACCGCGACTTCGACCACTGGCACAAGCTCTTCGACGGCTTTCTCCCCTCGCCGCAGATGCGTTGGTGCACGAAACTGCTCAAGCTCAAGCCGTTCGAGGTCTACGTCGGCGATGATGTGGTTTACAGCTACATCGCTATTCGCGCGGACGAGGACCGCACGGGCTACATCTCGAAGAAATCCAACCTCCGGCCGGTCTTTCCCTTCAAGGCGGACGGGATCAAACGGGATGACGTCTTCCGAATCCTTCGCAACTCAGGGCTCGGACTGCCGCCGTACTACGAGTGGGGCCGCTCCCGATCGGGGTGCTTCTTCTGCTTCTTCCAGCAAAAGATCGAGTGGGTCCGCCTGCTCCAGAGGCATCCTGACCTCTACGAGGAGGCCATGCACTACGAGACGATGAACGCCGAAGCTGGCACGCCGTTTACCTGGACGCAGGGCGAGACACTCGCCGAGCTTGCGCGCCCGGAGCGTGTGCGCGAGATCGAGCGCGAGGCCACCGCGCGCGCGGAGCGGCTCCGGAAGAACCGCAGACCCCAGACGCTCGTTCAGCTCTGGGGTGGGGAGGACATACCCGAGATCGATCCTGCCGACTCGTGCCTGGTTTGCCACAAGTGAACCAACCGCAGGGGGGCGTTGCGGCGCCGCTAGGCCATGCACCTGGCGGAGAGCCGATCTACCTGGATAATCATGCTACCACGCCCGTCGACCTGCGCGTCGCTGATGTCGTGCTGCGGCACATGACAGCCGGGTTCGGCAACGCTAGCAGCGCTGGGCACCTTGTAGGGGAGCGCGCAGGAGCCGCCGTGGACGTGGCACGCCGTCAAGTCGCCGCCCTAGTCGGCGGTGAGCCGACGCAGGTGATCTTCACCTCAGGGGCGACTGAGGCGCTCAACCTCGCCATCGTGGGTTTCGTCTGGCAGCGCCGCCGCGAGCGGCCCGGCGCGCGGGTCCGTATTGCGCTCCCGCCGACCGAGCACCACGCGGTCCTTGATACCTGCATGGGGCTTGAGTCCGAGGGTGCGGCGGAGCTTCTCTGGCTCCCGGTCGACCAAAGGGGGCGCCTTGATCTGGATGCGCTCGAGGCGATGTGCACCGACGGGACAGACCTAATGTGCGTCATGGCTGCCAACAACGAGGTGGGCACGATTCACCCCGTTGAGGTGGTCTGCCGGATCGCCGCCGGCACCGGGACGCCGGTGGTGTGCGACGCAACGCAGGCCGCCGGGAAGATCCCGTTA
Organism: Gemmatimonadota bacterium; assembly: GCA_013820915.1. GTDB lineage: Bacteria > Gemmatimonadota > Gemmatimonadetes > Longimicrobiales > Longimicrobiaceae > JACDHR01. The sequence goes on from JACDHR010000092.1 coordinate 11,114, forward strand.
GATGCCGGAAGGTGGGGTGTAGCGATGCTCGCCTTCGCGGCGCATAAGATGTACGGACCGCAGGGTGTGGGCGCGCTCATAGTTCGCGGGGATGTGAGGCTCGCGCCGCTCCTACGCGGGGGTGGTCACCAAGGAGGGCTTCGGCCGGGCACGCTCAATGTGCCTGGTATCGCCGGCTTCGGGGAGGCGTGCCGGCTCCGTAGGCTGGAGATGGGCAAGGACGAGCCACGCGTGGCTCGTCTTCGCGATCAACTCCAGCAGGATCTGGCGCAGCGAATCCCGGATCTTGTCGTCAACGGCGACCTAGAGCAAAGGCTCGCCGGGAACCTCCATGTCTCCGTAACCGGCGTGCCGAACACAGCTGTCCAGGCCCTGCTGCGGCCCTACGTGGCGCTCTCGACCAGTTCGGCGTGTTCCTCTGGTGCGCTCGGTCCCTCGCACGTGCTCCGCGCGCTTGGCCTGTCTGAACCGGTCATGGAGGGGGCGCTCCGCTTAGGGCTTGGCAAGTTCACCACTGAGGAGGAGATAGGCCGCGCCGCCGAGCACATCGCACGCGCGGTTGCCATCGTCCGGTAGCCGTTGTCGCAGCACGCGGCTTCGATGAAGCGGTCCACGTCGGAGCGGGAAAACGACTCCACCTCCCGTTCGATGCCCAGGGCCCCCACTAGCTGGAGCTTCCGCTTGGCTTCTCGCCCGTGCTTCTCACTGCGTCCGTACAGGCCCTCCTGAAGGTAGAGATTGACGAGGCCGCCCGAGGGTGAGCCGCTCGGTGAGCGGCCCTCCCGCGTGGGCGACCAGCCGCTGGATGGGTATCCGGGATGCGCCTTCACTCGCTTTCGATCCACGGATCATTGACCCTGGTTTCCAATCGGATTAAATTCGGGACGGAATCGGGAAGAATGCATGCTCCAAAAGGAGTCCATCGCGATGACTACAGCAACTCTGACATCGTCTCACGTGGCCCGGATGGCGGCACTTGCCGCCATTCGGGCG
>JACDHR010000405.1 GCA_013820915.1 Gemmatimonadota bacterium
GGCCAGCACCCAGTGCACCGCCGCCTGCGTGAGCTGCTCCTCGCGCCACACCTCGAAGGCGTCGCCGATGCGCCCGGCCTCGCGCCCCTGCTGGTACTCGGCCCGCAGCGCCTGCGCCAGCTCGGGCACCTGCTGCACGCGCTCGCGCAGGTCGTCTTCGAGGCGTCGTAGCTGGCGGCGGAGGTCGGGGAGGAGGGTGGCGGAATGGATGGGCATCAGAGGTTATGTCGAAAGTTGGTAGCGAAAGCCGAAGAGGATCAGGATCGCAGATCTTCGCAGCGGAAAGTGCATCGGGGAGGGTCGGGCACAACGGGAGGCGGCGGGGCCGCGGTACGACAAATTCACCCGCGCGGAAACAGAGCCCCTTTCCGGCTCACATTGCCGAGCAGGGTGTCTCGGACAGCGGGGGCGAGAGTGACCGGAATGCGAGATCGTGCAATCTCCAACAGGTCATCCACGTTTGTCAGAAATAGGCGCGCCGTGCGATCAGGGCCGCCGGTGACCACGCGCGTCCCGTCGGAATTGAAGGAGGCGGCCCAGACCCTGCCCTCGTGCCCGCGCAGGACGTCCGTCGCCTCACCGCTCTGCAGGTCCCACACGCGCGCCGTGCCATCTTCGCTGGCAGTCACCACGCGCCGCCCGTCGGAATCGAAGGAGGCGGCCCCGACCCTGCCCTCGTGCCCGCGCAGGACCCTCGCCTCACCGCTCTGCAGGTCCCACACGCGCGCCGTGCGATCACTGCCGCCGGTGACCACGCGCCTCCCGTCGGAATCGAAGGAGGCGGCCAGGACCGCGCCCTCGTGCCCGCGCAGGGTGTCCGTCGCCTCCCCGCTCTGCAGGTCCCACACGCGCGCCGTGCCATCTTCGCTGGCAGTCACCACGCGCCGCCCGTCGGAATCGAAGGAGGCGGCCCAGACCTCGCCCTCGTGCCCGCGCAGGACGGCATGGACTGTAGGGAGTCGGAGAGACTGCCGCAGAGCGGCGACTGCCTCAAACGTCGGCGCCATGTTCACAGCGCGGATTGCCAGGAGGAGCGCCTCGGTCGGATCACGTGCGAATGTTGCCTCCGAGGTTGCCGCGAGTGCTCGCGACTGCGCGTCGGCGGTCTGCCGGTCGGCCTCTCCCCACATGAACCAAGCAAAAAGTGCAATGCCCACCGCAGCCATGGCTACCAGCGCGAGGCCCCCGGCGAATTGCCGGTTCCGCCGCGCCGCCCTTACCGCGACTTCCGCGGAGTGCCGCTCCGCCTCCGCCCGGGCGGCGGCTTCGTCGGCCACCTGCCTGGCCATTGCGAGTTCCCGCTGGCGCCGTTCCTCGGCCTCACGGATCGCGCGGTCCCGCGCCTCGATGCTCGCTTCCAGGAACTCCTGCTCTTGCGGGCGTAGGTCGTCCAGGTGCTGCTGTGCCCACTCCTGCGTCTCTACTAGCTGGGCGCCACGGAGCACGGCATCGGGGTCCTTGTCCGCGTGCACCCACTCGGCGGCGGCGGCGATCAGCCGGCGCTCAATGCGGATCGCCGCGCGGTTGGCAGCGATCCACTCGCGCAGGCGCATCCACTCGCGGATGAGTGCCTCGTGCGCCACCTCGACGACATTGCCCTCGCCCTCACGGCGCGTGACCACCAATCGGGCATCCGCGGCGGCCAGGATCGTGAGCACCCGTTCCGCCACCTCTTCGTCACCGCCCAGCGCCACGATCTCGTCGCGGCCCGCCCGCCGACGCGTGTCCTCGGTCCCCTCTCCAGGATGGGTGAGGCGCAGAAAGATCTTCTGTGCGATCTGCCGCTCGTCTTCACTCAGACGGGCGAAGACCTCATCCGCGTGGTGGGCCAATGCGCCGCTCACACCCCCGATCTCCTCGTAGGCAGCGTGCGTGAGCACCTTCCCCTGGCGCCGCTCCCAGAGCTGCAGCAGCGCGTGCTCGACCAGCGGGAGGCTACCTGGCTCGTCGCCTGCCTCGTTCAGGATGCGATCCACCAGCCCGGATTCGAAGGAAGCGCCCGCCATCGCGAGCGGCTTCTCGATGACCTCCCTGAGCTGCGCCCGCTGCAGCGGCCGGGCGGCATGCTGGTTCTGCGCGATCCGCCCCGGCAGCTCCGGGTGCTCCCAGCAGCGCGAGTAGAAGTCGGCGCGGAGCGTGATCAGCACATGCACCGGGCGATCCCCGGCGCTTTCCGTGATCCCGAGCAGGGTATTGATGAAGTGCCGTCGCTCCTCGGGTGCGGAGGTCAGGGTGAAAACCTCCTCGAACTGGTCCACCAGCAGGAGCGTTCGATTCCCCCGCGGTACCAGCGCGGCGACACAGGCCTCGAGCCCCTCGGTGCCCTGCTCGAGTTGCCGTGCACATTCGCCGATGGTGCGGATGCGCTCGGCAGGAGGCATCTCCGGATCGAGGTCGGGCAGCGCGCTGGCAAGCGCGCGGAGCGGCCGGTTCCCGGGCCGGCAGATCGCGATCCTCCAGGACGCGGGCCAGGAGCCTCCATCCTGAAACCGTCCTCGGTGGAGCATCGGGATCAGGCCAGCCCTGACGAGCGACGACTTGCCACTGCCTGACGCTCCGACCACCGCCAGGAAGCGGTCAGCCCTCAGCTTTTCGAGCAGCTCCTGCATGTCTGCATCCCGGCCGAAGAAGAGGTGCGCGTGCTCGACGTCGAAGTACTCAAGACCCCGGAAGGGAGGGGTACCCGGAGGCAGGAGAGAGACCGCCTCTGCCGGACGCGCGAGGATGGCACCGATGAGTCGCTTGAGTTCCGCAGGCGAGGTCTCCCGCCGGAAGTCCACAGCTTGGTGCTGCCGAAGGAAGAAGGGGAGCGTCTGGGGATCGGCGGCGCTGTCACCCAGGATGGGGATGATGCGGAAGGAAGGATCAGCCGTGCTGCGCTCCAGGGCGACCCGCACCTCACGGTCCACCCAGCGCTGGATACCCGAGGAGCCCACGTAGACTGCGAAGGCGCTCGCCTGCTGCAGCGCCTCCTCCAGCTTGGCCATCCACGGATCGCCCGGCTGGAGATGGTCCAGGTCGAGCCAGACCTCCAGACCGGCCTCACGAAGGCGGCGGGCCAGGTCTTTGGCGGCGGCGGAATCGGCGCCCGAGTGGCTCAGGAAGAGCATGGGTGGCCTTCAGGAAAGGGGTGGCGCAGAGGATGGAGGAGCGGCTGAGCTGCAAGATGGTGCCGGAGCGGTGGGAAAGCAAGCCGGACGACATCTGGCGGCGTCAGCCGCGGGGCCTTGAGGGCGATGCAACGTACCGCGCCTGCCTCTGACCTCGATCGCACGAGGCAGTGCTGCGGGCGGCAGCTCCGCAATCCCCAGCAGCCGGAGCGTGGAACTATCCGGCTCCCGGGCGCTCCACTCCCAGCTGCTAGACCAGTTCTACCTTGAGTGTGCGACCTACGGCTTTGGCGGCGCGCTGAAGGGTGTCGAGCTGGACCTTGTTGTTGTCCGGGTCGAGCAGGCGCTCCACCTGCGTGCGGCTCGTCTTCATGCGGGCAGCCAGCTCCACTTTCGTCATCCCAATCTCCTCCATCGCCTGCTCGATTTGCCAGGCGAGCACGCGCTTCTGTGCGAGAACGTCAACCTCCTCCCGGATTCCCTCTTTCTGAAGAAAGCTCTCGAACGTGGAGCCGATGTGCGGGTTCTTCATCGCTCTGATAGGCGCGGGGTAAGGCCGGTGGGCGTGGCAGTCGTCGCTCAGGCTGCGGCCAGGGGCGCAAGCTCGTCGGCACTGATCCCGGGCTGCCCAAGCCGCTCCAGCACCGCATTGATCTCCTCGAGCGTCACCTTGCCTGGAGCCGTGATCTCGAGCCCGAGCGCTT
>JACDHR010000093.1 GCA_013820915.1 Gemmatimonadota bacterium
CTCGCGCTCGCCGCGGAGGTGGCGCCGGACGAGACGGTCGAGTCGATCTCGCTGGTGGTCTCCGCGCTCGGCTCGCGCCCGCGGGTGGTGTCCGGCCTCGACAGGATCGCGGTGGGCCGCCCCCTGGGTGAGGTAGTTGAGGCGGTGGTGCAGCAGGCCCACAAGCAGTGCCACCCGCTGGAGAACATCATCGTCGATCCCGACTGGCGGCGCGCCATGGTTCCCGTTCACGTGCGGCGTGCCCTGCGGGAGATCGGCGCCGGCCCGGCCGGTGCTTGAGGCGGGGCGCAGCCCGTCAGTCGGAAGATTGTCGAATTTCTCGTCACTGTACATTCTCCCGAGAGCGGCCGAAAAAACGAAAGTATTGACTCTGCTGGTCCCGCACCCCAAATTGTGCATTGTCATCCAACGAGTCTCTCCGCAACTCTCCGCGTGCGTTGATTCCGAGATCGGATAGCACAGGCTGATTCTGCACCGGCTGCTGTGGGATCGACGGCCCGGCGGGAAAACCGGGCCTCTCCCGAGGTCGTTGCTGTCCCGAAGGATCGTGTAGGATCGTGGTTGCTGGGCCGGGTATTTCCCGGAGGCAGGAAGCGGGTCCTTACGTAACCAGCGCAATCGGGATCATGTCAGAGCTATCTCTGCGACCGAAGCTCGAGCTCGCCGGCAGTACCCATCCCCGCATCCGGGCAGCGGGCAAGCACCTCTACGTCGGCCAGAACAAGTTCTGTGCTCGGGGCGTCACCTACGGCACCTTCGCGCCGGATGCAAATGGTGACCAGTTTCCCGCTCTTGAGGTCGTCGAGAGCGATTTCGCACGGATCTCCGCGCACGGGATGAACTCGGTGCGGACCTACACCGTCCCGCCACGCTGGCTGCTCGATGCCGCGCTGCGCCACGACCTGCGGGTGATGGTGGGCCTGCCATGGGAGCAGCATATCGCCTTTCTCGACGAGCGGGAGCGGGTGCGGGACATCGAGCGGCGCGTGCGCGAGGGGGTGCGCAGCTGCGCCGGCCACCCCGCTGTGCTCTGCTACGCGATCGGCAACGAGATCCCCGCCTCCGTCGTGCGCTGGTACGGCGCGCGCCGCGTCGAGCGCTTCCTGGAGCGCCTCTACCGTGCCGCGAAGCGGGAGGACCCCGAGGGGCTCGTCACCTACGTGAACTACCCCACCACGGAGTATCTCGATCTCCCCTTCCTCGACTTCGTCTGCTTCAACGTCTACCTCGAGACCGAGGAAAGGCTGAACGCCTACCTCGCCCGCCTGCACAACCTGGCGGGTGACCGGCCGCTGCTGATGGCGGAGCTTGGCCTCGACAGCCGCCGCAACGGAAATGAGGCGCAGGCGCGGGTGCTGGACTGGCAGGTACGCGCCACCTTTGCCGCCGGGTGCGCGGGGATGTTCGTCTTCGCCTGGACCGACGAGTGGTACCGGGGCGGCTTCGATATCGACGATTGGGACTTCGGGCTGACCGACCGGCAGCGCGCTCCCAAGCCGGCGCTGGCGGCGGTCAGCCGCGCCTTCGCCGAGGTGCCCTTCCCCCCCAACGCCGACTGGCCGCGCATTTCGGTCGTGGTGTGCTGCTACAACGGTGCAGCGACGTTGCAGGACTGCCTCGAGGGGTTGAGGCGGGTGGAGTACCCGGATTACGAGGTGATCGTCGTCGACGACGGCTCGACGGACGTCTCCCCGTTGATCGCGGCCGGGTATCCGGAGTTCCGGCTGATTCGCACCCCGAACCGGGGTCTGAGCGCCGCGCGCAACACGGGTATGACGGCCGCCACGGGCGAGATCGTCGCCTACATCGACTCTGACGCCTTCCCGGATCCCGACTGGCTCAGCTATCTCGCGGTCAGCTTCCGCAACTCCGAGCACGCGGGGATCGGCGGCCCGAACATCGCCCCCGCCGGGGACAGCCACATCGCAGACTGCGTGGCCAACGCCCCGGGCGGCCCCGTCCATGTGCTGCTCTCCGATACCGAGGCCGAGCACATCCCGGGGGTCAACATGGCCTACCGGAAGTGGTGCCTCCAGGCGATCGGCGGCTTCGATCCGAAGTACCGTGCCGCGGGCGACGACGTGGACGTCTGCTGGCGGCTGCAGGAGCGCGGGTGGACCCTCGGTTTCACGCCCGCCGCGGTGGTTTGGCACCATTGCCGGGACTCGATTCGCACCTACTGGAAGCAGCAGAAGGGCTACGGAAAGGCCGAGGCGCTCCTCGAGCGCAAGTGGCCCGAGAAGTACAACTCGGCGGGCCACCTCAAGTGGAGCGGACGGCTGTACAGCCAGGGGCTGACCCGGTGTCTGGATATCCGCCGCGGGCGGATCTACGGCGGCACCTGGGGAAGCGCGCTCTTCCAGTCCGTCTACCAGCCGGCTACGGGGTTCTTCGCTTCGCTGCCGATGATGCCCGAGTGGTATCTACTCATCGCGATGCTCGCGGGGCTGTCCGTGCTGGGAGTGCTCTGGCAGCCCCTGCTGCTGGCCATGCCGCTGCTGGGGCTCGCTCTCCTCGCGCTGCTCGCGCAGGCCGGGTTGAGCGCTTCGCGCGCGGTCTTCACCAGTGACCTGAGTTCCTTCCGCACGCGCGCGAAGCTGTACATGCTCACCACCTACCTGCATCTGCTGCAGCCGCTGGCGCGACTGTGGGGTCGGCTCGAACATGGGCTGAGCCCCTGGCGGCGGCGCGGCTCCGGCTTCCTCGGCGTGCCGGTGGTCCGCACGCATGTCCTCTGGAGCGAGGATCGCTGGCAGAGCCCTGAAGAGAAGCTCTACGCGCTGGAGAGCGTTCTTCGCGCCGGGGGCACGGTTGTCCTCCGCGGTGGGGAGTTCGATCGTTGGGACCTCGAGGTGCGTGGGGGAGCGCTGGGACGCGCCCGGCTGCGCGTCGCGGTGGAGGAGCACGGGGCTGGCAAGCAGCTCTTCCGCTTCCGCGTCTGGCCGCGCCTCTCTCTCCTGTGGCTGAGTGTGGCGGCGCTGGCCGGGGCGCTCACTGCCGCTGCGCTCGCCGATCAGGTGGCGGTGGTTGCCGCGCTGCTCGGCGCAGCGGCCTTGCTCCTCCCGGTGCGCATGCTCTATGATGCTGCCACGGCCCTGGGTGCGGTACGCGGCGGGATCGCCGCGCTCGCGGAGCCAGCGGAGGCGGTCGAACCCGTGGTGCAGCCGATGCCGGAGCTGGTACCTGCCGCGATCGCAGCGCCTGTTGCCATCCCCATTCGGATCTGGGAACCGCCCGCGCAGCTCCTGCCGCAGCCCAGCCGGGCGTTCAGCCTGGGGACGGCATCTCAAGTTCAGCAGCTGGTTCACCGAATCTCGAGCGCGGAGATCGGCCCCTTCTGGGGCGCGGCCTTCGAGGCTCAGCAGCTGGTGCACGGGATGCTCGAGGGCAAGGGTAGCGTCCGTTGGGCGCCGCACGAGTGGCTCCCGCCGGAGCTGCCGTGGGGAGATCCCTTCGCCGATGGAGCTCCCTTCGAGCTGGCGGACGGGGAGACCGGCTGAACAGCTTGCCCGAACTCCGGGCATCGATGTGCATCATCTAAGGCGTAAGCGCGAAATAAGCAGCTTCCGCGGGCGTTGTCCCCCATCTGAACGGCCCATCATTGAGGATATTCTTTCGCTTGCTCCGGTACGTCAGACCGCATGCGGCAAGTCTGACGCTGGTCTTCGTGCTTGCTCTGCTGGGGGCGGCTTTCGAGCTCGCCCGCCCCTGGCCGCTCAAGGTCGTGGTGGACTACGTCCTGGTGGGCCAGGCCCTGCCCGCATGGCTGGCCGGGCTCGCCGGGTTGCTTCCCTATGCGGATTCTCCGCGCGGACTGCTCCTCTGGGCAGTGGTGGCCGGCGCGGTGACGGTGATCGGCAGCGTCCTGACCATGCTCGTGGTGCGGATGATCATCGTCACGGTCGCGCAGCGAATGGTCTTCGATCTCTCGCGTGAGGTGTTCGCCCGCTTGCAGCGGCTCTCGCTGAGCTTCCACGGCCGCCATGCGGTCGGTGACCTGGTGCAGCGTGTCGGCCAGGATGTGTTCGTCGTGCAGGGGGTGCTCTCCGCCGTCGCTCTGCCGGCGATCGTCGCGGCGCTCAGCCTGGTCGGCATGTTCATGATCATGTCGCGCCTGGATCTGACGCTGGCGCTGGTCGCCGTTGCGGTGGTGCCGCTGATGCTCGCGGCGCTGGCGGTGTTCGGCAGGCAGATGACCGCGAGCTCGACGCGTCAGTGGCAGACTCAGGGCGCCATGATGGCCTTCCTGCAGCAGAGTCTCTCCGCCGTCCCCGCGATCCAGGGATTCGCGCGCGAGAGATACGTGCAGCGCAAGCTCGAGGAGCGCGGCGACGATCTGCTCGACGCCCACAACCAGGCGACCTTCGTGAGCTTGCGCTACAACCAGGCGACGGTGCTGATCACCGGCCTGGGGACGGCGGTGCTGCTCGGGCTTGGAGGCGCGCGCGTGCTGGATGGTCATCTCTCGGCCGGCGACCTGCTCGTCTTCCTCGCCTACCTCGCAGCGCTGTACGCGCCGCTCAACTCCGTCACTACCTCGATCGGCGCCGGCGTGGCGGCTGTTACGCGCGGACGGCGCGTCTTCGAGGTGCTGGACTCGCAGGAGGAGGTGCCCGAGCGTCCGCAGCCCGTGGAGCTGATCCGCGCGAGAGGAGAGGTCGTCTTCGACGATGTGACCTTCGGCTACTGGCAGAATCAGGATGAGGAGGCGCTGCCGGTCTTAGAGCAGATCTCGTTGCGCGCCGAGCCCGGGCAGATCACCGCGATCGTCGGCGCTACCGGGGCGGGGAAGTCGTCGCTGATCTCGCTGCTGGTGCGCTTCTACGATCCGTGGAGCGGCTCGGTGCGGATCGACGGTCACGACCTGCGCGATCTCTCGCTGCGCTCACTGCGGGAGAACGTCTCCCTGGTGCTGCAGGAGACCTTTCTCTTCCCGATGAGCGTGGCGGAGAACATCGCCTTCGGGCGGCCGGAGGCGAGCCGCGCGGAGATCGTCGAGGCCGCTCGGGCCGCGCACGCGCACCGCTTCATCGAGCGGCTTCCCGAGGGCTACGACACCCAGATCGGTGAGAAGGGAGCGACGCTCTCGGGCGGAGAGCGGCAGCGCATCGCTATCGCGCGGGCGATCCTCAAGGACGCCCCGATCCTGATCCTCGACGAGCCGACCTCGGCGCTGGACGCGCACACCGAAGCCCAGATCTTCGAGGCGATCTCGCATCTGATGAAGAACAGCACGACCTTTATCATCTCGCACCGTCTGAGCACCATCCGACGTGCGGACCAGATCCTCGCGCTCGAGAATGGGCGACTCGCCGAGCAGGGCACGCACGAGTCGCTGCTGGCGGCGGGGCGCGTCTACGCTCACCTGTACAAGCATCAGCACCTAGCTGCGCTGTAACCGAAGGCAAAACGATGACGAGTGTGACGGCGACCAGCCAGTTGACCTACAGGCTCTTCGCGGAGGACGACCTCACGAGAGTGCTGGAGCTCTGGGAGCGCGAGTCGGGATGGGGCACCCTCAGCCCCGAGACCTGGCGGAAGTGGTATGTGGATACGCCACACGGCCCCTGCATCGTGACCGTGGCGGCCGACGAGGAGGGGGAGATCCTCGGGCAGCTGGTGTTCACCCCGGCGAGGGTGTCGGTAGACGGCAGAGTGGTGCAGGGTCTGCGCCTCTCCGCGCCGGTGCTCTCGCCGCGGCTGCGGGGAACCGCGCGCAGCATCCTCGACCATCCGGTCGCCCGCCTCTACACGGTCGGGATCGAGGAGGCATGGGCCCGCGGCTACAGCCTGGTTTACGCTTTCACCCAGTCCGCCTGGCTCTCCTTCTTCCGCAGCGGCGTGCGCATGGGACTGCCTCCCTTCGCCGATGCGGAGTACCCCTGCCTCGCGCGCCCCTTCGCTCCCGCGCCGCCCAAGGCGATGTGCAAGGGCTGCGTCGCCACCCGCATCACCACTTTCGGCGACGAGTTCCGGAGCCTCTGGGAGACGGCGAATCTCTCCTTTCCCATCCACTGCGGCGTGGTGCGGGTGCCCGGATGGCTCGACTACAAGAACAGCAGCCACATCACCCTCGAGGTGCGTGACCCCGAGGACGGCGTCCTGATCGGCTACTCGGCGATGCGCGCGCAGGACGGGCTGCTGATGGACATCCTCGCTCGTCGGCCGGCGCACCTCACCACCGTGCTCGCTGCAACGCTGGAGTGGTTGGCGAACCGGAGCGGCGATCCCGCTCTCGGCGGAGTGGACACCCTGAAGGCGATGGCAACTCCGCAGCTGCGGCGCGCCCTCCAGACGTTCGGCTTCCAGCCGGTGGACTACACCTTCGCCTTCATCTCCAACCCGCTCGATCCGAATCTGGCGCTCGAGGAGATCGCGCCCGAGCGCTGGTACCTCGCTCCGGGGGATTGAGCCGTGGGGATGAACGTCGCCTATCGGCTCTACCGGGAGAGTGACCTTCCGGGGGTGCAGCGGCTCTGGGAGGAGAAGGCCGGCTGGGGAAAGATCACGCCCGAGATGTACCGCCGCTACGTCGAGGAGGCGCCGCTCGGCATCTCGGGCGTCGTGGCGGAGGAGACGGAGACGGGGGAGATCCTCGGCATGTTCGCCTTCGTCCCCTCGATCGTCGTGGTGGATGGGCGCCCGATCTCCGCGTTCCGTCCGGCCGCGCCGATCGTCAGCGACTCCTTCCGTGTTCGGAGCGTGAATCCGATGCAGCACCCGGTGGCGGCGATGTACATGCAGGCGGTGCGTCTGCTGCGCAGCCGCGGTGAGGGGCTGATCTACATGGTCCCCGATCCGCGCTGGGTACCCTTCTTCCGGCTCTTCCGCAACCTCTACGCGGGCACCTTCCCGCTATGGAGCCTGCGGCTTCCGCTCGCCTCCCCGCTTCCGCTCGATCCGGCCTATCGGGTGGTGGAGCTCGAGACGAGCACACTCGACGACCGCGTCGAGCGTCTCTGGGAGGCGACCTCTCGTCTCCACGGCTGCACTGTCGTGCGGAACGTCGCCGCGTTGCGCTGGAAGCTCGGTCAGGAGGAGTACTCGATCCTGGGGATCGAGCGCGAGGGGGAGCTGGTCGGGCTGGTCGCTTCCCGCCAGAAGGGTGACCGGCAGTGGCTGATCTGTGACGTGATGTTCGCGGACGCGCAGGAGTCACTGCGCGCCACCCTGACGGCGGCGAGCAACCTGGCCCACGAGCAGGCGCGGGCGGCCGATCCCGCGCACCCGATCCACAAGGCCGCGGTGCTGGCGACGCCGGTGATGGAGCCGGTGGTGCGCAGCCTCGGATTCTACCGCGACGACTACGACTTCCCGCTGGTGATCCACCTCCTCGACAAATCAATCCCCAGGGATGAGGTCGCACCCTCGCGGTGGTATGTCAGCGCCAACGACTGACGGGCGCCTGCGCATCGTCGTGGGCGGCTTTCTGGGGCTGCTCCCTGCGGGCGGCGTCACCTGGGACTACGTGCAGTACCCGCTCGGCTTCTTCGAGATGGGGCACGACGTCTTCTACATCGAGGATACCCGGCTCTGGCCGGTCTACCAGACGGACAACGAGGGTGGCTACAGCTGCGCCGCGAACGTCGCGCACCTGGCCGCGGTGATGGAGTTCTTCGGGATGCAGGAGCGCTGGGCGTACCGCGACGAGGCCTCGGGCGAGTGCTTCGGCCTGCCGCTCTCGCAGGTCGAGGAGATCTGCCGCACCGCCGACCTGTTCGTGAACGTCTCCTGCTCGACCTTCCTGCGCGAGGAGTACCTGCGCATCCCGGCGCGCGTGCTGATCGACTCGGACCCGATGTTCAGCCAGATCCAGTACGCCATCCAGGAGGCGTTCACGCCGGGCGCATCGGGAATGCGGGGGGTGGTGGCGGGCCACACGCACCACTTCACCTTCGGTGAGAACATCGGTGCCGCGGACTGCCGCATCCCACTCTGCGGGGTGGACTGGAAGCCGACTCGCCAGCCGGTCTGTCTCGAGCACTGGCCGGTGACCCCGCTGCCGCGAAGCAGCGCCGCGGCGTTCACGACGCTGATGAACTGGACCGCCGCCCGACAGCTCGTCTATGAGGAGGAGAGCTGGGGGCAGAAGGACACAGAGTTCCTCCGCATCCTGGATCTCCCCCGATCGGTACCCCGTCTGCCCCTCGCGGTGGCCGTCGGGCAGACGGGCAACACCGAGGGCGCCTTTCCGCGCGAGGAGGCTGAGCGCAGGGGCTGGCAGGTGCTGGACCCGAACGTCTGCGCCCCCGATTGGATGCGCTACCGCGACTTCATCCAGGATTCGCGCGGCGAGTTCTCGATCGCGAAAGAAACCTACGTGAAAGGCCGCACCGGCTGGTTCTCCTGCCGCTCCGCCTGCTACCTGGCCGCAGCTCGGCCGGTGATCACACAGGAGACAGGCTGGTCCCGCTACGTGCCCGGCGGCAGTGGTCTGCTCGCCTTCGAGGACTTCGACGGCGCCGTGGCCGCGCTCGAGCGCGTCGCCTCCGACCCCGCTGCACATGCCCTTGCGGCACGCGAGATCGCGCAGGAGTATTTCCGCAGCGACCGTATCCTGGGCGAGTTGCTCGCGCAGGTGTCCGCATGAGCGCGCGTAACGGCTGACCTCCAACCGGAACCCTACCATGCCGAACGGGACCCACGCGCCTGCGGAAGTGGAGCGTCCAGAGGAGCCGGTGCAGCGACACACCGGCGGCCAGACGCTGCAATCACGCGTCTTCTTCCGCGTGTTCGGCCTCACCGTGCGGGGGCTCAAGCTCCTCGGGCGCGTCACTCCGCGGCGGCGCAGGGCCAGCTCCCTGAAGCGCTTCACCCGCGGCTTCTACCAGGTGCTGAGCCTGGCGGACCGCCGCGCGAACATGGTCTTCATGAACTATGGGTACGCGCCGCTGGAGGGCTCCCCCGCGACGGTGGCGCTGGATGCGGGGGAGGAGCGGGACCGCTACTGCATACAGCTCTATCACCGTGCCGCCAGTGCCCTCGACCTGCGCGGCAGGGACGTGCTCGAGGTCGGCTGCGGCCGCGGCGGCGGTGCGGCGTTCGTGATGAAGTACCTTCAGCCGCGCTCGCTGACGGGGGTGGACTTCGCCGGAAGGGCGATCGCCTTCTGCCACCGGCAGCACCGGCAGCCCGGGCTCTCCTTCCGCCGCGGCGATGCGGAGAAGCTGCCCTTTGCAAACGAGTCGTTCGACGTGGTGCTCAACGTGGAGTCCTCGCACTGCTACCCTTCGATGGAGCGCTTCCTCGCGGAGGTGGTGCGCGTGCTGCGCCCGGGGGGCTATCTTCTCTTCGCGGACATCCGCGCGCAGGGTTTCCGGGAACAGCTCCTCGAGCAGCTCGAGCAGGCGGGCCTCATCGTGATCGAGGAGGAGCAGATCGCGCCCAACGTGCTGCGGGCGCTGGATCTGGACAGCGAGCGCAAGCTCGCGCTCATCGAGAGCGAGGCCCCGCCGCTCCTGCGCGCCTCGCTGCGGGATTTCGCGGCAGTCAAGGATACACCTATCTACGAGCGCTTCCGCACGGGCGAGTGGGAGTACGTGCGCTTCGTGCTACAGAAGAACGGACGCGCCTGATCCGGCACAGCGCGTCTCACGGCGCGGGCCACGGCTGCGCCGAATCCGCCGGCACTGAATTCCTGAGTTCGATCGCACATCTCTGAACCGGAGGTTCCGATGTCCAGCCCCGCCACTGAACGGTTGCTCACGCTCATCGCGGAGACCTACAGCCTTCCCGTCGAGAGCATCTCCCTGGATGCCTCCTTCCAGGAGCTTGGGATCGATTCGCTCGGCGCGATGAGCATAATCTGCGACCTGGAGAACGAGTTCAACATCGCCCTCCCCAACGAGGAGGTGCTGGCGATGCGCACCGTGCGGCAGGCAGTGGAGAGTCTGCAGCGGCTGGTCCCCGGAGAGATGACCGATCTGCAACTCAGCGGGGCGGACTAGCCATGCAGCCGCGTCGCGTCGCCGTCACCGGGGTTGGGGTGATCTCGGCTCTCGGCAGGGACCGCTGCGAGTTCTGGCGGGCGCTCTCCGCCGGCCAGTCCGGCATCGCGCCCATCCAGGCCGTGGATTGCGCACCACTGAACTTCTCGAATGGTGCCGAGGCGCGCAGCTACACCGCGGCGGAGCACTTCACCCGACAGAAGGGCGAGATGATGGACCGGTTCGCTCAGCTCGGTGTGGTCGCGGCGCGCGAGGCGGTGGCCAGCGCGGGAGTCGAGTGGACGGAGGAGCTGCGCGAGCGGACCGCCGTCGTCACCGGCTCGTGCGTGGGAGGCCAGGACACCCTCGACCGGGGATTCGGCGAGCTCTACCGTGACGGGCGGACGAGGCTGCATCCACTCACCGTGCCGCGGGTGATGGCGAGCGCAGGCGCCAGCCACATCTCGATGGAGTTCGGGACGACCGGACCGAGCTACACCGTCAGCAGCGCCTGCGCTTCCGCCACGCATGCTCTCGGGCAGGCGTTCTGGATGGTACGTCAGGGCTTGACCGATCTGGCGATCGCCGGGGGCAGCGAGGCACCGTTCAGCTTCGGCCACCTCAAGGCGTGGGACGCCATCCGCGCCGTCGCTCCCGACACCTGCCGTCCTTTTTCCCGCGATCGGAAGGGAATGATCCTGGGCGAGGGAGGCGCGATGCTGGTGCTGGAAGAGTGGGAGCACGCGGAGGCACGCGGCGCCACGATCATCGCCGAGGTCGTCGGCTTCGGGATGTCGGCGGATGCGCAGCACCTGACGGCGCCCTCGGTGGAGGGGGCGTCCCGTGCCGTCCGCGCGGCGCTGCGGGATGCAGAGATCGATCCCGAACGGATCGGCTACATCAACGCCCACGGCACCGGAACGGGCGCCAACGATCCCATGGAGGCCGCGACGATCCGCGCCGTCTTCGGTGCACACGCCGACCGGCTCGCCGTCAGCTCGACCAAATCCATGCACGGGCACGCGCTCGGTGCCTCCGGCGGGCTGGAGGCTGCGGCCACGGTGCTCGCTCTGCAGCACGGCATCATTCCCCCCACGGCGAACTTCACCGACGCGGACCCGGAGTGCGATCTCGACGTGGTGCCGAACGAGGCCCGGCATGCCGCGGTCGAGTACGCGCTGTCGAACTCCTTCGCCTTCGGTGGGCTCAACGCGGTGCTCGCGTTCCACTGCGCGCAGGCGTGAGCGCGGTCCACATCATCCTCCGCGCAAGGGTCAGATGAACGAAGCCACCACCGCGCCGCTCATGCGCCCGCTCGTGCCCGGCGGGCCGATTCCCGGCGACTGGTTCCCCGGGCAGATTCCGAGCAACATCGAGGTGGGCGAGAACACCGTCGTCGAATCGTCCTTCTCCTTCAAGCACTTCTTCTCGCGTGTGCCGGTGGGGCTGCGGGTGGGGCGCAACGTCACCTTCTGGCGCACCTCGCTGGCGGCGGAGGAGAATGGCGTCATCGAGATCGGCGACGACTGCTACCTCGCCAATGCGTCGCTGGTCTGCTCGGAGCGGATCACCATCGGCTCGCGGGTGATGATCGCGGGTGGCGTGACCATCGCCGACGCGGACTTTCACCCGCTGACGCCTGCCTCGCGGCTGGCGGACACCATCGCCCTCTCCCCGCGCGGAGATCGCTTCCACCGGCCGCCGGTGGACGTGCGGCCGGTGGTGATCGAGGACGACGTGTGGATCGGCTTCAACGCCACCATCCTCAAGGGCGTGCGGGTGGGAGCAGGCGCGGTAATCGCTCCCGGCGCGATGGTCATCCGCGACGTGCCGCCCGGCGCGCAGGTCGCGGGCAATCCGGCGCGCTCCGTCGAGGATTACGGAGCGGACGCGTGAGCGGCGAGCGCAGCTACGTCGAGTACGACTGGTACCCCGGCGGCATCCCCGGCAACGTCGTGCTGGGGGAGGACGTGTACCTGGACAGTGCGTACGGCTTCGCGCCATTCCACTCCCGGGAGGAGCCGGGTCTGGTGCTGGGCGACGCCTGCGGCGCCTACGACCGCGCGACCTTCATGGTGGGCCCGCGGGGCCGTGTGACGGTCGGTCCTTACACCGTACTGAACGGCGTCTACCTGATCTGCA
>JACDHR010000406.1 GCA_013820915.1 Gemmatimonadota bacterium
GCAACATGGAGCGCGTGCGGCACCTCTTTCCTACGACGGAGGAGCTACGGGCGAAGCTGCGCGCCTTTTCAGTCGGCGACGAGGAGATCCGGGAGCAGATCCGAAGTGGGCTGCGGCGGTGGGGCGAGGTGTGGGACCCGCACACCGCCGCCGCCGCCGCCGTGCGCGAGCGCCTCGACACGCCCGACTGGATCCTGGTGGCCACCGCCCATCCCGCGAAGTTCGAGGCGGTCGTTGAGCCGCTGGTCGGGCATGAGGTGCCGCCCCCGCCGGAGCTGGCGGCGCTGCTTGAGCGCCCCTCGTACGCAGTGGACCTTGCGCCCGCTCTCGACGCTCTGCGGGCGGCCCTCTCGTGATGGACTGAACCCTCCGTCCCATGCAGAAGAATCTACGGCTTCTTCCCCTCTTTCTCGCGCTGCCGTTGTTCGCCTGCCGAGGCGAGCCCGAGGCCGCGTTCCAGGTCGGGGAGGTCGGCTTTCCGGCCGAGCAGGTCTCAGGGCTCTCCGCGGAGCAGCTCCACACGCTGGCCGATCTTACGGCGTTCGTGCAGGCGGTGGCGCGCGACGCCACCGGGGAGCTCGGCGAGCCGATCGTCGAGAGAGAGGCAGAGCGCTCGCGTCTCGCGGCGCTACCCGCCCACCTCGCGGCTGAGGAGATGGGCCTGGGTGAGGAGGCGCTTCGCGCCGCGTACGAGGCGGCGCCGGAGTGGGAGCTGGAGGTCCGCCACGTCGTGCGGCTGGTTCCCCGCTGGGCCTCGGCGGCCGAACGGCAGGAGGCGCGGCAGGTCATCGAAGAGGTTCAGCGGCGCGCGGCGGCGGGGGAGGATTTCGCCGCGCTCGCGGGGGAGTTCAGCGAGGAGCCCGGAGCCGCGGAACGGGGCGGTCTCCTGCAGCCGGGCCGGCAGGGAAGCTGGGTGCCCCCCTTCTGGGATGCGGCGCTGGCGCTGCAGCCGGGAGAGATCAGCGCGGTGGTGGAGACGGAGTACGGCTACCATGTGCTGAAGCTGGAAGCGCGCCGTCCGGTCCCCTTCCCGGAGGCGAATCGCGCCCGCATCCGCGCGCGCCTCGTGCCTGAGCCGCGCGCCCGCGCCGCGATGGAGCGCTGGGTTGCGGAGCAGTCGGGCGAGCTGGTGCTCGAGCCGCCAGCAATGGCGGCTGCGCGGCGGCACCTCGGCACGGGGAGCATGCCCGACACCCTGATCCTCGCCCGCTGGACTGGCGGGGAGTACAGCGCGTGGCAGCTGGCGCTGTACCGCGCGTCGCTGGAGCCGGAGGCGCGGGCGCAGCTGGACGCAGCGGACGATTCGGGCTTCGGGTGGCGCGTCGAGAGCGACGCACGGGAGGCGATGTGGTCGCAACAAGCCGGTGAGATGGGCGTCGAGCAACCGCCTGACGCCACGGCGGCGGCGGAGCGCGGCTGGGAGCAGCGTGCGGCTCTCCTGGCGCGCGCGGTGGGAGCACGAGCGGGGATGCGGGAGGAGGAGATCCGCTCGATGGCGCTGCGCGCGCTCGGCGGCACCGGCCAGGAGCTGCGGATAGCGCGGCAGGAGCTGTTCGGCCTGCGACCACTGCTGCGTCGCTTCTATCCTGTCTCCGGCGCCGCTGCACCCGCTCCACCCTCCTCCGCGGCAGCGAGCAGCTCAGACAACCCGTAGAGGGAGAGCACCGGGTAACCTGCCGCCTCGATCGCTTCCCGCCCCCCCGCTTCGCGGTCGACCAGCGCCAGCACCGCCAGCACCTCTCCCTCCTCTGCCCGGACCGCCTCACAAGCCCGTCGCACGCTGCCCCCGCTGGTGATCACGTCCTCCACCACGACCACCCGGTCACCGGGAGCGAAGCACCCCTCGATCCGCCGTCCGGTTCCGTGCGCCTTCGGCTCCTTGCGCACCGTGAACGCGTGGATCGGCTCTCCTGCGAGCCAGCTCGCGTGCGCGATCGCATAGGAAACCGGATCGGCTCCCATCGTCAGCCCGCCGATCACCTCCGGGCGCAGCCCCGCGCCGCGCAGCAGCGCCAGCCCCAGCCGCCCGATCAGGAACTGGCCCTCGGCATGGGTGGTCGTGGTGCGCCCGTCGATGTAGTAGCGGCTACGAGCGCCCGAGGCGAGCACGAAGTCGCCGAGCCTGAAGGAGCGCTCGATGAGGAGCTGAAGCAGCCGGTCGCGTTCGGTCATGAGATCGGGAGATGAGGGACACGAAGTTCGACTGCCCAGCTACTCCCCGGCGATCGAACGCAACTCCTCGGTAGCTTCCGGCGGCGGTGGAGGCTCTCCGAATGCCGCCTCCAGCGCGAGCAATGCCGCGTTCGCCTCGGAGTCTTCACGCGGGTCGTGCTCGGCGGCGAACTCCAGAAACTCGACGTACACATCGCCGCGCGCCTCGCTCACGAAGCGCCAGGCCTTGGCGCCACCGGCGGTTGCCGCCGCGTGAAGCCGCGTCCAGGCGGCATCGTACTCCTCTCGTCGCTCTGCCGAAACCAGGCGGCGGGTGCAGAGCAGCCGACGCTCCTTCATCCCGGATCCTCCACTCTGCGGCGCCATCCGGTCGCGGCTCCCCGGTCGCCTCTGGAGCGCTCGCTGTCGCCGGCGGTGGGGGAGCGGCGCAGGAGTAGCCTGAGCACGAAGCCGCCCACGCGCGAGATCGAGGTGGGCCGCTGGCTGCGGGCGTACTCCTGCGGCGCGCGGATCAGGAGCTCGACGGCTCGCGGGCTCGGTCGCTGGTGGCGCACCGCGTAGGTGAGTCGATCGAGATCGCTGCGAAACTCCGGCTGCCCCTCGCCATCGAGCCGCCCGAGCATCGACTCCGCCGCGTTACGCGCGCGGGTGAGCAGTAGCTGCGCGCGCAGGTACTCGCGCGCGCGGATCTCGTCGGCGGAGGGGACCGCCCGCGGGTACTCCGCAGCGAGTGCTTCCAGCAGCTCGTCCACCACCACCGCCCAGGTCGAGGCCTGCTCCATCTCGCGCCGCCGCATGCCGCGCCGAACGAGGCGCTCGGAAGCGCGCTTGAAGCGGATGGCCGCCGTCACCACGCCGTCGCCGCCACGCTCGGGCAGCTCGCTGAGGAAATCCACGATCGCATCATAGCTGTGCGCCGCAGCCACCGCGTCCAGCGTGTCGATCTGGTCCACGAGATCGCTGATCCCCGACACCAGGCGCTCGCGAAACAGGTCGGACGCGGACGGGTGCTCGAGGTAGTACCCGACCTCGGCGTCGAGCAGGGTATCCAGAACGACGAGCTTGGCGAACGTCTCGGCCTTCATCTTCTCTCCCGCGCGAGCTACGGCATTCGACGGCACCCGCCGCCGGGAACATCCAAATCCACCACAGCCTTTCTTTCAAGAGCCGCGCCGCTGGAGAGGGCGGGGGATCGGCGATCCCGACACGACGCATCGCACCTGCGGGAGGAACGGCGCGCCGTGGGGTATATGCCTCACCTGGCCGCCGAGGTGGCGCAGGATCGGTCATGGCTTCGGAGCGGAAATCGAACAATGATGATGGATATAGCGAGGCGGTTCGTCCACAGTGGTCCGGGTGCGATGCTGTTGCTGCTGAACCTTTTCGTGGCTGTCCTTGCTCTCCCGGCGCAGGCGCAGCAGCCGCGCGGTGAGCCGGCATCTCTCTTCGGCCGTGTCACAGATGAGGCGGATACCCCTGTGGCGGGTGCGGTCGTGACGCTGACCGAGAGCGGCGCCGGCCCGCAGCGCCGCACCACACTCACCGATGCCGAGGGAGCGTACCGGCTGGTGGGGCTCCCGGCCGGCCGCCACCGCATCGTTGTCGCGCATCTGGGATACGCGAACGAGGAGC
>JACDHR010000407.1 GCA_013820915.1 Gemmatimonadota bacterium
GCCCTTCTGCGCGAGCGCCTGGTGCCACAGGTAGCGGTTGCCGCCCCACGCATCCGTCACCGTTTGTGAGCCCGGCCCGCCATAGACGTACATCAGCACCGGGTACTTCCGGGAGGCGTCGAAATCTGCGGGCTTGATCATCCAGCCGTTCAACTCCGCACCGTCGGCGGTGCGAAAGGCGAAGAACTCCGGCTCGCGCGAGCCGGCCGCAATCAGCCGTTCGGCTACGGCGTGGTTCTCCACCAAGGTACGCACCTCCGCTCCATCCACCGCGTGCAGGCGCGTCATCGGCGGAGTGTTCGCGCGCGAGTACGTATCGATGTAGAAGTCCGCGGTGGGGCTCATCACGATCCGGTGCGTGCCTGGCTCGCGGCTCACCCGCTGCGCGCGGCCGCCGTTCAGGCGCACTCGGTAGAGCTGCTTCTGCGTCGCACCCTGCTCGGTGGCGGTGAAGTAGAGCCAGCCTCCCTTCTCGTCCACCGCGTCCATGGTGACCACGTCCCACGCGCCGCGCGTGAGCTGCCGGGCCACCCTGCCGTTGCGGTTGTAGAGGTAAAGGTGTTTGTAGCCGTCCCGCTCGCTGGACCAGAGGAACTGCCGGCCGCCGCGGATCCAGGTGAGATCATTGTCCACGTCCACCCATGCGCTGTCCTCCTCCGCGAAGAGAACGCGGCTCGCGCCCGTGGCGGCGTTTGCGAGCATCACCTCGATCCGGTTCTGGTGCCGGTTCATCCGCTGGATCACCAACTCGCCGGGCGAGGCCGCCCACTCCATCCGGGCGAGATAGATGTCCGGGTTCTCGCCCGTGTCCATCCAGGTGATGCCTCCGCTTGACATCTCGATCGTCCCGATGCGTACCTGCGAGTTCGGCTCGCCGGCCTTCGGGTAGGGGAGCGGGATCAACTCGGCATAGGGCGTCGCCAGGTCGTCGATCATGTAGAACGGCTTCAGATCCGCCTGGTTCAACTGCCAGAAGGCGATCCGCCGCCCGTCCGGGCTCCAGCGCCAGCCGTCGCGCAGGCCCAGCTCCTCTTCGTAAACCCAGTCGAAAGTGCCGTTGATGACCTTGTCGCTCCCGTCCCGCGTGAGCTGCGTCTCCACGCCGCTGACGATGTCCTTGACGAAGATGTTGTTGTTGCGCACGAAGCCGACATGGTCACCGCTCGGGGAGAGCTTGGCGAACTGCTGCCACCCCTCGGCGGTGGAGACCGGCGTCAGCCTCCCGGTAGCCAGCTCGTAGACGTAGTAGATCCCCTTGGTGTTCTGCCGCCAGACGGGCTGCGAGTTGGTGTAGATCAGCAGCTTCGTCTGGTCCGCGGACCATTCGTACCCCTCGATCCCGATTGGCGCGGAGACGCCGGCCGGGACGAGCCGGGCACCCTCGACCAGCCGGGTACGCTCGCCGGTGCGGGCGTCCTCCGCCACGAGGTCTGTCGCGCCCGCTTCGCGGTTGGTCTCCACGAAGGTGTAGCGGCGGCCGTCCGCCATCCACTGCACGGCGGGGAGGCCGCGCGTGCGGAAGTCGGACGTGTTGAAGATCCGCTCGACGGTGATCTCCTGCTGCGCCGCGGCGTACGGTGCGGAGCCCAGCAGGGCCGACGCGAGGGCGAGCCCCGCGACGAAAGAACGAACTCGGCTGTTCATGCGGATGGGGTCCCGGGTGAACGACTGCCCATGCAGGATGGGAAACGGCGAACGTGCGCCTGTAAGGATCGACAACGCCGCCACGCGGATCGAGTGCGCGGCGGCTTTGTAATTTCGCCAGATCAAGATCGCGTGGAAAGGCCCGGATTGCGGTGATGGGTGCGGACGTATAGTCTCGACGGCCCACGTCGGTATGCGGGGCTCCGTACTCCTTCCGGCTACAGCAGTGAATCCATGATCGCTTCCAGAGCCGCCAGCTCGTCGTCGTTCACCGTGTGCCCCATGCCGGGGTACAGGCGCATCGTCACCTCGGCCCCCATGCGGCGGAAGATCCCCTCCGATTCGGCAACGCGCGTAGCGGGAATATGCGGGTCAGTGTCGCTGCACCCCAGGAACACGGGGGTGCCATCAAACATTTTCCGCATCGTCTCGCGGCGTGGCGTCCGGACCTATCACACCCCCGCTGAACGCCACCACTCCGCCGTATCGCCGCGCATTCCGCACCGCGACTTCCGAGGCGAGGCATGCGCCCTGCGAAAAGCCGAGAAGGATGATCCGCTCGGCAGCGACGCCCGCTCCTTCGATCTCCTCGACCACCGCGCCGACCTTCCGCAGCGCCGAGGACAGCCAGGGTTCATTGCTGGCGATCGGCGCCATGAAGCTGTTGGGGTACCAGGTGAACTCCGCAGCCTGCGGCGCAAGGTAGGCGAAGCCGGGGCGATGCACCGCCTTCGCCAGCTCGAGGATGCTGACGGCCGTAGCCCCACGCCCGTGAACCAGAACCATGGCTGCTCGTGCCTCCGGGAGCGCGGCTCCAGCGCGAAGCACGGGCTGCTTGTCGTGAAGATCCATTTCCAACTCCGTCCAGTGGCGGGACTGCCGTCGCATGCAGGTTGTGCCGAGCCTCTGGCTGGCAGGCACGCGCCCTTGCGCCGCGCTCCGGTCGATGCGGTCTACCCACGCGGCTCCAGCGCCGTAGCGTTCAGGCCAAGGACGCGGAGCAGCGTGGCCGCCTGGGCCTGCTCCTCTGTGCTCAGTCCGGAAAGCGCCCGCTCGATACAGCGTGCATGCTCCGGAAAGATTTCGCGGATCAGCGCTACTCCATCCCCGGTCAGCGCCGCATACCGCGCCCGCCGGTCACCGGGGCACTCCCGCCGTTCTACCAGCCCCTTCTGCTCCAGGCGGTCGACCAGATAGGTGATTCCGCCGCTGGAGACGAGGATTCGCCGCTGTACCTCACCGAGCAGCATCGGCCCTTTGTGGTAGAGTGTCTCCAGGATCCCGAACTCTCCCACCGTCAGCCCGTGCCGTTCGATGTCCGCGAGCGAGTGCGACTTCACGGCGGAGTACGCTCGCGCCAGCACCACCCACAGCTTCAACGAGCGGGTCTCTCCCTCCGAGAGCTCGGAGCCGGATGTCACGAGCGGTTCAGTATTCATCTTAGTGATAAGATAATTCGGGTCGTGCGATGGGTCAAGCGCCGACGTGCTTGCAGTGTGTGACGGGCTGATCCGCTGACGCCCGTACGCTCGTGCGCACGACTTGCTGGCGAAAGCGAGCTGGGGCTACGTTGCGTTCCATGCATATCCTGATCCCCTCCGCCCTCCAGCGTTTCGTCGATCTGTTCAACCGAGCCGCGTACTGGGAGAGCCATGAAGTGCTGGAGCGGCCCTGGCGAACCGGCCGTAGTGATTTCTACAAGGGGCTGATCCTCTACGCAAGTGCATGGGTTCACGTGCAGCGGGGAAATCCGAGAGGAATCGCCGCGCAGCTCCGCAAGGCGGAGCGCCAGTTGGAAGCGTTCCGACCCGCGTACCTCGGCGTAGATGTGGATGCGCTTCTCGCTCACGCCGCCGTTGCTTTGCAGACGGTGTTGGAGCATGAGGGGGCGGCGTGGCACAAATGGGAGGCCGTCCTGCCGGCTCCGCGGCTGGAGCTGCGGGCGGAGCGAATTCGGGGGAATGAAGCGGAGCTGGCCGAGGGCGAATAGACAGGCAGAAGCATGCCGGTGACGAGGCCGAATGACGCCCCCCTTGACCGCGGCGTGGGAGCGGGTTATACTCACTGCCCCCTGCGAGAGTCGTGAGGTGCGGATATGCGAGCGAGCCGGCTCGCCCCCTTGACTTCGGCCCCTCGGGGTGGTATCATATAC
>JACDHR010000408.1 GCA_013820915.1 Gemmatimonadota bacterium
GGGACAAGGCCAGAGCCAAACTGATGTGGGTCACGCACCGCACCTGATCCTGGACGGCAATCACATTGCTGCGGTATTCGCTCCAGGTGCTCAGCCCGAGCGCGACCAGCCTATCGCCTGCTCGACCCTTCCGGAACACGGGTCTGCCGGTACTATGCCCGGCACCACGCGGCCGTAGTTGGCCTGCGGTTCCAACGCGAGGCGGTCTCATTGAATTGAGACCGCCTCGCGTGCTTTTCTGTTTCCGCTAGTATTTGCGGATGTCCTCGCGCGCTTTGACTATGTCCTCCGGCTCCGGGAGGATTTCGCGCTTGAGCTGCGACGCATGCGCGACCCGGGTATCGAGCGATGCCACATGCCGCACCGGCGGGGAGGTGGTGTGGCTCGCAGTTCTCGCCGGCTCCGCAGCGGCCGCGTCACCTCCCACCGCGTCTTCGCCCTACGCGGGGTGTCCAATACGTCCCGACCAATTTACCTGGCCTTTGCGCCAGCCCCGACGATCAAGCGTCCTGCCCCGCCAAGAACGTGCGAATCGTCGACAGGTCGAGGCGGATAATCTCGTCTGATTTGGGGTTCAGCTTGAACCAAACCCTCGACCCCTCTTCCTTTTCTTCCTCGGCTTCGAAGTCGATGGAAATCAGGTACTCCAGCGCGGCGCGAAACTCCTTCACCGCCGCGTTGAAGCTGACGTGAGCGCGCCGGTAGAGCCCACCGGGCGGGTAGACGGGCAGCACGTACTCGAAAAGACAGACATCGCCTTCTCCGATGCGGGTCATTCGAAAGAAGTGGTCGCTGTACTCGTCGTGGATGCGAAGCACACCGGGCGAGCGGTCGGGAATGAGCCGTTCGAGCCATGCGAGCATCTCCTGGAATGGCGGGTACACGTCCGAAAGAGAGATCGGGAACGTGTCGGATTCAAGCCGGAGCGTCGCATCGATCCAGCCAACATCGGGTTCACCGAGCGTGAAAGCGATCTTTTCCAGCTTCGATTCGGCGTCCCAGGTCCCTTCAAGCACCCGGTGCCGAGCCTCGAAGTACAGCTCCTCGTCCGTCGGGATGGGAGGGGAGTGGGACGGTCGGTGATCGTTATTCATCGGCTCTCACGCTTCGCCCGGGCGGCATCATAGTCGGCCCTGAGGTCGCGAGCGAAGGCGTCCAGCGCCTGGCGCTCCACCAGCAGGCGCAGATGCAGGCTCCCCGCATCGCCTCCTCTGCCGTCCTTAAACGTATACGCGCCGATCTCGGCCTCCACCTCGAAGTGATTCCTCTGCTCATCCTCAGACCGAGCCATGTACTCGGCGGCGCTCACACTGAGCGAAACGTCAAAACCCCGAGTAGCGTACTCCCCGGCGACGCATTCCGGCCCAAGAGCGCGGGCGAGCACCCTGAACAGCTCCTCGGGCTGGTCGTCCCAATCGGAGACCGCGCCGCCCTGAAGATGGGGGCACTTCATGACGTGAGGGTTCAGCAGGCCGTCGCCCCGCCAGAGGTAGCGTAGCGCAAGGAGGATCTCGCGTCGTTGCCGATCGCGTAGTACGAGACCTCCAAACCGAAGCCGTCGGACTCGACGAGCGCCATGCGCAGCCAAGGATGCCAGTTATTGGCCAGAGCACGGGTCGCCCAACATAGATGACCGACTCGCCGGTGCTGGAGCTGGCAGCGCTTCACGAGCGCGATTCTGCCGCCATACATGAGGCGATCGCCGAAGGTGGCCGAGGTGCTGCCGATCCTGTACCTGCGGGGGCCGTCGACCGGCGACTTATAGGAGGCACTGAAGGCGCTTCTCGGGGAGGAGGCCGCCGGACTTTCGCCGGCGAACTTCAGCCGTCTGCTCTCGGTCTGGGTGGACGAGTACCAGCGCTTCCGCACGCGCGACATGAGCGAGCGGGACTCCGTCTACATCTGGGCGGATGGAGTTCACTTCAACATCCGGCTCGAGGAAGATCGTCTCTGCACGCTCGTCATCATGGGCGTGCGCCCGGACGGCACCTGGGAGCTGATGCTACCGCGAGTCTGCCGAGAGCTGGGGCGCAGTGCTCCGGGAACTGAGCCGGCGCGGCATGCGGGCACCCGCACTCGCCATGGGTGACGGCGCCCTCGGGTTCCGGGCGGCGGTGCGCGACGTGGGGCCCCAGACGCGCGCGCAGCGCGCCTGGGTGCACCGCATCGGTAAACGTGCTGAATAAGCTGCCGAAGCGTCTGCAGCTGAGGGCGAAGGCCACATTGAAGGAGATCATGAGCGCCCCGGGTCGGGACGCGGCAGAGAAGGAAATCGAGAAGTTCCGCGCGGAATACGGTGCGAAGTACCCGAAGGCCATCGATGCGCTGACGCGCAACCAGGACGAACTGCTCGCGTTCTTCGATTTCCCGGCCGAGCACTGGCTGCACATCCGGACGAGCAACCCTACCCGAGTCTGCGTTCGCGGGCGGTCCGGCTCCTGCAGCGAGTTACGAAGGGAGCGGGCTCCCGGCACCGAGGGCTCACGATGGCGTTCAAGCTGCTGGAGATGGCGCAGCTCCGGTGGCGCAGGCGGGAGCGGTGCGGCTCTGCTACCGCTCGCCCGCGCGGCACGGTCTTTCGCCAGTGGGCCACCGCTCAGCTGCGCGACCTGCTGAAGAAAACGAGAGGATTCGTTCATGCCCCAATCATTGGCGAAAGTTTACATCCACGTCGTTTTCTCCACCAAGAACCGAGACGCGCTTCTGGCCGATGATTGGCGGGACGAACTGTTTCATGTCCTGGGCGGCACCGCGAACCATCTCGGGTGCCAGTCGTTGATCGTGGGCGGCGTGGCGGATCATGTCCACATGCTTTTTCAGTGGGGGCGAACCATTACGATTGCCGATGCCGTCGGCAAGATCAAATCTACCTCATCGGCATGGGTGAACCAGACACGCGAGTTGCCGATCCCATTTCATTGGCAGGGCGGATACGCGGCGTTCTCGGTCAGCCAATCCAACATCGAGGCCGTCCGGAAATACATCCGCCGTCAACCCGAACACCACGCCAGACAGTCGCATCAAGACGAGTTGCGGGAATGGTTGCGGCGCTACGCGATCGAATGGGACGAACGCTACGTGTGGGATTGAATCGCCGGGCCATGTCGAAGGATGAACGGCCCTTTCAGGGCCGGAATCCTTATCTACACGAAATACCCGGGCTTTGGCCCGGGCTGACAGAAGCCGCCCTTCGGGCCGGATCAGGCCGACGTTCCCAGCCAACCTCACATCCTCTGTGAACCGCACGATGCCTTGCGGACCTAAAAGGTTCCTTCCACCAGCCCTGGGCGAAGCCCTGGGTTTGTGGAATGGATCCACCCCCGCAGCCGCGACCCTGAAAGGGTCGTTCCTCATTGAAGGGGTCCGGAGAGACGGAGGTAAGATGTTGAAGGAGCGAGAGATGGATCGTCCGGAACGCTGGCGTTCGCGGCACGCACTCATCCAGCAAGACGCGACGGATACTGCTCACGCAACCTGCGAAAGCAATGCCTCCGTTGCCTGCTCGAGGAACTGCACGGCCTGTTCACGGCTGACGCCGGCAAAGTCCTCAAGGAAGTCGTCCAGTGTGTCGCCCGCTTCCCGGCAGTCGAGCAACGTGCGCACCGGCACACGCGTGCCGACGAATACCGGCGTGCCGGAGAGGATTTCGGGATGGCTGTGAACCACAGGCTCGGACTGCCGCATAGCACCTGCCAGGCTCGAGTGACGAACGACTGCAGTGGGAACATAAAATGTGAACGCTCCGGGAGGCATGATGCCGGACACCTTCCGGTGCTACTCCGCGAAGCGGTGGCT
>JACDHR010000409.1 GCA_013820915.1 Gemmatimonadota bacterium
CTTGCCGTTTTCGTTGCCGCGACTTCAGTCGCCCGGGCATAAGTGGTCCTTTCCGCCCGCGCCCATGCGGGCACCGAAGCGGATCCGGAGGGGGTGCTCCTCTACATGCGCACCGCGGATAACAACGACGCGCTCGCCTGGGTGGATCGGGAGGGGAAGACCGTCACGCAGTCGCAGTTGCGCATCTTGCAGATGGCCCGTTGCGCGCCGGAGGGGCGTCCGAGACGGCCGCGATCGGCGGGCAGCTCGGGCGCGTCTACGAGCGCCTGAAGCGGCACGCCGAGCAGGTGCGCGGCACCCTGATGGAAACACCGGATGTGGCGCGCGCCATCGACGACGTGTACCGCTACCCGCTGCGCTCCGCCGCGACGGACACGCTGAACCGGCAGCTCCGCGGCGGGATCGACGATGCGCAGCTCGCCGAGCTGGTGATCGCCCTGCGCGACGACGACCGCCTCAGCATCGTGGACGACGGGGAGCAGGCGCGCGAGCCGCAGATCATCTGCTCGCTGGGGCTGTACGAGCCGCGGAGATGAGCCGGGGACGGATCAACCGGTTGTCGGCAAGGTAGAATCCAGGCATATTTCTACCTCAACCGTTCAAAGGAGAGCACATCATGGCACTCAGTATCAAGAACCCGGAGACGGAACGCCTCGCGCGCGAGCTGGCGCGGACCACGGGAGAGAGCGTGACACAGGCGGTTACCCGCGCGCTGCGCGACCGTCTTGTGCGCGAGACGGGCCGCACGGATGATCTCGAGCATTGGTTGGAAGGCATTCGCGAGATCCAGCGGCGAGTCGCCCAGCTTCCGGTGTTGGAGACCGGCACGGACGAAGAGCTGCTCGGGTACGACGAAAACGGCCTTCCGACGTGAGCATGGTCCTCGACACGTCGGCCGTCATCGCGATCCTGCAAGTCGAACCGGCGGCCACACGGCTCAGTTTAGCAATCCATACCGTTGCGGCCTCCAGTCGGCGGATGTCCGCCGCATCCGTGGTGGAGGCCGGCATCATCGTCCAGCGGCGGTTCGGGGATGCGGGTGAGCGCGATCTTGACGCGCTACTCCGCGAGTTGGGTGTGGAGGTCGTCCCCCTCACCGCCGCGCACGCTGAGATCGCCCGCTCCGCCTTCCGCCGCTTCGGCAAGGGTCGCCACCCCGCGCGCCTCAACTTCGGCGACTGCTTCTCCTACGCGCTCGCCCGGGCACTCGGCGAGCCGCTGCTGTTTGTGGGCGATGACTTCGCGCGGACCGACATCGCGGCCGTTTCGTACTGAAGAATTGCGGGCGAATGAATTCGCTGCAACAGAAACAGCAAGTCGCCCTGCGGCGACTCCGCCGCCGTTGAAGTCCGCGAAGGCGGACTTGCCTTTGTCGTTGCCGCGGCTTTAGCCGCCCACCCCGGAAACGCGATGCGCGCTCCCTACACCCAGCTGTACCTTCACCTGGTTTGGGCAACCCGGGACCGGCTCCCCCTGCTCGTTCCCCAAGCGCAATCCACTGCCTACGACAGCCTGCGCGCGGAGTGTGAGCAGATGGGCGCCGAGGCGCTGGCGATTGGCGGCATGCCCGATCATGTCCACCTGCTGGTCCGCTTCCCCACCACGGTTTGCGTCGCCGGGCTGGTGAAGCAGGTCAAAGGCGCCTCGTCGCGGCTGCTGTCGCTCCGGTTGGCCGAGGATGGGTACCCTTTCCGGTGGCAGGGCGGGTACGGTGCCTTCACGGTTTCCCGCTCGCATGTTTCGCCGGTGCGCGCCTACATTGCCAACCAGGAGCGGCATCATGCCGGGGGGAGCCTGCTTTCGATGCTGGAGCCGCCGGTTGCGGGCGAATGAATTCGCTGCAACAAGAACAGCAAGTCGCCCTGCGGCGACTCCGCGGCCGTTCAGTCCGCGAAGGCGGACTTGCTTTTGTCTTGCCGCGGCTTTAGCCGCCCGACACCGCGATTCCCGGTGAGTGAATGAGTTGCGGGCAAATGAATTTGCTGCAACAGGAACAACATGTCGCCCTTCGGCGACGGAACCGCTTTTCAGTCCGCGAAGGCGGACTTGCTTTTGGCTTGCCGCGGCTTTAGCCGCCCGACACGCACAGGATCTCATGGCCATCGACACCGCGCGCACCCGCCAGCACCTGCAGGACTTCGCCTTTCGCGAGCTGTTCGTGGAGGAGTTGGGGTGGAACCGCGCCAGGGACGGGCGCCTCGCTCCCGCCGCGCTGGACGGCACCGCGTACACGCGGCGCCATGTCGCGGAGCTTGGCGGGGTGGTGGTGATCGAGATCGAGGCGGAGGGCGGCATCCCCGATGCGCGAACGCGCGCCGCGATCCACCGCGAGATCCCCAGGCTGCACCACGAGAACCTGCTCATCTTCGTGGACCCGGCGCGCACGCAATCGCTCTGGTTCTGGGCTAAGCGCGACGGCGCCAGGCTCCTCCCCCGCGAGCACCTGTAGATGAAGGGGCAGGCGGGGGATCTGTTCCTGTCCAAGATCAGCGGGATGTTCGTGGAGCTGGGCGAGCTGGACGCCGAGGGCAACGTGCCGGTGGTGCAGGTGGCGCGGCGGCTGGCGGATTCGCTGGACGTGGAGCGCGTCACCCGCGAACAGGTACGGAGCACATTTCGGGAAGAACTACGTGATTTGCTGGAGCGGATCATTCCTGCCGAACTCCGCGTTTCCGGCTGGCACCATCCAAACCTGGCTCGGGGAGGGCATTACCCTGTAGACTGGTACGTTCAAGCCAAGGATATTCCGCTGTGCATTTTTGCGCTGACCACGAAAGACAAGGTTAAGGACGCCACGATCACACTCCACCAGTTCGAGAAATGGGAGGTTCCGCACCGAACCGTCGGGATCTTTCAAGACCAGCAGGACATCTCGCGGAAAACGCTCGCCCGCTTCACCGACGTGGCGGAAAAGAACTTCTCCGTCCTGTCTGAAAACGCGGATCGGATCCACCAATACATCCGTCAGGCCGTCCCGAACTGAGTTGGGCGAGTCCGAGGTATAGCACGAAAACACCCGTTGGGCCAAGTGGCTGAAATATCGCTAAATACACTCAGCACACGGCTTTCTCCGCCCTTGATCCAGAGGGGGAGAGAGCAGTATTTCGAGAGATCTCTCCCGGGCAATGACGCCGCCGGAGCGCCTGGCCCACCTCGCACCACCCGCCCCCGCAGTGTCCGCCTGATCTACGAAAGACTTGCCCGAACAACCGGCTCCTCTACAGTATGGGGTACCCGATTGTCGTGCCCGGCGGATTGCGAGGGTACCGGCGAGCTCCGTTTCCGCACTCTCCTTCAGCGAGGTTCCCGTGGTGAAGGTCGCCGTACCCAGAGAAACCGCGCCTGGTGAGCAGCGCGTAGCGTTGGTGCCCGACAGTGTAGGCAGGCTGGTTCGTTCCGGTGTGAGCGTCTGGATCGAGCGGGGTGCCGGGGCAGATGCTCACTTCACGGACGATGCCTACGAGGCGGTGGGCGCAGTGCTCGCAAAGGATGTGGCGACGCTCTACACGGATGCGGACGTTATCACCCGTGTCCAGCGGCCTACCGCCGAGGAAGCCGACCTCGTTCCCGCGGGTGCGGTGCTCGTCGGGATGCTGCAGTCGGCCGCCGGTGACGAACTCGTCGAGCGGCTCGCCGCGCGCGGAGTGCGCCCACTGGCGCTGGAGCGGGTACCCCGCATCACCCGCGCGCAGTCGATGGACGTGCTGTCGTCGCAGGCCACGGTGGCGGGCTACAAAGCCGTGCTGATCGGCGCGAGCAGTCTGCCAAAGTTCCTGCCGATGCTCATCACCGCC